>JBJEKQ010000032.1:0-53027 GCA_051878715.1 Prevotella sp.
CTGGCTTGGGCCCGGGTGCCACACCGGAAGTGAATGCCGCACTGAAGAAGGTAACCCCCAACAAGAAGGCGATAAAATCCAATATGCGGCGCGACGGTTCCTACAGCTATTACATCAGCGAACCCATCAGAGAAAACGATGCCAAGGGAGTGGGACCTTTCATCTGGGCATCTCTTGAGATGGAAGCGTTAGGATTTGACACAGAGAACACCACCTGTTCCATCGACCGACAATCGGTAGTATATAGAAACAACCCCATCCTAAGAGAAGCCAATCCCCTGGCTTCTCTTACTGTAGGTAACGGACACTTCGCCGCTACCGTAGATGTTACAGGTTTGCAGAGTTATCCCGAAGACTACAAACAGGGCATTCCTCTCAACACCATGAGTGACTGGGGATGGCACAGTTTTCCAAATACCGACAACCTTACGCCTCAGGAAACGGAGGGCAGCTTCAATCTCGGACACGGACATGAAGAGATATACGCCGTGGAATACAAAAAAGGCGGACGCAACCAGGACGCCACCAAGTATTTCCGTGTCAATCCCCACCGTCTGCATCTCGGTGCCATAGGCATCACATTGAAAGATGCACAAGGCAACATAGTGCCGCTAAAAGACATCCGTGACATCCGTCAGGAGCTGGTGCTTTGGGACGGTACCATCCAATCCGCCTATACTGCCGCTGGGGAAAAAGTGGAAGTGACCACTGCCTGCATGCCTAACAGCGACGGCATCTTTGCCCGTGTCAACACCCCATTGTTCAGGAAAGGACAGGCAGCCATTTCCATCCGCCTCCCCTATCCCACCGGTCAGCATGCCGACGACGCAGCCTGCTGGACAGAAGCCGACAAGCACCAATCTGCCATCGTCGCCTCTGACAGGCAGAGTGCCACCATCGCACACACCATAGACCAGACTACCTATTTCATCACCCTGCGCTGGGAAGGAGAAGCCTCGCTCTCTGAAGCGGCTCCACATTATTATATACTGTCTTCCACAGAGGATGTGCTGGCTTTCTGTGCAGAGTATTCACAGAAGCAGAACCGTATGCGCCCTGCCCCCTTTGAGTACGATCAGGCAATGAAGGCAGCAATGCGTAAACAGAACAAGTTCTGGCGCAGTGGCGCCTTTGTGGATTTCGGAGCCTGCACCGACCCCAGGGCAGCAGAACTGGAGCGCAGGGTTATCCTGTCGCAGTATCTCACCGCTGTGAACTGCAGCGGCAATATGCCCCCACAAGAGACAGGACTGACCTACAACTCATGGTTCGGACGCCCGCACCTTGAAATGACCTGGTGGCATGCCACCCACTTTGCGCTCTGGAATCGTCACGATGCACTCAAGCCCATGCTTGGCTGGTACAACGAGGTGGCATTCCCCATTGCCAGGGAGATTGCCAAACGTCAGGGATTTGAAGGTGCACGCTGGATGAAGATGACCGACCCGCAAGGAGGTGAAGCCCCCTCCAATACAGGCTCATTCCTTACCTGGCAACAACCACATTATATCTATTTGGCAGAAGAGATGTACCGCCAAGAACCTACGGAGAAGACACTGGCAACGTATGGAGAACAGGTGGAACAAACCGCCCTCTTCATGGCTGACTTTGCACGCTGCTGCAGCAAGGGGAAGAACACTCCCATCAAACTGTTCGGACAGACAGCCATGCAGGAGTCCATGTCAAAGGATTTCTCCTACCACCATCCATTTGAGCAGGCGTATTGGTATTATGGCCTGGCCATTGCCCAGCAATGGCGCGAGCGCCGCGGACTGGAGCGACATGCCGAATGGGATGAACTGATGAAGCGCCTGGCTCCTCTGGCAGAACAAGACGGCATCTATACTGCGGGAGCACCCCTGACAGCATTTGACAACGGCACCAAGGCAGCCGGCTTTGACCCTTACGTCAGTGCAGAGCAGACTGGCAGGAAGAGCATTTCGCAAGAGGATTTCGCCTTGAAGTCACGCAGCGACCATCCCGCCGTACTCGGTGCCTGCGGTCTGCTGCCAGCAACAGGCCAGTATGACAGCACCAAGATGAGTGCCACCCTGCAATGGGTGATGGACAACTGGGAATGGGACACTACCTGGGGATGGGACTATGGCATGATTGCTGCCTGTGCCGCACGCCTGGGACAGCCCGAAAAGGCATTGCAGGCATTGCTGATAGACAAGGGTAAGAACACCTATCTGCCCAACGGACACAACTTCCAGGAGCCTAAACGCCTGCGCCTGTATCTGCCGGGCAACGGTGCACTGCTCACCGCAGTGGCAATGATGTGCGCCGGCTGGGACGGCTGCCAGCTGCCCTCCAACCCCGGTTTCCCGCAAGACGGCAAATGGAATGTGCGCTGGGAGGGGCTGAACAGGATGCAGTGATGAGAACCAAAAACAGTGAATCAAGATAACCAAGTACATAACTAAAACGAAAACAAAAATGCGTAAAACAATGAGAAAATGCCTCTTGGCATTGGCAATGACACCTCTCTTTGCCTCGGCACAGGATGATGTGCCCGCTTTCCCCGGAGCGGAAGGCTTTGGAAGAAACGTCACAGGAGGCAGGGGCGGTATGGTATATCACGTCACCAACCTGAATGACAGTGGAACAGGCTCGCTGAGAGAGGCTCTTGGCAAAACCAGCAAGCGTACCATCGTATTTGACGTTGCCGGAGAGATTCATCTGAAATCCGACATAAGTATCAAAAACGGCAACCTGACCATCGCAGGACAAACGGCTCCCGGTGACGGTATCACCCTCTGTGACTATACAGTAACAGTAGATGCCGACAATGTAATCATGCGCTTCATCCGCATGAGACGCGGCAATGCAGTGGATATCAACGATGGCGCTGACGCCTGCTGGGGAAGACGGCACAAGAACATCATTCTCGACCACTGCTCCTTCAGTTGGAGCATCGACGAGGTGGCTTCCTTTTACGACAACCGCGACTTTACCATGCAGTGGTGTACCATTGCCGAAAGCCTTACCAATGCCGGTCACGACAAGGGAGCCCACGGTTATGGCGGCATCTGGGGCGGAAAGAATGCCTCTTTCCACCACAACCTGCTTGCTCACCTGAACAACCGCGTGCCACGCTTCAACGGCGCCCGCTATGAATGGACAGGCTACGATACTTCCCTTTATGAGAATACCGTACAGGCAGAGCGCGTGGACTTCAGGAACTGCGTGCTCTACAACTGGGGAACAGGCGGATGCTATGGAGGTCCCGGCGGCGGCTATATCAACATGGTGAACAACTACTACAAGGCTGGTCCCGGCACAAGCAACAAGACCCGCGTGACTCAGGTGACCGTAGGGTCAAGCGGCAACACTACGAATGAGCCTCTCATAGGTTATGCCAGCCGCTACTACATCCATGGCAACTACGTGGTGGACGGAGCAACCCCTGAGAACTACGACTGGCAGGGGGTAGCCTATGATGACGGTCTGCAGACACTCAACGGTGAGAAATACATCAAAGATGCAAGTCACATGTACGGAGAAGACCAGCAATATACCTCCATTGGCGGAGTGGACTGCATCAAACTGAAACTGGACGCGCCCATCGAGGCAGGCAAGGTGACCACCCATAGTGCCGAGGAAGCCTTCAACAAGGTAGTGCTCTTCGCGGGTGCCTCTCTGTCCAGAGACGGTGTGGACTCCCGCTATGCAGCCGAGGCACTCTCGGGCACAGCCACTTATACAGGCAGTGTGACCAACCGTCCGGGTATCATCGACAGTCAGAATGATGTAGGCGGATGGCCTGCGCTGAATCCCGGAGTGGCTATAGTAGATACCGACAAAGACGGCATCCCCGATGACTGGGAGAAAGCCAACAGCATGGACCATACCAGCATGGTAGATGGTGCCAAGAAGACCATCGACCCACTGGGCTATTACACCAACCTGGAGGTGTATATCAACAGTCTGGTACAGGATATCGTACTGAGCGGAAATGCAGACGCGCTGGATGAGGTGAAAGAGTATTTCCCTGCCTACTACAAGGCTGACGGAACATACGTGCCTGCCATCAACGGACCAGACACTGGTATTCGTGAGAGCATAGACAACTCCGGTGAAGTAAAAGGTGTAAAATTCTACAGCATACAAGGTACCTTATTGGACGGTCCTGTACATGGCACCTATATCATGGTGAGGGAACTGGTCAACGGCAAACGTCTGGTAACAAAACATATAGCACAATAGGAAAGACCTGTACAAGGTGGAATAATTACCGAAAATGGGGATGAAAATTGTTTATCCCCATTCTTTTACTATTATAAAAAAAGCTGAACTTGAAAATATTAACTATTTTTGCAGAGAACACTTGACATGAGCATAGAAAGCACATGCAAAATGAAAAACAATCAATTAACAAAAAATTATTAACCTTATGACAAAAACTCTTTGGAAGTATGTCTTGCTCTTGGCATGCTTGTTTGGCGTTTCTACCGCTCAGGCAGCCTTCAAAGACATCAAGATTGATCTGACTGGGCACAACCTGCTCACGGATCAGGAGGTTACCGACAAGACGTCGGTCAACTTTGGAGTGGCTATTGCAGACGACGGAACTCCATCGCGCGTGGCAGCCGATGACGCTTCTGCAGCCATCATTCTCTCGGGAAAGTATCACAGCGAAGAACACGGCTGGGGAAATTTCTCTGCCACCGTGGCAGTGGAAGGACCGGTAAGGGTGAGCATGGGCACCTGTGCATGGGGTAGCGATGTCACCGTGAAAGACGCTTCCGGTAACACCGTTGCCACCTTCAACACCAACAATGGTACCTGTTATCACAACAACAAGGCAGAAAACATTGCATCTGCCATTTACAAAGGCACAGAGGCAACCACTCTGACCATCAGTGGCGGAAGTTACACCCCGTACATCGCCGTAGAGGCAGTTGACCCCTCGGAGATTGTTGAGACCGCGACCATTACCTACTCGCTCGGAGACGTGGTGGCTGAAGGTTCTGCTCCTGCAGAAGACAAGGTGGATGTGGGCAGCAAGTTCACTATACCTGCCAACCGTACACTCTATGTGGAAGGGAAGACACTGACCGCATGGACGGACGGAACCAGCCAATATGCTCCCGGTGAGGAAGTGACCGCATCAGAAACGAGCATCACACTCACCCCGATATTTGCTGACAACACCGTTTCACTGGCAGACCGCACCGATGCAGTGACCTTGATTTGGGATTTCCAGAGAAAGAACGGGGCACCCCTGCTGTCCTGCCAAGGCAAAACGATGATCTACATAACACAAGCCAAGGTGGGCGATGCCACCATTGACGTGAAGATGGATTGCGATGCCACTTCCGGCAAGATTGCCAACGGCAACTGGAACGACTGGTGCCAGATGAACGGCGGCACCAAACTCACCATCCCCTCCTGCAAGGGTGCCGAGGTGAGCCTGGAGGCATACGGAAACATTACCACTA
The DNA here is from genome assembly GCA_051878715.1 of Prevotella sp. GTDB lineage: Bacteria > Bacteroidota > Bacteroidia > Bacteroidales > Bacteroidaceae > Prevotella. The sequence continues at coordinate 5,445 of JBJEKQ010000032.1, forward strand.
CCACTATCGACGGACAAACCGACTACACACAGGGAACCAAGATAAGCTACACCATTGCCAATACCGCAGAGACCATTGACATCGTGATTGGCGACGGCTCCTATTACAGATATGTACAGGCTGTATTGCCCGTAGTCAAAGGTCCACAGGAATCCGTGACTTTCAACAACGAAGCAGCCAAGGTCATCTGGCCCTGCAACAGTTCTGCCGACTACTCCGCCGTTGGCTCCGTGCTTCCTGAAAACGCCTTCAGCACAGTAGCCATGAATACCGGCGACCTCACCATCACCGGCACCGGCACCGGCCAGGCTGTGGATGCGGAAGGAAAAGCCGTGACCTTCGTGAAGTTCAAGCCTGCGGGCACTACCCAGGCCGTAGAATGGATGGTGAAGCCTGTCAAGGGTGTCACCTTCACTCCCACCAAGGTAAGCGCATATATCCAGCGCTTCGGTACAGACTCAGAGAACGGTGTCACCGTGACTGCCCAGACAGAGGGAGGAGAAACCGTCAACCTGGGCAATTTCACCGCTCCACGCGCCAACAAAACACAGGCTGAAGACAAGTATGGCAGCAGCAGCAACTACACCAACCGCTTCGAGATAGAACTGACGGAGGCACAGCAGCAACAACTTGCCACCACCGACAAGCTGTATGTCTATGCCACCGTGGGTGTAGGAAATACAAAGGAAGGCGGTTTCAGCGACATCCAGATTGAAGGTATCGTAAACGGCACCTCCATCCCCGTGGCCTATTACACCCTGAGTGCGTCCGCCAGTCCTGAGGAGGGAGCACAGGTGACCGTATATCCCAAGGCAGACCAATATGAAGACGGCAGCGAAGTGAAACTCACCGCCACACCTGCCTTTGGCTATGACTTCGTGAACTGGACAGACGCTGCCGGCAACGTGCTTTCAGAAGAAGAGGTGTATGTACACACCGTGACCGACAACACTGTGATTACCGCCAACACTAAGAAGGTGAATACCTACTGCCTGGACATTACCGTTGAGGGAGGTGCCAACGACTATATGGTGAGCCTCAATCCTGCTCCTACCGTGGTTGACGGAAAGAACATGTACGAGGAGGGCACCAAAGTGATGTTGAGTGCCGCTTCCAACGCTATCCTCACCTTCACCAACTGGAGCAACGGCGAGACAGCCTCCGAGATGGCTGTCACCATGAAGGAGGACAAGAGTCTGGTAGCTTCTTATTCAGCCATCGACTTTATTGCCGGCTGGGACTTCATCAAGTCGGGCAGTAACGGTCGTGCTGCAGACTTTGCCGCAGCTGACAATGACGCCGACGCACTGGTATTGCGCAATGCGGATGGCAACGAGAGCGGATGGCTTGACAAGAGCCAACAGGCCGCAGGCGGATACGAAGGACGACCCGCTGCCGTGAACTGGAGACAAGGAGCTTCCAACGGCGACGTAGGCAACTGGTACTGGCAGACATCCGTGAATGCCGCCGCCTTTACCGACCTCAAGGTGATTACCGCTATGGTATATAACTACAACGCCTACACCACCCAATTGGTAGAATACTCTTTGGACGGTACCACTTGGACTACCATCGGCAAAGTAGTGTTGGAGGGTGCCAAGAACTGGGCAGATGCTACCTTCAGCGTGCCTGCCGAAGCCAACAACCAGGAGAAGGTATATTTCCGTTGGATAAGCGACAAGACATCCAACGTGGATGGTACAGCCTCTGCCAACGACGGTATTACCCTGGGTGCCACATTCATCACAGGTACCGCCAAACTGATTGACGACGGCACGGCTCCCAAACTGGTAAGCAGTGTGCCTGAGAACAACGGCACCGGTGCTTCTGCCAACGGCAAGGTGGTGCTCACCTTCGACGAGAAGATCAAGCTCACCGACCAGGCAAAAGCTACCATCGACGCCACAGAGCTGGTTCCCGTGGTGAGCGGCAAGACCGTCATCTGCGAATACAAGGGACTCAACTACTCTACCGATGTGAAGTTTGTGCTGGCAGCTGGTTCTGTGGCTGACCTCACCGACAATGTGCTCAACGAAGAAATTGTCATCAACTTCCAGACCAAGGTGAAGCCCCATGTGGAGAAGGCACTTTACGACTTCATCGTGCCTGTCGACGGCAGCATCACCAGGGCTCTCGAAGCAGCCAACTCACGTGGTGCCAATGCCACCAACCGCTACCGCATCCTGATAACCAACGGCAGCTATGTGTTTGACACCAACGGCACTACTACCGGAGGTGACGGCAATACCTACGATGACCCGCGCTCCTACCTCACCGCTCCCTACGTTTCATTCATCGGAGAATCCATGGAGGGTGTCACCATCACCAACAAGACTCCGGCTGCCACATGGGACAACGGCTACGGACAGGCATGCCCGCTGGAAGGTATCGGCAAGGGTGACGTGCTGATTATCCAGAAGAACGGACACGATGCTTACTTCCAGGGACTCACCATGAAGAGTTCTATGGGTGACGCTCACGGACGCGACATCGTGCTCAACGACCAGTCTAACCGCACCATCTTCAAGGATGCCCGTCTGTGGGGTTACCAAGACACCTATGTATCCAACAGCGATGCAGGCAAGTTCTACTTCGAGGGTGGCGTGATTCGCGGAAGAACCGACTACCTCTGCGGCAAGGGTGACGTATATTATAATGAAGTGACTCTGCAGCAGTGCGGCGGAGGCGGCTATCTGGCTGTACCTTCCAAGGCCAAGAAGTACGGTTATGTATTCAACAACTGCTACATCAAGCAGGAGACCAAAGACGTGACCTTCTACTTGGGTCGTCCTTGGGGTTCCGGCACACCTATCGCCTGCTTCATCAACACCAAGATGGATGTGAACGCTCTGGGCAATGGCTGGGCTGACATGAGCGGCGGATGGCCGAAACGCTTTGCAGAGTTCAACTCTTACCTCACCACCGGCACCACCATCGACCTCTCTGGCCGTCGTACCAGCTGGACGGATGGTAGCGGCGTAGAGCACAAGAACGACCCCATCCTTACCATCGACGAGGTGAAAGAGATGAGTTTGGAGAATGTGATGGGTCAAGACGATGACTGGGATCCCACCGCACTCACCGAACAGGCTTCCGCTCCCACCAATGTGGTTATCAAGGGCAGCACCCTGTCATGGGACAACAACGATTATGTGCTCTGCTGGGTACTCAGCAAGAATGGCAAGTTTGTATGCTGCACCACCGAGAACACCTACACCGTTGACGATGCCACTGCCATTTGGACTGTAAGGGCTGCCAACGAGATGGGCGGTCTGGGTGAGAGCACCCAAGCCACCATTTCCACCGGCATCAATGAAATGAAAGCCGAAGGCAATGTGCTGCGCACCACTCTCTACAACATGAGCGGTATGCAGGTAGGTAACGGCTACAAAGGTACTGTTATCCAAGTACAGACTCTCGACAACGGCCAACAGGTAGTGACCAAGACCGTGAGATAGTGTTATAAGTTAATAAAGAAGGCTGTGGGGGTGAAGAATGGGCATATTCTTCACCCCCACTCTTTATCACTTTTTCTGACAATTGAGGGTGAATTCCAAGGCACTCTGTTCACTTTCCAACTGAATGCCCTATTCAGTTGTCAACTGAATGCCCTGTTCAGTTGTCAACTGATTGCCCTGTTCAGTTGGCAGCTGGTTGCCCTGTTCGGTTGGCAGCTGTTTTGTTTTCATTTGAAAGAATGGATTTGTCTATGATTTTAGCCCCTTTCTGGAAAAAAACACATAAAACATTACCGCCCCGCAAGCTAAACGAATTTTCCACCAATATCCGTTAAAAATTCCACCCTACAAGCAGAAGATATAATGTAACTTTGTGCCAAAATTAGGAAGGGTAGAGCGTACTTTGATGACGGATATGAGTAAAGCCACTTACACATTCTTTCACACGAACCTATTAAAAAACGATAAAATGGACCGAAAGATGCAAAATTATAAAAAGAAAAACATAACTTTGCATAGATTAAGGTTACAAGCCATAGTCCTTTCCTACAGGATATATGGTGTTCTCTGAACCTGACCTATCGAACTGCTGACCTGTATCTATTGCGTAAAAACAATTGCTGAGGCACATAAGTGTTTGTAAAAGAAATACTAAACTAAAACAAAAATATGAAAAGAACAACATTCGTAAGAAAAACAATGGGTATCCTTTTGTTTTCTTCTCTGCTGTCTTCCTGCTCCGATTTGGACGATTACTATGAATCGCCGAGTTGGATGGGCGGTTCTATATATCAAGAACTGCAGGATGAAGGCAACTACAGCATCTTCCTGAAAGGTGTGCAACTGTCAGGTTGGGAGGCTTTGATGAATGGTAAATCCATCGTTACCGTGATGGCACCCGATGACAATGCGATGACCTCTTATCTGCAAGAGCATTACAACACCACCGACATCAGCAAGCTGGACGTCGGAGAACTGAAGAAACTGATTGGCTACCACATCCTCTATTACGCTTTCGACAAGGACAAGCTCATCAACTTCCGCCCGTCGGAAGGTGACGGAGCCACAGAGGAAGAGAAGAACATCGATGCCGGACTGTACTATAAGTTCCGCACACGCAGCCAGGAGCCCATTTCCACTGCCTATGACAAGACAAGGCAGAAAGACGTGAAGGTGTATCACAACGAGCAGATGCTGCCCGTATTCTCTTACAGGATGTTCCAGACCAAAGGCATCGACGCGAAAGAGAACTACGAATATTTCTTCCCGCAGACAGGATGGAAGGGAGACGGAGGCTTCAACGTGGCAAACGCTGCCGTAACGGAGTACGCCAAGATTGGACGCAACGGTTACATCTACAAGATAGACCGCGTGCTCAATCCCATGAAGACCATCTATCAGGAGCTGAAATCAAAAGGCAATTACAACCGCATCCTCAACCTGTATGACAACAGCGAGTACTACGAGGCTGACGAGGAGATGACCCGCGAGACGGGCAGCGCCGATACCCTGTATCACCACTACCACAAATCACCGCTGGTGAACATAGACAGCGAGTGGGGCAATGTGATGAGTTACAGCAGCGTGTCTGCCTTGGCTTACACCGCCTATTCCATCTTTGCTCCCACCGACGAGGCATTCAACAAATTCTTTGAAGAATATTGGGGAAAAGGAGGCTACGCCAGCATCGAGGACATCGACTCCGTGACCATGCAGGAACTGATGCGCAACTGTGTATATCCCACCAGTATCGCCTTCCCCGGGGAAATCAAGAACGGCAAGATCAAGAATGTGGATGACGAGGTAATCAGTTTCAACCCCGATGATGTGCCTGTAAAAAACCGCATCATCTGTTCCAACGGTGTGGTATATGGCTGCACGGAACTCACTCCCCCCGCCAAATTCCGCGCAGTGACCGGACCTGCTTTCCAATACAAGGACTACACCAACTTCAACGAGATGCTCAGCGGTTCGAGCATGGCATCCACTCTGATACAGGATGCTGTGAAATACGTGATGCTCTATCCCACCAACGAGCAGATGTACAATGCGCAGGGTATTGAGAGAAAAGACGGTGTATTGATATCCAATTCCGCTCCCAAGGGAATGTCAAAGACTACAATGACCAACTATATCCTGGCACACGTGTCAAGCCCCATCGACGACGTGACCACCCTGCCCGGGAACGGAGTGAAGGTATTGCCTACCCTCTCCGACAGGAACAAGATATATATATATGTGAAAGATGACAAACTGACCAACAGCATCCAGCACAACAGAAGACTGAAGTATGCCGCCAATACCACTACCGATGACCAGATATGGGCTCCGTTCGCACCTTTGAGCTACCTGGAAGACGTCAACGGATGGACCAACGGCAACGCTTATGCTTACGATAATCTGCTGCTGCCAGGTGACTACACCACAGAACCGGAGACAAAGCTGGTGAGACTGATGATTTCCAACAGAAACGACGCCACCACCGAGTTCTACGGGTGGATTAACCTGCTGGGCAAGGCAGAGCTGACCAGCACCAGTGCAGGAACCATCTCCTTCATGCTGGAGAACTGTCTGATGCTGATACCCACCACACAGGCACTGGAACGAGCTATCATTGAAAATAAGATTCCCGGCGTGAAAGCCGAGCCTGGCGCCACAGTAGGCAACGACACCTTCTTTGACTTCATCACCATTGAAGACAAGGAGGCGCTCACAGACTACGTGAAGAACTACTTCGTACCTCTGACAACAGCCAGCATCAACGAATATCCCTATGTTGGATGGGGTGAAGACACCAAGGCCACCAGCGACAAGGGGTTGATTACCTATCGTCAGAACGTGGACTTTACTACCGGCAACGTCAAAGCATCAAAGATCAACATCTACGACAAAGACGGTTCGCTCACAGTGACACTGACCAAGTATGACGAAAGTGTAGAAGGAAATCCTGTGAATGTCTATGGCGGTTACGACTATCTGCCCTTTATCTTTGAAGATGGTCCGGCGCATCTGATAGAAGGTGTGTTTGAAGTAAAAAACTAAGAAATATACTGAAATGGAGAAGATTAGAAATATAATGATTGCATTGCTGCTGTGCCTCACGTCACAAGCCATGGCACAGAAGACAGTGAGCGGAACGGTGACCGAAGACTTTGGAGGGCAGGCAGAGCCTTGCATCGGAGTAAACGTGACGTTCCAAAACGCACAGAAACGTATCATCGCCGGTGTGGTGACCGACTTCAACGGAAACTACTCCCTCAAGGTGCCCACCAACGAGAAAGGCCAGCTCACTCTGGTATTCTCATACATCGGCATGAAGACCAAGACCTTCAAATATACCGGTCAGACCACGCTGAACGTGAAGATGGAAAGCGGTGCCACACAAATCAAGGAGGTGACCGTGAAAGGAAAACGAGGCAGCCGCAACGAAATGGGTGTGACCGACCGACAGATGTCGTTTGCCACCCAGAAGATCAACATGGACGACATCGCCGCCGTTCAGCCCGTTGCCTCTATCGAAGAGGCGTTGCAAGGACAACTCGGCGGTGTGGATATCGTGGCTGCCGGCGACCCCGGTGCCAAGAGCAACATCCGCATCCGTGGTACCGCCACACTGAACAGCAATGCCGACCCGCTCATCGTCATCAACGGAGTACCCTACTCCACCGACATTGACGACTCGTTTGACTTCAACACCGCCAACCAGGAAGACTTCGCACAGATGCTTTCGCTCAACCCCAACGACATTGAGAGCATCGAGGTGCTCAAGGATGCAGCTTCCACCGCAGTGTATGGTACGGCGGGTGCCAACGGTGTGCTTCTCATCACCACCAAGAAAGGTGCCATGGGCAAGACACGCTTCTCGTTCTCCACGAAGAACTCCTACAAGATAGAGCCCAAGTCAATGCCCATGCTGAGCGGTAACGACTATGTGGCTTACATGCAGGATGCTATCTGGAACTCTGCCAACGCACAGGGTCTGAACAAATCGGGGAGTTTGCTGGAATACCTTTTCGACCAGCCTGAAATCGGCTACGACCCCAGTTGGCGCTACTTTGACGAATACAACCAGGATGTAGATTGGCTCTCCTATCTTACCAAAAACGCCTTTACTACCGACAACAGTTTCTCCATGTCGGGCGGTGGAGAGAAAGCCACCTACAGATACTCACTCTCTTACCTGAACGAGGGTGGTACCACCAAAGGCACAGGACTTACCCGCTTGAACACCAGTCTGAACGTAGGTTACCGCTTCTCCGAGAAATTCGTGGTAGAGGCAGAATACACCTACTCTGACTCCAAGAAAAAGGCTCCCTGGACAGACAAGTTGCGTGCGGAAGCCATGCGCAAGATGCCCAACAAGAGTCCCTATTACATTGACGATGCCACCGGAGCCATGACCGACATCTACTTCACACGCCAGGAAGACGATTTCCAAGGTGCGTTCAATGGAAGCAGTGCCAACTTCCATCCCCTCATCATGGCTGAAGACAGTTACAACAACCTTCGCACACGCGAACAGAAGATGACCGTGAGGGCACGTATCTATCCCACTACACACCTGCAGATAAACGGCTACGTGTCCATGAAATACAAGACCCAGCGCACAGAGGCGTTCCTGCCGCAGGGAGCCACCGGTATCAGCGCAGGAAGTACCAACACCTATGCTGTCAGCGGTGTAGTCTATCCCGCCAACATCTTCGCCAACCGCGCAGAGAATTCCTACTCCAATAATTTCTCGCTGCAAAGCGAAATCAAGGGAATGTACACCAACGAGTGGAACGACAAGATGCACCAGCTCACCGCTACAGCCCTGTGGCGCACCTCACAGAGCCGCAGTTCCAACTCTGCTGCCGTGAGATATAATGTAGGTTCTGCCTCACTGGCAGATCCCGCATCGGGCACCGGTGCCCTGCTGTCGCAGGGTTCGGGTATATCCGAGGTACGCAAGTTGTCGGGAATAGGAAGTATCGTCTATACTTTCATGGACAGATATACCGTTAACGGAACGCTGAACTACGAAGGCAACTCCAGCATCGGCAGAGACAATCGCTGGGGCTTGTTCCCCGCAGTAGGTGTGTCATGGCAGTTTGCCGACGAGCCTTTCATGGCGTGGTCCAAGAAAGTGCTGTCGGAACTGAAGTTCCGTGTGAGCTACGGTGAGAGCGGCAACACCCCGAGTGGCACATCCCCCTACGTGGGTACCTACGTATCACAGGGTTCTTACATGGACGGCAATGCAGTAACAGCATCGACCATGCAACTGAACAAGCTGAAGTGGGAGCGCTCGGCAGAGTGGAACATCGGTCTTGACTTCAACCTATGGGACGGAGTACTCACCGGTTCGTTCGACTATTATAACAAGAAGACAACAGACCTGCTGCAGAAGAAATTCTACATACCCTCCTACACAGGTTATGCCAACAACTACCTGGCATACTACAATGCAGGAGCCTTGCGCAACAAGGGTGTAGAGTTCAGGGCAGACTGGCTGGCATTGAAGACCAAGGACTGGCAACTGAAAGTGAACTTCAACATCAGCCGCAACGAGAACGAGATTATCGAGATGCCCGGCTACAGCGAGGAGAACTACTCTGCCAAGAACGGTGAGTATGCCACCCGCATCGTGTCGGGAACAGCCGTGGGTTCCTTCTTCGGCTACCGCTACCTCGGTGTCTATCAGAATACGGAAGACACCTATGCCAAGGATGCTGACGGCAATATCATGTACGACCTCCAGAGCAAGCCCATCGTCATGTCTAATCTTGACAAGCAATGTTTCCCCGGTGACGCCAAGTACGAGGACATCAACAAGGACGGCAAGATAGACAAGAACGACATCGTATATCTCGGCAACTGCAACCCGATGCTCAGCGGTGGTGGCGGTTTCAACCTGAGATGGAAAGACTGGAGCGTTACCGTGTTCATGCACTACCGCTTGGGACAGAAGATTGTGAACCAGGCACGTATGGATGCAGAAGCCATGTACAACAGGGACAACCAATCTACAGCAGTGCTGCGCCGCTGGCGCAACGAGGGTGATGACACCGACATCCCACGCGCCCTGTACAACTATGGTTACAACTATTTAGGCAGTGACCGCTTCGTGGAAGACTGCTCCTTCCTGCGCGTCAAGACCCTGTCGTTGAGCTATAACCTTCCCAAGGCGTTCTGCAAGCACATCGGCCTGACCTCTGCCAACGTGTTCATCACGGGTTATGACCTGTTCACCATTACCAACTACAAGGGACAAGACCCCGAGGTGAACCTGCCCTCCAAGGTGACTGACCTGGCGGTAGATGACTCACAGACACCACGTAGCCGCCGTTTCTCAATGGGAGTAACCGTGAACTTCTAATCGTGGCAGCCACGCAAATACGAACCCTATTTAGAAAGACATGAAACGTATGAAACGCATGAAAAGCATAAAGACAATCCTCATAACAGCCGCGGCTGCACTGACCTTAGCATCGTGCAACGACTATCTGGACATCAATCCCGAGAACTCACTGCCCACAGACAAGATGTGGAGCAACAAAAGCGATGTGGAGTCGGCACTCTATTCAGGTTACTACAACCTGCGTGATGCCATCACCACCCATCTGCTCCCCCTCGGAGAGTTAAGGGCGGGATGTATCTACAGGAACTCCACCTGCGACCTGGAGAAGTTCCAGCTGAAATCCACTTCCGGCACTTTTACAGACTGGAAGGTATTCTATAAAATCATTGCCGATGCCAACGGTGTCATCAAGAATGTGAGGAAAGCACAGGGCAACGACGAGACCTACACTGATTCAGAGGTAAACTCGCACCTTTGTGAAGCCTATTTCCTCCGTGCCCTCTCCTATTTCTACATTGTAAGAAACTGGAGAGACGCTCCCCTGCTCACCGAGCCATTTGAAACCGATGAGGCTGACTACTATGTAGAGAAAAGCAGCGAAGCAGCTATCATGGCACAAATCAAGCAGGACTTGAACACAGCCATCTCACTCGGTGCTGCGAAAACCAGTTTCGACACTACCTGGGAAACCAAGGGACGTGCCACCGTATGGGCACTCTATGCGCTGATGTCGGATGTATGCCTGTGGAACCACGACTACGACGACGCCATCAGATACGCCGACATGATACTGATGAGCAAGTCTGACGAGGCTCCGACATTCATCGAGACAGCCAACCACGGCAGCTGGTTTGCCATGTTCAACCCGGGCAACAGCAAGGAATCCATCTTCGAGCTGCAGTATTCTGCACTGAAGAACAACGGTACTGCCCTGCAGACCAACACCCTGCCCTACCTGTTCCCGTCTGAAAGACCTTCCTCAACTACCTACAACTACTACATGCTCAGTTCGGCATTGCTGCGCCAGATAGACTCGGATGCCAACAACATAGGCCTGCGCTACAATGAAGACCCTGACATGTTTGTACGCACCCGCTGGGGCACCACCAATGCCCTGCCCAATAGCGGAACACCGGCATTCATTTGGAAGTACATCGGCGGAAGCACCACTTCAGAACCGAGAACAGCCAGTAACTACGACCCCAATTTCATCATCTATCGCGTGAGCGAGGTGATGCTCGCCAAGGCGGAAGCCCTGCTGATGCGCGAAATGGGTAACAATGCAAGCGACAACGAGCAGGTACTGGAAATCCTCAACAAGATCAGGAAGCGAACCAATCTGCTTGAGCTGAACCTCAACTCCTCTTCCACCCTCACCGAACTGGTGGATGCGCTGATTTACGAGCGGCTTATGGAGTTTGTGGCAGAAGGCAAGGCATGGTACGACCTGCTGCGCATGGGCCGCTATACCGACCCTGCCGGAAACATTGACTTTGTACAAGACGTGTTCATCACCAACGTACAGAAATACAATTCGATTGCCGGTAGCAGCAAGATTAAATCTACCCTGCTTGACAAGAATGCGTGGTACCTGCCCATCAACGAGACAGAACTCACCCGCAACCCGCTGTTAGTACAGAATCCATATTATGAATAAAACACACTTGAAGAATATGAAAAAGATATTTATCAGCATATTTGCCGCCCTGGCACTGGTGGCATGCGACGATCCCAACGAGGGTAGTTTGTTTGTGCAGCCTACCACGGTGGAATCGGAAATGACCATGACCACCTTCATGGAGAATTCTCCTGAGACATATTCATTGTGGATAGAATTGCTGAAACATGCCAATTTCTACAACGCGATGAAGGATGCCAACGCCAATGCCACAGCCTTCTGTCCCAACAACAATGCCATGCAGAAATTCCTGCGCAGCAGAGGCGTATCGTCTGTGCAGGAACTGGATGTGGAGTATGCACGGCAAGTGGTGAAGTCGCACATCATCGACTGGCAGGCTGACTCAAGGGTGATTACCGACTCCTCGTTGGTAATATACGCCCGCAACAACCAGGAACTTCCTGCCAAGAACCTCTATGAGCAAGACCTGTCGCTCAGTTTCGGCTACCAGAACACCGATGTGGATGACGAGTTCCGCACCGACGAGTATCTGAGCACCGACAGCATCTTCATCAACAACCAGGCAAAACTGGCACGTTTTACCGGCTCTTCCTGCGCCAACGGTGACATCTACGTGATGGACGAGGTGATACTGCCCAACGTGGAGAATATCGTAGAGAAGCTGGAAGTGCTCTCAGGCACAGACAACACATTCAAACTCTTCGCCGAAGCCATCAAGTCAGACGAAGAGGTATATAAGATGGCGACACAGATTTCTGACACCATCACCGGTGAGGGAGGCGTGCAGGTGGTGCGTAAATACACCTACACCTGTTTTGCCGTGCCCGACCACGTGTTTGCCAAAGAAGGTATCAACTCTGTGGAGGACTTGAAAACCTGGTTGGTGAACCATAGTGACGGTGAGGAAACAGACGGTACACAAGCCTTGAACCATTATCTGAAATACCACTTCCTCTCCACAGAACGCAAAATCAGCGAGGTGTTCTACTTCATCAATCCCGAAGACCCCGAAGAGAAACAAGTGGTTTCCACCCAGTTTGACGGTCAGGCGTTCATTGCCAACATGGTGGCAAAGAAACGCATGATCAACGACCAGTACCAGGTGTTGCGAAGCGACATCAAGGCCTGCAACGGCATGATACACAAAATCAGCGGTGTGATGCCCGTCTATCATCCTTTACCCATCTCTGTGAAATGGGACTTCCTGAACAGCAGCGACATCATCGCGTGGGTGAACAACTATTCCGCCAACAACAAACTGGGCAACATCTTTACCTCCCCCATGACCAGCACTGCGCAGCAGATAGACCTGAGCGACGAGTATCTGGAAGGAGTGAACGGAGAGATTACCTCTTTCACCTACAAATACAACGAGTCCAAGGCAAGCAGCAAGAACTACCGTCGCGTGGGATTCATGAAAGAGAAGTACAAGACCATTCCCAAGAAAGACGAGAATACGCCCGAGCACGGTTCTTATCTGAACAATTACCTGGTGCTCAACCTGGGCTTTGCCGGTTGGATTGATTTCATCACCCCCACCATCATCAAAGGCAAGTACAAGGTGGTGCTGCACTACATCAAGGACCCCGCACTGAGCACACTCTACACCAGCGGCACACTCACGCAGTTCAACCTGGACGACAACCAGAAGTTGAGTTACCTGTATCGCGGTGAGAAAGGAAACACCATAGACCTGATGTACCAGTCTATCGAGGAGACACTGTGGAATGAGGTGGATTTCGCAAAGTCAGAACCGCATCATTTCAAGATAACCATCCGCGACATGAATGCCAAGAACTCCGCCACCTACCATCTGCGCTTGGACTATGTGGAGTTTATCCCTGTGAATGAAGACGAACAAGCAGACAACACTAAATAATAATGTTTCGTATGAGAAAATTACATAAAATATTTCCCTTAGTCCTGCTCATGGGCGGCATGGTGGCAGTATCGTGCACCGCTGAATGGGACGACCACTATGACCAGCAGGATGTGACCATCGCCAACGGTGCGAACATCAACAGTTACCAAGGAGACATTGCCTCCTACCTGAACGCAGCAGGAGACGCCTCCAAAGCTACGGATGTGCTGAAGCGCAACGGCATTTTCGAAGAGACGAAAGCCGACGGACAATATACGTTCGTGATTTGCGATGACGCCCATTTCGATGCGTCCAAGATAACCGATTCAATGAGTTTTGCCCGCTTGAGCGTGGCCGACATGGGCGTGATGCCCTCCAAACTGGTGACAGGTTCCAACATCGAGACCCGTGTGGGCAAGAGCATCTGGGTATATGACGGCGGAAAGCAACTGGACAAGCACAACATCACCAAGATTGTGAAGACCAGCAACGGATATGTGTATTACATCGACGGAATGCTGGAGGTCCACCCGTCTGCCTACGAACTGCTACAGTCGCTGGGTGACCAATACTCTACCTTCAAGAAGATGGTGATGCAATACGACACCACAACTTTCGACCGTGAGCACAGTCAGATTATCGATGTGTCATCCGATGGACGCAACATCTACGACAGTGTAAAAATCATCAAGAACACCCTGATGGACCGCTATGACGAAAACGGTATCGAGACCTGGAACATGCGCAGTGAAAGTTACAACACCTCCATGTTCATCCCTACCAATGATCAGATTAAGAAAGCCATCGACGATGCCTGCGACAGCATCCCCGTGTGGCTCAACCGCGCCTCTACCGCTGCCGACACCGCCAAGTTCAAGCAGTGGATTATCCAGGCTTGTTTCTCTGACCGCAGACTGGAAGTGGAAGATGTAAGCGTTGCGGCTCCCGACTTCCAATGCGTGGAGGGCTATCAGGAAATCATTGACGTGGCTTCTGATGCCGTCACTTACAAGGCCACCACGCCTGCCTGGTGGAGACCAGCCGTGCAGAAGGTGGATGTTGCCAACGCTGTCACATTGAGCAACGGCATGGCTTATTACTGCCAGACGCTGAAGATACCCAACCACATCGTCATCTATCGCATAAAATCCCGCCTCTATGAAATATGGGATGCCTGCACTGCCGAACAGCAACAGCAGTACTTCAGGTGGACCAATCTCGTGGATCCCACGATTATCAGGGATTGTCAGGGACAGTTCGACCTGGTGACAAGCGGAAGTGCAGAGTGGCCCAGCATATTCTACCACAACCTGTGCGCCATCCCCAGCGAAGAGGCGATGGAAAACGGCAGTCCCTGCTCTGTGGAGTACGACGGAGTGCTCTACAACGAGAGTACGGACCAGTTGGCAGAATGCCACATACCCGCAGGAGAATACTACCTGCGCATGGGCTTCAAGCACTCACTGCTCTACTCGCTGAGCATTGCCTTCAACAACACATGGCTGGTGGAAGACATGTGTATGGCAGCCCAGGGTTCCAACTTCCACTTCGACCGTGGAGCCGCCAGTGAGGTGCCCCACATGGGAGAAGACATGGGAATTGCCTATCCCGAGGGTTTTGACGTGGATTACTGGCAGACCCAGAACGCGAAAGCCATCGCCTACGACACCGACGGATATACCGTGGGCACTGTCAACATGCCCAAGTCGGGCAACTTCACCATCCGTGTCACCTCCAACGACATGTCACAAATCTACAAGAATGCCTTGGACAGCGGAACGGTGCTGAACAGAGACAAGAACAATGTGAACCAGCTGATGATGTATCACTGGTGTCTGCGCCCCACTCACAACAACTACTAACAGAACAGCATTATGAAGAAACTGAATATACTTGTTGCAGCCTGCCTGTTGGCAGCCACAGCAACGGCTCAAGGAATCAAGATTACCTCGCACATCAAGGGCACCAACGGCCTGCCCGTGAGCGGAGCCATCGTCTCGGTGATAGGCGAAAAGGCATCTGCCCTGTCTGACGAGACGGGTGAGTTTACCATCGAAGCAGGCTCTGACAATGCCGTGGTGTCTATCAAGGCAGAGGGCTACTATGCCAAGGAAATGCCACTGAGCTATCTGAAGAAGCTGGCGAAAAAACGCAACAGCGTGATTACACTGATGTCGGAGAGAGACCCCTTGTATGTGGGTGAGGTGAACTCCATCCACGGCAAGGTGCTCACAGGCAACAAGCCTGCCACCATCAGCACAGTGGCGGTAAAGGACTTTACCGAAAAGCAAGACCTTGGAGCTGCCATCAGAGACAACATCGCCGGACTGCAGGTGATAGAGAAGAGCGGCATGCCAGGCGAAGGTTCCTACATGAACATCCGCGGCATCCACACCTTTGTGGCTGAAAACAGTCCGCTCATCGTGGTCAACGGCGTGCCTCACTTCGGCAGCCAGGATGTATCGGAAGTCATCAACGGCTATTCACGCAGCATGCTCTTCGGCTATGACCCCAAAGATATCCGCAGCGTTACGGTGCTCAAGGGTGCCGATGCCGCACAGTGGGGCTCACTGGGAAGCAACGGCGTGATTCTGATAGAGACACAACAGGCCACCTCAGACAACCTGGATACCCGCGTGAGTTTCAGTGGTTCGTATGGTTTCAACCTCAAGCCCAAAAGCATGCCCGTGCTGAACTCCTCGGAGTACAAGGGCTACATGCAGGACATCGGAATGACCCTCTACCCCACCATGAACGCCTTGGTAAGCGACTATCCCTTCCTTAACAACGGCACCTACAGCAACTCTCACCTGTTCAACGAAGACACCGACTGGATGAAAGACATCCAGCGCACCGGCTTCACCACCGAAAACCTGTTCAGAGTGGAGGGAGGTGACGAGATTGCCAAGTACAACATCTCCTTCGGCTATACAGGCAACCAGGGAACGGTGCGCAACACCAACACCGACCGCTACCACACCCTGATCAGTGCCAATGTGCTGGCAAGCAGAAAAGTGGATATCTTTGCCAACGTAGGACTCGCCTACATCACAGGCAACTACCAGAACATGGGTATGCAGCTGGAGACCAACCCCATCCTCTCTGCCTACCACACCATGCCTCTCATCAATGCCAATGAGAAGCAGAACGACGGAGCAGTGCTGAGCAATCTTGCCGCATACAACTTCTGGAACACCTCCTCCAATCCCATGTATGCCTACGACAACGTGAGCAATCCCATGGCTTTGGTGAACACCTTGGAAGCAAAAGACAAGATTTATGACGTGAACACCCAGGCAGGAATCAACTTCCGCTGGAACGAGTACCTTACCCTGACGGGAATCGTGAACCTCTACTATAACTATATTGAAGAGACCATGTTCATCCCGGGTATGACCCGACAGACCATCATCCCGCAGGTGTATGGCACGGGCAAGAACAAGGTGAGCAACAGCGTGACCACACAAGACGTGAACACCTTCATCGCACAAGGTACCTACAAGCGCATCTTCAACAAGGTACACGACCTGAATGTGCTGGCTTCAGCCAAGATGATTATGAAGAAGAACGAGATTGACATCTCGGAAGGATACAACACTGCCAGTGATGACTACCAAACGCTGAACAACACCAACGATGAAAAGCGCACCTATGGTGACTTGATTGAGTGGAACTATATGGGCTTCAACCTCTATGGCAACTACACCTACAACAACATCGTGCGCACAGCCTTGGGACTGGCAGTAGATGGCACCAGTGTTTCGGGTTCTGATGCCTCCCGCTGGGGCTTCTTCCCCAGTGCCAGCGCCACTGTGATGCTCGCCAACACGGGCATTCTGCCCTCATGGGTGAACCAGCTGAACCTCACCGTGGAGGGAAGCCTGACAGGCAACAGCCGTTTCTCTTCCAACTACGGAAAGAACTACTATGTGGGCAACAACTACTTCAGCTACGGTTCCATCCAGCGCTCCAACATGCCCAACACCAAACTGCAGTGGGAAAAGAAGAGCCAGTTGGACCTGGGACTTGACATGGCACTGCTGGAAAACCGCATCAGCGTGGGCTTCAACTTTTTTACCAGTCATGCCTATGACCTGCTGCTCAACAGCAACGTGTCGGCAGTATATGGCTCATACAACTACTATGAGAACAGTGGTACCATCAACACTACCGGCTTCGAGGCTTCATTGCGCTTGAATCCCTTACACACCAAGGATTGGGACGTGGTGCTGGGTGCCACCGTCGCCACCGCCAAGAGCACCATCAAATCGCTGGGCGGCAACAGCAGCATGGTGATTGACTATACCGGTTTCAACAACGACGATGCCCAGATGATTATGGCTGTGGGCAGCAAGCCCTATGAGTTCTACGGCTACCAGACCAACGGTATCTACCGCACCTCAGAGGAGGCCAGCCAGGCTGGTCTGGTAAACAGCAGCGGCGATGCCTATCAGGCAGGTGACGTGCGCTTTGTGGATATGAATGGTGACGGCATCATCAATGAGCAGGACAAGGTGAGTCTGGGCAGCAGCATGCCCGACTTCTATGGAGGAATCAATCTCTCCGTGCGCTTCAAGCAGTTTGTGCTGGATGCCAACTTTGCCTATTCCGTAGGCGGCAAGGTGTATAACGCCACCCGTCGTG
Source organism: Prevotella sp. (assembly GCA_051878715.1). Lineage (GTDB taxonomy): Bacteria > Bacteroidota > Bacteroidia > Bacteroidales > Bacteroidaceae > Prevotella. The sequence goes on from JBJEKQ010000032.1 coordinate 23,387, forward strand.
AGCTGGAGTCGATGGACAACTTCTATAACCAATCTACCGCTGTGCTCAACCGCTGGCAGGTAGAGGGTCAGGAGACCTCCATGCCCCGTGCCAACTACGGCGACCCATTGGGCAACAACAACTTCTCTGACCGTTGGATTGAGAAAGGCGACTATCTGAAACTGCGCAGCGTGAAACTGACCTACAACTTTGAAAAACTCTTCAACGTGGTACGTTCCGGCAGCGTGTTCGTAGCAGCCGAAAACCTGTTCTCGCTGACCAAATACCTGGGAAGCGACCCCGAATTTGCCTATTCCTACTCAGAAAACCTGCGTGGATTTGACTATGCCAAGACGGCATTGCCCATCACCATCAAGGCAGGCTTCAACATCAATCTCTAATCTCATCTAAACATCAGAAGACATGAAACTTTCAAGCAAAATATTGGCATTCATCCTGGTAGCATCCGCCACGATGCTCCAGTCGTGCAACGATTATTTTGACACAGACCCAAAGAACATCATCAACACCGAGGACTATATCGCCGAGGAAGATGAGATGTACAGGGGCTACATGGGCATTTTGAACTGCATGCAAAAAGCGGGCGACCATGCCATCTTCCTCACCGACACACGTGGAGCTGTGCTGGAGACCACCGACAAAGCCCCCACTGAACTGAAGAGCATCTACAACTGGGGTATCACCAATGGCAACAGTTACGCCGACCCCACCTGCTACTACTCCATCATCGTGACGTGCAATGACTACATCTACAAGATGGGTGAATACAAGCACAGAGTGGGCAACAGCATGACGGAAAACGGAAGGGTCCAGTACTACAACCTTCTCAGCGGAGCACTGCGCTTCAAGGTGTGGGCATACCTGATGCTGGGCAAGATTTACGGCGAAGCCTACTGGTTTGACGATCCTCTGACAGAGAAGAAAGAGTTGAACGATGCCTCAGTGTTCACCAAATGCAACATGAAGGAACTGGCAGACCGTTGCATCAACCTGCTGGAAAACGGCATCACCGTGAATGACGAGCACATCAGCGCCACCCAAGAGGTGGAGTGGTTCAAATGGCTGGATCCGGAGAATGAAGACCGTGCCCTGTTCCGTCAGTGGCAGTATGTCACTCCCCCTGCCATCATCCTCAATGCGGAGTTCCGCTCCTGGCGGGCCAGCTATATTGACGAGAGTGCCGCACAGAGCGACTGGCAATGGATCCGCGACAACGTGCTGGACTACATCAAGAACACACAAGCCAGTGTGGAAGCCGATTATCAGGCAGGCAACGACTGGCGCGGCATCGTAAACAGCGCACATCTTGCATCCGGCAGTGTGTTCCAGATTTCGCAGCAGATTCAGAGCGACATGTTAGGTGCCTACTCCAACATCTTCTATACCGAGGGATTGGGAAATGTGTATCAGCTCATCAGCACCATCATCTATGACTACAGCAACGACCAGAAAAACAGGTTGGTGCAGTACTTCTGCCCCGAATATCCTGATGCTGAATCATTCTATCTGCAACCTTCCGAATATGGCATCAACCTATACCCGGGCAAGGATATACGCAGCATGGAACAAGGCTGGATAATGACCACCCTCGGAGGCAAGAAGTGCATCGACAAGTATTACTACGGCTACGATTACACCAACCGCAAGTATTCCTATCTCGACGGCAAGGAGATATTCAAGATCCAGCCCGCCATCCCCACCTTCCGCGGGCACGACCTGCACTTCCTGCTGGCAGAGGCAGAGGCTCATCTCGGGCATTTCGAAGTGGCATACTACCTGATGAACTACGGTGTGGGCAACCGCTTTGCCGACAAGATAATACCTGCTGACACCGAATGGGACCTTCGCTATCAGGATTGGTTGGGAGGCAGCGGCGATTACAGCAACCTCGGCATTGCAGGCGCCGCCAACGGTACGATACATGCCCTCCCCCATCCGGGTACAGCAGACTTTACACTCTATTCTACCGAAGAACTGCTGAAGAAGTATGACTGGGCACTCGCCGATGAAAACATCAAGGAATACGTGGCAGAGGGCAAGTCTTACGGCTACATGTGCAAGATTGCCGAACGCTACAGCAACCCCGCCTATCGCAACGGAAACATGGAAGAGGCACGCGACAGCGTGGCAAAACGCATTGCGCCCAAATATCCTGCCGCCAAACAGAACGAAGTGAGCAGCAGTATCAAGGGTAGCGGCTATTTCGTGAACTGGGACCTGCAGGGTATCAGCAACCAATGACCCCCTACTAACCTGCCTGCTCTCCACGCGGAGACAGGGAGAGCAGGCAGGAACAACCAAAACAGAATCAAATCATTGAGAGAACTATATAAAACCTATTTATTCATTTAAACTTAACACCATGAAAAAATTTACATTTATGGCTTTAGCCGCTATGTTGCTGGCTCCAGCCACCACCATGGCAGACAGTTGGCAGAAGACAGTGACCAATGCCAGCGAGTTCAAATCTGCATTCAGTGCAGTGGGTGCCGGTGCTGCCGGTGAAACCTACGAGATTATCTGCGACTGGGATGCCAGCGAACTGGTTGCTGTAGGCAAACTGAAACCCACACAGACCAATGGCCGCCTGATTATCAGAAGTAACCAGACCGACTTTGACAAGATGCCCCAGCTGCAGATGGCATTTGAATGGGGAACTGATGCACCCACACGCGGCGAACTGGGACAGATGATGTCTATCATCATCGAGAACATGAATATGGTGGGCACAGGCTCCTACCTGATGGACAACCGCCGCGCCATCTATGCAGACACCATCGCTCTCCGTCACTGCGACATACACGATCAGGTTCGTTCCATCCTTCGTTTGGACGGTGACAAGGGAGAACTGACTGGCGCAGACGGAAACAAGTTGGGTGCTACCGACTACTTTGTGGACTGTATTGAAGTAAAGGAATGTCGCCTTCACGGTACAGCACAGGCACAGGGCGACAACTGGAGCCCCTTCCGTACGTTCATTCCCTTCAACACCTTCAACGTGACCGACTGTATGTTCTATGACATGCCCTACGCCAAGAGCATCTGGGAGACACGTAACCCCAACACCACACCTTCACAGGTGAACTTCTCCAACAACCTGGTATTGCTGGGTCAGAACAAGGCTATCGCCACAAGCGGTTTCACTCCTTTGATGACCGGTGCCAATCTTCCTGCTGGAACTATGATTCAAATGCACAACAACATCTTCGCAGGTCCTCAGAAAGGTATTCATATTCTTGTAAACGACACCAGCAACTACAATAATACCGCTATCACCAATGCCCAAGGTGCTACTATCTTTGCCCAGAACAACGTGGTGGATGAAGGCATAAGCTACATCAGCATGGATGAACTGACAGCAAAATTGGCAGGTGACGGTACCTCAGAAACCTACGTTCCTTCCACTTTGCTGGCATCGGGTACCATCAGCCTCTCTACCGTAGAAGGATTCTCTTGGGAAACAGGTGCCACCTTCCAGGATGCTTCCATCGACCAGTACAACATGCTGAACAGCAATCCTTGGAAGACCCAGGGTATTGACTACGTTGCCGGCGAGGGAGTTTATTACATCGGTCCCTCCATCGCCTACGTGGATGCATTCCCCGTACTTGCCAAGGTGAACGTAACTGTTGACGGTCCTTCCTACATCAAGGCTACCATCTCTCCCGAGAAGAGTGTTTACTATGTAGGCGACGAGGTGTCCATCAGCTTCGCTGACCACAACTCTGCTTACCGCACCCTGAACTCCTTCAAGGGCTGGTCTGACGATACTTCCATCACCGAGTCTTCCCGCACCGTGACACTGGAAGGTGACTTGAACCTGAGCGCAAAGTTCGAACCCGTTGTTGACGGCATTGTTTCCCTGCTCGATTTCAGCGAGGTAGCCGGCAATGCCAACCTTGAAGACTATGCAGCCGACGCATTCATCGACGAGGCTCACAAGGCAGTGGCTACCATGATGGTGGTTGACACCGTTGGTTTGGGCGAAGGCTTGGTGGCATCTCCCTTCAACTATGTAAAGGCTACCGCTGCCAACAAGAACTTCCAGGCACGTGCCGCCAAGTTCGGCGAGGACGATATTGAGCTGCAGATGCCCGTCATCTCACGCCGTAGTCCTGCCGTGGCTCACCACGGTGCCACTCCTCAGGTGAACTACGCCGTGTTCACCCTCTCCAGCAAGGATTTGAAGGATATCAAGTTCTCTTGCTACGTAGGTTCTGACAACTACATGTTTACCAAGCAGATGTTGGATTATTCTGTAGATGGTGGTGCTACCTGGACCAACTTCGCAAGCTACGAGATGACAGAAGACGATGCCCGCGACGCATTGTTCGGACTGGAAGAAACTCCCGGCACTCTCTACGGTTGGGCAGAAGTGAAGGGCAACCTTCCCGCTGCTGCTGAGAATGTGGAGAGTCTGCAAATCCGCGTTATCAGCGATCCCGCTTCCACCGCTCTCACCAACAGTGCAGCAGGAGCTATCGCATTGGATGCCAACGACACCTTCGAATACATCGGCAGCGTACTGATTACCGCTGACTGCAGCGCCATTGACACCGGCATCGAGAGTATCCAGACCAACAACAGCAAGATATTCAACGCCAACGCTCCTATCTACAACCTGATGGGTGTACAGGTGAAGAATGCTTCTGCCAACGGTCTCTATATCCAGAACGGCAAAAAGTTCTTCAAGAAATAAGAAGTGAATCTCTGAGGACGGATGTTGCATGACATCGCAGCCTCAACTGACCATAGCGGAGTTGCAAGCCGAGAGTTTGCGACTCCGCTTCTTTTATACCGCACACCTATACGCTTTCTGTATTATTCACCCCAACAAATACCAAATTATACACCCTTTATATGGAAAATAATGCCTAACTTTGTCGCAAACAAAAATTATCCACCATTATGAAATTGAAAAAAACAATTCTACTGTTTATTATGGCAATGGGTGTGAACCTTTACACCCAGGCACAGACACGTATGGTCGCCTTCCCCGGTGCTGAGGGATATGGCAAGTACGCCACCGGAGGACGCGGCGGAAAGACATACGTAGTGACAACACTGGACGACTGCGAGGAGTCTAACCTGAAAGAGGGCACCTTCCGCTGGGCTGTGAAGCAACCGGGCAAGAAGATTGTGACCTTTGCCGTGAACGGCACCATCTACCTGAAGTCGGCACTGAACTTAGACTGCGGTGACCTGACCATCTTAGGCCAGACCGCACCGGGCGAAGGCGTATGCCTTGCCGACTATCCTGTGACCATCTCGTGCGAGAACGCCATCATCCGCTACATGCGTTTCCGTCTGGGCAACCGCCAGGTGGCAAACCATGAGGGCGACGGCTTCGGCTTCAATGGTGCCAACAACGTCATCATGGACCACTGCTCCATCAGCTGGAGTATCGATGAATGCCTGTCCATCTCTGCTGCCACCAACCTAACCATCCAATGGTGTATGGTGGAGCAGGCTCTCAACAACGCAGGACACAGCAAAGGGGCGCACGGCTATGGCGGCAACTGGGGAGGAACCAACGTGTCGTTCCACCACAACCTCATTACCCAGTGCAACAGCCGCGTGCCGCGATTGGGCGGCGATACCAGTCCGCTGACCGAAGACTTCTGCGACCTGCGCAACAACGTGTTCTACAACTGGGGCGGCAACGGATGCTACGGTGCCGAAGCCATCGACGTGAACTTCGTGAACAACTATTACAAGCCCGGTCCCTGTACCGACACACGTGCCGCCAATATCCGCAAGCGTATCTGCGCCATCGGCATACGCACCAACAGTTACATCGAGACATTCCCAGGATTTGCACACGACCTGCATAAGTGGGGACACTTCTACACCGACGGCAACGTGAACCCCGACTATGAGGATGTGACCAAGGACAACTGGACCATCGGTATTCTGAACCAGGTGGATGCCAGCGGATGTGACGGCACATGGACAGCCACCACCAAGGACACCATCCGCCTGAGAGAACCCCGCGAGTTCATGTCGGTGACCACCCACAGCGCAGAAGATGCCTACGAAAAGGTGCTGGCACTTGCCGGTGCATCCCTCTACCGCGACTGCGTGGACAACCTGATGGCAGCACAGGTGATGGCACGCCTGGGCGATGACAATTCGGGCAGCAACGGAGCCACCAAAGGACAGATAGACTGCCAGTCGGACAACAAACTGAGCTCGGCTGAAGTGGAAAACAGCGCATGGCCCATACTGAAAGCCATCACTCCTGAGAAGGTTGACTCTGACGGCGACGGCATACCCGACCAGTACGAAAGCAGCTGGGGACTGGACTACAAGGACGGTACCGACGGTGCAGGTATCTACACCAGCACCAACCCTGCCTACAACGGCTATGCCTACGTGGAAATCTACCAGAACCTGACCAACAAGACCAACAAGGCATGGAACGAAGCCTGCCTCGAAGGCGGCACCCTGATGGGTGTGGAAGAGCCCACCATCCTCTGCGAACGCCGCCACAGTTGGGAGCATGAGGTATCGCAACTCACCTTCAAGGGCTATGACAGCAGCAAGAAACAACAACTCTATGCCGACGGACTGACACTCAACGGCACAGGAGGAATATCGGGAGGCACAGGATCGGACATGACCCTGAAACTGAAAGCGCAACAATACACCATCACCATCCCAGCCGGCATCACAGCCACCAAACTGCGCATCCGCGGATATTCCAACTATACAGGCAACAACATCTATATTTCAGAATGCGGAGGCACCAAGTACGGCAGCAACGACTACGTCATCGACGCCACCTCAGGCGTGTGGAGCGACCTCACCATCCCCCTGAGCAAGCCCGTCACCAACGGTCCTGTTACCGTGACCTTCGTAGGCAACAGCCCCACCGTGAAGTTCTACGTGATAGACGACACCGAGACCTCCGGCATCCAGAGCATCCAGCAGGGTGCAGAGCAACTGCCTGCCACCAACAGGTACTACACCCTGGGCGGACAGCAGTGCACACAGCCCGGCAAAGGACTGTACGTCATCAACGGCAAGAAAGTGATTGTCCGATAAACGGGCAGAATCATACACATGGCGGAGTGCAGGCTCCGCCATGTTACATATAACCATCAAATCATCCAATCTATGAAAAAAAACCTTATCCTTTCACTCTGTCTGAGCGGGGCAATGACGGTGACGGCACAGCCACTACCCTACCAGAACCCCAACCTCAGTGCAGAAGAAAGAGCCAACGACCTGGTGTCAAGACTGACACTTGAAGAGAAAGTGCAACTGATGATGGACGTATCGCCAGCCATTCCCCGCCTGGGCATTCCCGCCTTCCAGTGGTGGAACGAGGCACTCCACGGTATCGGACGCAACAGTTTTGCCACCGTGTTCCCCATAACCATGGGCATGGCGGCCTCGTGGAACGACGGATTAGTGCAGCAGGCATTCACCGCGGTAAGCGACGAGGCACGTGCCAAGAACCAGATAGCAAAGAAAAGCGGTACAATCCGCCGCTATCAGGGACTTTCATTCTGGACACCCAACATCAATATCTTCCGTGACCCGAGATGGGGACGCGGACAGGAGACCTACGGCGAAGACCCCTATCTGACCTCAAGGATGGGAGTTGCCGTGGTGCGCGGACTGCAAGGACCCGATGACAGCAAGTACCGCAAACTGCTTGCCTGTGCCAAGCACTTCGCCGTACACAGCGGTCCCGAATGGAACCGCCACTCCTTCAACGTGGAGAATCTGCCCGCCCGTGACCTCTGGGAGACCTATATGCCTGCTTTCAAGGCATTGGTACAAGAGGGCAAGGTGGCAGAGGTGATGTGCGCCTACCAGCGTATCGACGGTGCCCCCTGCTGCGGAAACACCCGCTACGAGCAGCAGATACTGCGCAATGAGTGGGGCTTTGACGGTCTGATAGTGAGCGACTGCGGTGCCATCAGTGACTTCTGGCAGAAAGGGAAGCACGAGGTTTCATCAGATGCAGGAGAAGCATCGGCACGCGCCGTGCTGAGCGGTACCGACGTGGAATGCGGTTCCAACTACAAGAGTCTGCCTCAGGCCATCTCTGAAGGACAACTCCATGAAGAAGACCTGAACGTGAGCGTGAAGCGACTGCTCAAGGCACGTTTTGAACTGGGCGACTTTGATGATGACAGCATGGTACCATGGACAGCCATCCCGGCTTCGGTCATTGCCTCGAAACCTCACCGCGACCTGGCTTACCGGCTGGCACAGCAGAGCATAGTGCTGTTGCAAAATAACGACCACATTCTGCCACTGCGCAAGAGCGATGCCAAGAGGATAGTGGTGATGGGTCCGAACGCCAACGACTCAGTGATGATGTGGGGCAACTACAACGGGTTCCCCATACGCACCACCACCATCCTGCAAGGCATCAGGGAGAAAGCTGGAAACGTGAAGTATATCAACTGCGTGGACTTCACTTCCAGACAGGTACTGCAGAGCGTATTCTCCAAGATGAAGACTGCCGACGGAAAGAACGGCATGCTGATAACCTACTGGAATAATGAAAAACAGGAGGGCACACCTGTCACCACTGTCTGCGCCTCGGAACCGCTGACCCTGAGCAACGGAGGTGCCACCGTGTTTGCCCCGGGTGTTAATCTGGAACACTTCTCCGCAAAGGTGGATGGCTACTACACCGCCACCGAGGATGAGACCATCACCCTGTCCATCGCCTGCGACGACGAGGCACAGGTAACCGTGAACGGCAAGACAGAAATCAAGACTCGCAAGCGCAGTGACAAATATGATTTGAGAAGAAAAGAGATAAACATGAAAGCCGGTGACACGCTGCACATCGTGGTGGACTACGTACAGAAGGCAGACATGGCAACACTCAACTTCGACCTGGGCAGACTGGTGGAACCCACCAACGCCGAAGTGCTGAAAGAGGTGGGCGATGCGGATGTGGTGCTCTTTGTGGGCGGTATCTCCCCCCGTCTGGAGGGCGAGGAAATGAAGGTAGATTACCCGGGATTCAAAGGTGGCGACCGTCTGACCATCGAACTGCCTCAGGTGCAGCGCGACATGGTGGCAATGCTGAAGCAGGCAGGCAAGCACGTGGTGTTTGTCAACTGTTCGGGCAGTGCTGTGGGTCTGCTGCCCGAAACCAAAAACTGCGATGCCATCCTACAGGCATGGTATGGCGGCGAGAGCGGAGGAAAAGCTGTGGCTGACGTGCTATTCGGTGACTACAACCCCAGCGGCAAGCTGCCTGTTACTTTCTACAAGAGTGATGCCGACCTGCCCGACTTTGAGGAATACCGCATGGCAAACCGCACCTACCGCTATTTCAAGGGAGAGCCTCTCTTTGCCTTCGGCTATGGTTTGAGTTACACCACCTTTACCTATGGCACTCCCGAATACAAGAAAGGAAAACTGACAGTGACCGTGAGCAACAGCGGAAAATGCGACGGCGACGAGGTGGTACAGGTATATCTGCGCAAGCATGACGATCCGGACGGTCCCAACAAGACGCTGCGTGCCTACAAGCGCATCTCCCTGAAAGCCGGAGCAAGCGAAAGTGTGGAGATTGACCTGCCCAAGGAATCCTTCGAATGGTGGGACCACAAGACCAACACCATGCGGGTGCTGAAAGGCAAGTACGACGTGATGGTGGGCAACCATACCATTACCGTGAAAATCTGATTACCCTCAAAAAACGACTGTTCTGCAAACACAGAATCTCTGTCAAATGAAGATTGTCTGACCAGGTCAGAAGACATCGCAAAAAAACGCAGATACCTTCATAAGCCAACGCAGATACCTTCATGAGCCAACGCAGATACCTTCATGAGCCAACGCAGATACCTTCATGAGCCAACGAAGGTATCTGCGTTTTTTTCGGGACATTTTTCCCTGTATTCCGACGGTGACATTCCTGTTTCCTTCTTAAAACACTTGCTGAAATATTTCGGGTCAGAATAGCCCACCTCGTAGGCAATCTGCGAGAAAGAATAGTTGCTCCGCCTTATCAGTTCGCCGGCACGCTGCATACGGATATGGCGCAGGAAATCGACAGGAGTCATTCCCACAATACTCTTGATTTTGCCATAGAATACCGAACGCCCCAGGTGTACGGCATCAGCGAGGTCTTCGATGCGCAGGCTGGCATCAGAGATGCGCGTTTCGAGGAACTCCATGAGTTTCTGCATCATCTCCCTGTCGGCATCCACTATCTGCGGACTATCCAGCTGGTACGTTTCGTCATTATCGGGCTTGAGCTGCTCCACGTAGCTCTGTTGCAGCATGTGGCGCTGCGCGATGATGTTGCGCACCCTCAGTTTAAGATACAGCGCGCTGAAAGGCTTGGTGATATAGTCATCGATACCCTCCTTCAGTCCCTGCAGGCGGTCTTCAAGCGATGCCTTGGCAGAAAGCACGATGATGGGAATGTGGCAGATGTCCTTGTTCTGCTTGATTTGGTGTACCATGGTCAGTCCGTCCATCACGGGCATCATCACGTCGGTAATGATAAAGTCGGGCATCATGCCTTGCGCAATCTCCAAGCCCTGTTGTCCGTTGGAAGCCATCAGCACATGGAAGTCCGTCCGCAGGATACTCACCAGGAAATCGCGCAAATCATCGTTGTCCTCCACGATGAGCAGTTTGTCCTTGCCGTCGGTTGCCGGCTGTTCCTCAGTCTGTACGGCAGGCAAATTGTCGGGCACACTGTCATCGTTGATATACACGTCATCCGCCTTGCCGTAATGCAGCATCTTGTTAACAAGTTCCAGCATCTGACTGGTGTTGCGCTGCACCATCTCCAACTGGGATTTCACATGCCGGCCAAGCTCCTCCTTATCGAGTATTTCCGTCACAGGCCCTCCTATCAGTGTGAGCGGAGTGCGCAGTTTGTGACTTATCTCGGTAAAGAACTTCGTCTTCATTTCGTTCAGTTCCTGTTCCATCTCCGCCTTTGTCTTGAGCTTGTAGATGTAGATGGCAAGCACGACTACCGCTATCCCCATCAGTACATAGAGTACAACAGCCCAGGGCGTTTCCCAGAAAGTGGGATGCACATAGAGGTTGAGAGCCGTGATGTTGTCCTGCATCACGCCGTCACAATTGCTGCTCTTCACCAACAGGCGATGATGACCGGCAGGCAAACGGTTGAATGAAGCGCTGTTCACCGTGCCCACGTAGTTCCACTTGTCGTCCACCCCATCCAGTTTATAGGCATACTGCACCATGAACTTGTCGGCATATTCCAAGGCAGAGAAGAAGATGGTAAGATTTCTCTTGTCAGCAGGAATCTCCACCTCCTTGACATTGATGATGGAGTGGCGTTTTACCTCGCCCTGATACTGCACACCCGTAAAGGCGATTGACGGCTTGTAGTCGCTCAGTTTCACCTTGTCGGGGCAAAATGACAGGAAGCATCCGTGGCCCGCCACCACAATAGTGTTGTCAGCAGCGTTATACACCGGCAGGGACTCGGTGAGTTCCACCTCCTCGCCAATCACCCCCGGACCATAACAAAGCACCTCGTCGGTGACAGGCTGGTAGCGGTTGATGCTGTTCTCCCGTATCATCCACAAGAACCCCTGCCTGTCTTCCACTACAGCCTGTACCCTACCCTCGTCCGTGTTGAACTGCGACAGGGTAGTAAACGTAAGGCTGTCTTTCAGAGGCGATGGTGAGTTCATGCGCTGCACGCTGCCTCCCAAGGTCAGTATATACACCTGTCCGCTTTTTGTCACCATAGTCTGCAACACATCTGCCGTGAGCAGGTGTTCTGCCTGTCCCTTGTTTTGCCGGGTAACATAGAAGCGTATGTCCTTGGGATTGCCAAATGCCGTGGAGAGAGTTATCAAGCCGTTGGTCGTAGAGAGATAAAGGTTTCCCTTCCCATCGGGAGTGACAGAGCGCACCTGGCTAAATTCATCAAGGGGATAAGTGGCGAGCCGGTTGCCTGCATGAATAAAACGCAGTTTTCCTGACGCGCCCTCCTCCACATAGTTGACACCGCCGCCGTAAGTGGCTATCCAGATACGTCCCCGCTCATCAGCCTTGACGCAATACACGTCGTCAAAACTCAGAGAATAAGGATTTGAGGCATCCATCCGGTAATGTAACACTTTGTTCTTTTCATCAATGACATACAGTCCGTCGCCCTTGGTGCCTACCCATACACGTCCCTTCTTGTCCTGATACAGGGCATATATACGCTGTGCGAACCTCGTATATTGCGAAGCGATGACTCCCTGTGGGTTCACGTAGCCCAACAGTTGATGCGAGTCATCATACACCATCAGAGCTCCCAGATTGGTGCCCACCCATGTACACTTCCTGCTGTCGGTCATCACGGAGCGCACCTCATCGTTGCGGGGCAGACGCTGGCAATGGAACTGATGGTATTTGAAATTGATGCAGTTCACGTCCCTGAAGCTGGTGAACCACACATTCTTTTCGCGATCCACAAATACGCGGTTAAGTTCAGATACGTCAGTCACCTGGTGGGTAGAGGTGACCAGACGGTAAGACACCAGCCTCCCCGTAGCCTCGTCATAATAGGCAAACACACCCTTGTGGGGTATCAGCCACACCACCTCCTGCCTGTCCTGGTGAAAGAAAGGGACTCTGCTTCGCGAATAGGAAGGGTCTGCCGTATCGGGCGTGTTCATCCATTTCGGTATATTGGTACCGGGCGTGAGCATCTGCACTCCGGGAGAGTCGGTAAATATCCACACCCGCTGCCTGCTGTCCACAAACAGTTTTCTCACCTCCGCGAAAGGCTGTTCCGGTGTTTGCACAGAGTGCATGGAGACTTTGCGCGAAAGAATCTCAACCTGTGCGATACCTTTTTCCGTGGCTACGAGTATTTGCCTGTCGTTCAAGGCAACCATATCGTTGATACGCTCCACCCCATTCGGCAACAAGAGTTCTGTAAACCTGTCGCTGGCAATGTTGTATATCATCATTTTACCTTGAAGAGTAGCCAGCAGCACGTTGTCGCCCTGCTGGAGCAGATATTCGTAATTACCCTTCAAGTGGTGTTTGCTGCCATACAGTTTCAGTCCGCCCTGGTAGAACACCCATTCCCTGCCGTCGTTGTCGAGCATCACCTTCTTGAGATGCCTCCCCTTCCCCACCTGTGCCGGTACAGGACAAGGGCGCATGGCCTCCGGGTATTGCAGACTGTCATCTCTCACACGATAGGAGTTGCCGCAGTCGGCATCCACCACCCACGTATATCCGTTATCCAAGGGATACACATTTCTCACTTTGGGATGATGCTGATAGCGTTCAACAATGAGTTGGTTTACATCCGTAAAGCCGCAAGTGGAAGTATTGAACAGGTAGGCACGGTGGTCGGGAGTGACACACCACAGGTTGCCCGTAGCCGATTTTTTCAGGCTTTTGATACGATTGGTGGTGATGCCCTGACTGCCTGACAATTCGTTGCGGATAGAGAAGAACTGATAACCGTCGTAGTAGCTCAGTCCGTTCCATGTGCCGAACCACATCACACCATTTATATCCTGCGTGATGGCAGAAATCTTATTGGCTGCAAGACCATCACGCACGGTATAGACACTCAGTTCACAATAGGGTTGGGCGTTGCCGGTAACGCACCACAGCAATGATAGCAGTAAAAGGTGGATTGCCTTATTCATTATCAGAAAAAAGGGGGTTGTACCCATATAATGACAGGCACAACCCCTCATCAGGTTTCAATGATTACTTCTTTGTTTTCTTGGTTTCAGCAGCCTCCATCTTTTCTATCTTTGTCTTGAGGCGGCTAATCTCCTTGTCTTTCATCTCAATCTCCTCACCCTGATTGCGTATGGTGGTAAGCAGACTGTTGAGTTCCTCGTTGTCAATCTCCTCGGGATAGAGACTGTTCACGCGGTTGATGAAGTCACCAAGGATATTCATGTAGTTGGTAAAGGCATCAAACGGATTGCTGTAGATACCCCTGTCAAGTCCCACATTAGAGGGCTTGGTGGTCATAAAGCGGAAGTTGTTGCTTGCCTGCAGATAGTCCCAGTCCTGGCTGATGCGCGGGTCGTTGGCGATGCGCACACGGTCAGCCACGCTATACAGTTTGTTGAAAGCCTCACGCTGCATGGCATTTCCCAGCCAGCAACTCACATCGCGCTCCTCGTCCACCCACGACAGCGTGTCGGGCACGGTAACGCTGTCCACACTCTTGGTCATCTTGCAAATCTCCGTAGGTGTGGAGAACGAGATGCCCTTTGCCTTGGCACAGGCAGGAAGCGCCTTGATAAAGTCGAGGATATTGGAAGACAAGGGCTGTGCGATGCCCAATGCCGACAGTTCCATGAAGATATTGATAATCTGCTCCTCGTCGGGCAGTGAGGAAATGCGGTCGATATAGGTGTCGGCAAACAGAGGATAGCCATCCCAGTCGGGATTGTTGAAACGCAGTGAGATATCGTCGCTCAGATCCACATCACGCAGCAAGAGCTTGAGATTGGGTGCCAGGTTGCAGTGATATACGTAGTGGGGCGACTTCCATCCCAGCACATGCTTGGCACCTTCTGTCAGCATTCCCTTGAATCCCATGGCAGCCACCTGTGCACCGATATCATCGCTATAGATGAGCGAGGAGTTGCGCAATACGGCAGGCTTCTTGCCGAAGTACTCCTCCACCTTGTCGCACTGTTTCTTCACGTCGGCAGCAAAACACTCTTCGTTTGCCAGTGACGACAAACCGTGGGAATAAGGCTCTGCCAAGAACTCCACGCATCCCGTAGCGTTGAGTTCCTGCAGTTTTTCGAGCACCTGCGGAGCGTGCATCTCCAACTGCTCCATACCCACTCCCGAGAGTGAGAACGCCACCTTGAAGCCCCCGTTATTTTCCCTGATCATCTGCAGCAGCACATCGAGTGCAGGCATGTACGAGCGTGCTGCAATATCGCTGATGCTGCGCTCGTTTTCAAAATCATCGTAATAATAGTGATCGGTTCCTATGTCAAAGAAGCGATACCTTTTCAGATGGATTATCTGATGTATTTCAAAATAAAGACATATTGTTTTCATAATGAATCTGCCCCCTTTTATTCCGTTTGGGAACGACCTTGTGCGGGCATCGGGTCATTTGTTTGTTGTTAAGACGGCGTGAGGTAAAGAGATACACGCCTTGGTTAGTAATTCAGGTGCGGTGGTACTCAATCCCAGCCCAGCGTCTTGCGATACAGGTTGCGGATGCGTGCTCCTACCTTTTCCCATGTTATCTGGTCCACTTCGCGCTTGCCCTCTACCTGCAGGTAGTTGAACAGGCTCTCGTTGGCACAGATAGAGTAGATGGCGTCTGCCATGGCATGGATATCCCAGTAGTCCACCTTGATGCAGTTGGTCAGGATTTCGGCGCATCCACTCTGCTTGGAGATGATAGACGGCGTGCCACACTGCATCGCCTCAAGGGGCGAAATGCCGAAGGGCTCGCTCACTGAAGGCATCACGTACACATCCGAGTCTTTCAGGCACTCATACACCTGCTTGCCTCTCATGAATCCCGGGAAATGGAACCTGTCGGCAATACCTCTTTGAGCTGCCAGATAAATCATGGCATCCATCATGTCGCCTGAGCCCGCCATGCAGAAACGCACGTTGCGGGTACGGTGCAGCACCATGTTGGCAGCCTCCACAAAGTATTCCGGTCCCTTTTGCATGGTGATACGTCCGAGGAAGGTGACCACCTTTTCCTTGTTAGTATGGTCGGGACGCGGAATGTCGGCATACTCCTGTGGCAGGGGATATACGGCGTTGTGCATGGTGAAGCACTTGCGCGGATCCTGATGGTACTGGTTGATGACGGTCTGTCGGGTCAGTTCGCTCACGCACATGATGCAATCAGCCCAGTCCATTCCGTTCTTCTCGATAGAATAAACAGTAGGATTCACCTTGCCGCGACTACGGTCAAAATCGGTGGCGTGTACGTGGATGCACAGCGGTTTGCCGCTTACCTGCTTGGCGTGTATGCCTGCCGGGAAGGTAAGCCAGTCGTGTGCATGGATAATGTCAAAATCAAGGGTTCTTGCCACCTGTCCCGCGATGATGGAATAATTGTTTATTTCCTCATGCAGGTTGCCTGGATAGCCTCCTGCAAACTCCATACATCCCAGGTCGTTGACGTGCATGTAGTTGAAATCGGCGTAGATATGGTCGCGCAACCTGAAGTAGAGTTCCGGGTCCATGATATGACCCACGCGCTCCTTCACGTAGTCATAACTCACGTCGCGCCATGCGATAGGCACGGCATTCATCGCCAGCAGGTTGGCGGCGTGACGGTCTTCATCACCCCATGGTTTAGGCAGACAAAGCGTGATGTCCATGTCACCCTGTGCCTTCAGTCCCTCTGTAATTCCGAAATTGGCAGTGGCAAGTCCGCCATATACATGAGGAGGATACTCCCATCCAAACATTAAAACTTTCATAGATTCTCCTCCTTATTATTTTTGATAGGTGTATTTTTCCAGCAACTTCAGTGTGCGCAATATCTCTGCCACGTTCATGGCGAACGACATTCCGCCACGCCCGTGGAAAGGCGGATTGCCGTCGAAGAGTTCTGAGATAGTGCCCAGCACGTGATAATTCATCTCGTCTTCATACCCCACCATCTGGCGCTCGATGAAACTGAGACGGGTGCGGCGGTAGAGTTTGAGACATGCCTCCATGTAGAAGCCTCCAAGCCAGGGCCATGCAGTACCTTGATGATAGGCGTAGTCGCGCTGCGACTGGGTGCCCACATACATCGGGTTATAGCCTCCGCTCTTGGGTGAGAGCGAACGGAGCCCCTTGGGGGTGAGCAGCTCGCGTGTACATACGTCAAGCACACTCTTCTTCTGGTCTTGCGACAGCGGCGAGTAGTCGAACGCAACGGCGAAAATCATGTTAGGACGCACGCTCCAATCCATCAGGTTGCCATCGACATAATCAAGCAGGTAGCCGTACCCGTTGAGGAATGTATGGACAAACGACTCCTTGCACTGCTCTGCCTGTTGCTCCAGGGAGGCAGACTTATCTGCCTGTCCGTTTTCTGCCTGCATCGAAGCCACGAAGCGCAAGGCATTGTACCACAAAGCGTTAAATTCCACGATATATCCGGTACGCGGCACTACGGGATGCCCGTTGACAGTGGAGTTCATCCAGGTCACTGCCTTGTCGCGCCCGTTGGAATAGAGCAGTCCGTTGCTGTCGGGATGCAGGTTGGGATGCTTGTCGTCACGTATATAGTCGATGATGTCGGTCATCAGTTTGCCATACATTTGCCAGCAACGCTCCTTGCCCGCTTCCTTGGCATACTGCTGCACAGCCCATATCGCCCACAGGGGCACGTCGGGCTGTTCCATCTCGTAGATTTCCACCGTGAGCGGTTTTTCCTCCATAAACTCACGCAGTCCTCGCTCAGCCGTCTTCATCACCAGTTCAAAGTAGTCTTTTTCTTCGATGGCAAGTGTAAGACCTGGCAGCGAGATGAAAGTGTCGCGAGCGCGGCACTTGAACCAGGGATAGCCTGCCAGCAGGTAGCGTTCGTCGTTATTCTCTCGCTTATGGAACTGATGGGCGGCATTCACCAGACAGTGGAAGAAGTTGTCGCGCGGAGCCCTGTCAGCCACCTCTTTCTCGAAGAGGCTTTTCAGCGAGGTGGTACTGATGGAAGAGGTAGAGGCGGCAAACACCACGCTCTCGCCCTTCTTGATGTTCATCTCGAAATAGCCGGGCACGTAGAGGTCTTCGTTGGAAGCATATCCGCGCTCCTGCTCCTTGGGATATTCCACACCCCGGTACCAGTCGGGATGGAATATGAACTCGTTTTTCTTGCTGAACTGCATGAACAGTTCAGGATAGCCGGCATACATGCGGGTGCGTATGCCGTTGGTCACGGGGAAGTACTCCCTGCTTGCCACCGCATTCTCGTGCGTAAACTGCTTGACACTGCGGAAAGCGAGGAAGGGCCGGAAGCGCAAGGTGGTGGCAGAATGGGCATCCACCAGCGTGTAGCGGATGAGAATCCTGTCCTCATAATGCTGGAACACCACCTCCTTCTTCAGCAGCACTCCACCCACACGGTACAAGGTGGTAGGCACCTTGTCACAATCAAACTCACGGATGTACTTGTGTCCATTAGGACTGAAATTGTTGCCTTGATACTTGTGCAATCCCAGATTGAACTCCGCTCCGTGCTGTATCACAGTAACGTCGAGAGAAGAGAGCAGCACATGGTTCTCGTCGTCCAGTTCAGGCACGGGCACCACCAGCAAACCATGGTACTTACGGGTGTTGCAATCTACAATGGTAGAGCAAGAATAGGCACCCGAACGGTTTGTGCGCAGCAACTCCTTTTTCAAGGATTCCTCCAAGTTGGTCATTACGGCTTTTTCAAATCGCAAATAACTCATAGTTCCTATTTTAAGGTTTCAAATGTTCGGTTAACAAGAATAAGTGCGTGTGTTTCTTCCGCACTGATATTGGGACACCTCAAAATTAAATAATTTACTTGTGTTGGCAAAAAAAAAGTATGAAAAATTTGCAATCTCTTCTGTTTTTAAGGACTTTGAAGCCATTTAGCCTTGATATTGCATCTGTTTTATAGAAAATATTTCGTACCTTTGCGGACAATTATCAAGGTAAAGGATTGGCTATTTGCATCTCACTTATGAGAACGGGTAATGAATGTGATTTGAGAAAGATTGCAGAAAGTATTTCTGTGCTGTGGGACCCGCTCACCGATACACAGAGAAACTACCTCGTTGACAGCATCGAGGTGAGGGTATATGAGAAAAACGAGGCGATATACCACGAGCACGAGGAGCCGCGCTTTCTGATGTGCCTGCTCGACGGCAAGGTAAAGGTACACAAGGAGGGTGTGGGCAACGGCACCCAAATCGTCCGCATGATCAAGGAGCAGAGTCTGTTTGGCTACCGCGCTGCCTTTGTAGAGGAGAACTATCAGACCAGTGCCACCGCTCTGGAGAGCTGCACGGTCTGCCTCATTCCTTTTGAAACCGTTTTTTGCCTCATCAGAGAGAACAACCGCGTGGCGATATTCTTCATCAAGCAACTTGCCATGATGCTGGGCGATGCCGACACCCTGACGGTAAACCTTACGCAGAAGCATCTGCGGGGCAGACTGGCTGAAGCACTGGTGGCACTGAAAGACAAATACGGCGTGGAGGAGGACGGCGCCACGCTGAGCATCTACATGAGCCGGGAAGACATGGCGTGCATGTCGAACATGACCACCAGCAACGCCATCCGCACTCTCTCTGCCTTTGCAACGGAGAATCTGGTGGCGATAGACGGCAAGAAGATAAAGATACTGGAAGACGGCAAGCTGCGTAAGATATCCAAAATGGGTTGACTTTCCCTTGCCTCCGTAGGCATGACCGAATATACCCCCTTTATTCTGGAATAAGAAAGCGGATAACCTCCTTGGCAATGGTTATCCGGAACGCGCCCTTGGGACGGGCAAGCACCCTTCCGTCGATGGATACCAAAGCATGCGGAGCTTCGTGTATCTCCACGCAACGGGTGCGATAGGGAAACACATTCTTATAATTGAGAAAACGCCCTGAAATCAACAGCCAGAGTCCGGCAAAGAACTGCAACAGCGCGGGCTGACACACCAACGAGGCGTCGAGCCAACCATTGTAGGGCACGGCATTGGGGGTTTGCCCGTAGCCCAGACCGTTGCCTATGCACAGGTTCATCACCCTGCGCTGGAAAGTCTCGCTATTGATGGTAAGTCGCATCTTGTAGTCCATTCGGTGGAACACCATGAGTAGCAGCGAAACCATCCATGACAGCCTACGCGAGCCTATGACGCTGCGTGTCTGGCGTCGCAGGTTCATCATGTCTGCGATAAACCCGATGTTGACACAGTTGACGAAATAGCGGTGACACTCCTTGTCTAACTTGTCGCGATAGCGGATGCATCCCAGGTCGATGGAGCGCACACGGTGCGCCGTCAGCCAATCCACCGTCTGTTCGATGTTGGCTTCCCGATAGTTCCAGAACTTGGCAAAGTCGTTGAGGATGCCGTGGGGAATCAGTCCCAACGCCACACGCTGGCGCACGCTCTGCTCCATGTCCATCAGACAGTTCACAGCGTCGTTGAGAGCCGTGTCTCCTCCCACGATAATGATGGTAGAATAGCCGTTGTTGATGAGCATACGGGTAAGTCGCTGCACGCCCTCTGCACTCTCGCTCTGCACCAGGTCATACGACACTCCCTTGGCATCCAGCACCCGCACCAGGCGCTCACGGTGCCTGCTGTTGCTCTTGAACCCTCGCTTCGGGCAGTACAGGATGCCCCATCTTGTGTCTTTTTCTGAGAAACTCATGTGGTATATTGCTGTATAGGTGTCTGTGACGTTAATGATGGACGGTGGAGAATGCAGGAAGGAGGTCGTCAAAGCGACTCCTGCTGCCTGCAGAGGGCCAATATCTGCTCCACCTTGTCGGGTAGCGGCTGCATGGCATCAATCCAACGGATGTCAAAGCCTCTGCGCTCCATGCCTCTGAACCAGGTCATCTGCCGCTTGGCAAACTGGTGGATGGCTATCTCCAGACGGCTGAACATCTCCTGGTAGCTGCACTGCCCCGTGACATATTCCGTAACGAACTTGTATTCCAGCCCATAATAGATAAGGTCTTCGGCAGCGATGCCTTCCGCCAGCAGGGCGCGAACCTCATCTACCATACCCTCATCAAGCCTCTGTTTCAGCCTGCAAGTGATTTTGCGGCGACGCTCCTCACGGTCGATACTCACGCCCACTACCACGGCATCCATTCTGGGAAGTACGGCTGATTCACAGTCAGGTTGCCCGTTGAAGGTCTCTATCTCGATGGCACGGATGGCACGCTGGGCAGTATCCACATCGGTAGTGTTGTGCATACGGCTGCCGTTCTTCTCCTTCAACTGCCTGAGCATCTCCGTGAGCTGCTCCATAGACAGGTTCTCCAGTTCTTTTCTCAATGCCGGATTTTCAGGTACTGCCGATAGCCGGTACCCCTTCAGCACCGCCTCAATATACAGTCCTGTGCCACCACACAGTATGGGCTGGCAACCGCGCTCCACGATGCTGTTATAGGCTGCAAGAAAATCGTGCTGATAGCGGAAGAGGTTGTACTTGGTGCCGGGTTCCACGATATCTATCAGATGGCAGGCTATCTGTTTGCCTTCCACCACATAATCCTGCAGGTCCTTGCCAGTGCCTATATCCATGCGCCTATAGACCTGACGAGAATCGGCACTGATTATCTCACCGCCCATACGGTGTGCCAAAGCCGCTGCAAGAGCTGTCTTGCCGCTTGCCGTGGGTCCGAGAATAGTCAACAGCTTCATGGTTGCAAATGTACAAAAAAAACACACCCAAACGGCATTTTTCCTGATTTTTATGAAGGTGAAAGAACAACTTCCGGCAACATTGGACGAAAGCGACAGGTTCAGTACACCTCAAGCCCCATGGAAAAGAAAAGAGGATAAGCCCCTGGGGACCTATCCTCTGTATGTTGCATGATAAAATCAAGCAAATTAGCCGTTCACCTTCTTCATGTGAGCGATGAGTTCGAGCACCTTGTTAGAGTAGCCAATCTCGTTGTCATACCAAGAAACAACCTTCACGAAGGTGTCGGTAAGAGCGATACCAGCCTTGGCGTCGAAGATAGAGGTACGGGTGTCACCCAGGAAGTCAGAAGAAACCACAGCATCCTCGGTGTAGCCGAGTACGCCCTTCAGTTCGCCTTCAGAAGCCTCCTTCATGGCAGCGCAAATCTCAGCATAAGTAGCGGGCTTGGCGAGGTTTACGGTGAGGTCAACAACAGATACGTCGAGAGTGGGAACACGCATAGACATACCTGTCAGCTTGCCGTTGAGTTCGGGAATCACCTTGCCTACAGCCTTTGCAGCACCTGTAGAAGAGGGGATGATATTGCCGGAAGCGGCACGACCACCACGCCAGTCTTTCATAGAAGGACCGTCAACAGTCTTCTGGGTAGCAGTGGTAGAGTGTACGGTTGTCATCAAACCATCGGTGATACCGAACTTATCGTGCAGCACCTTGGCGATAGGAGCCAAGCAGTTGGTAGTACAAGAAGCGTTAGAAACGAACTGTGTACCCTTCACATACTTGTCAAAGTTTACACCGCAAACGAACATGGGAGTATCGTCCTTTGAGGGAGCAGACATCACCACATACTTGGCACCAGCCTCGATGTGAGCCTGAGCCTTCTCCTTGGTGAGGAACAGACCAGTTGACTCAACAACATACTCAGCCTCCACCTCATTCCACTTCAAGTCAGCGGGATTACGCTCAGCAGTAACGCGGATTTTCTTGCCGTTCACAATCAGAGTGCTGTTTTCTACATCAGCCTCGATAGTGCCCTGGAATGCACCGTGCATAGTGTCATACTTCAGCATGTATGCCAAGTAATCTACGGGGCAAAGGTCGTTGATACCTACCACCTGAATGTCGTCGCGAGTCTGAGCTGCGCGGAAAACGAAACGACCGATACGGCCAAATCCGTTAATACCAATCTTAATCATCTTTAAATTTTAAATTAAAAGGGTTATTTATCCTATTGTTATAAAATTGTTATCTCTCGAAGAACGAGCAGGATACGTAGGCTAAGAACAACGTCAGTAAATAGTTGGATGCCTGCCAGACCTGCACTTTTTCCTTTTTACGGGCGCAAAGTTACGGTTTTTTTTCTATATTTGCAGCAAACTTAAGTATAAATTTTATCAAAAAAATTCAAGACATGGGAAAATTCATCAATGAATTCAAGGAGTTTGCCGTAAAAGGAAATGCCGTGGATATGGCTGTCGGTGTAATCATCGGCGGTGCCTTCGGCAAGATTGTCACCTCTATAGTCAACGACATCATCATGCCTCCCATCGGCTACCTTATTGGCGGTGTGAAGTTTACCGACCTGAAGGCTGAACTGCCTGCCGTGAATATCGAGGGCGTGGCACTGGAGCCCGTGACCGTCAATTACGGCAATTTTCTGCAGACCACTTTCGACTTCATCATCATCGCCTTCTGCGTGTTCATGCTGGTGAAGGGCATCAACCGCCTGGCAAAGAAGAAGAAGAAGGAAGAGGAAGCTGCTCCAGCCCCTCCCCCACAGCCGAGTAAGGAAGAGGTGCTGCTCACTGAAATACGTGATTTGCTAAAGAATAAGGGGTAATCTGCATTTTCCTGGCAAGCCGTCCCTCCTCCCATTCTCATCTGCTCACCCTTTACAGAGTGAGCAGATAGTTTGTGGGCGTTTTTCCCAGACTCTCATCACACGGATTTTTAGACACGGACATATTTCAGGGACGGATTACGCGAAAACACGGAGTTATTCAATTCCTCAATTTTCAAAGCCGTGTGTAAACCTTCTTTCACCCGTAAGGCATATAGGTCACTTTCCGATAAAAAGCGGTGTCCGTCCTTGCCTAAAATACTCACTGTTTTCTGAAGTACAGCCTCAACAGCTCACCGCGTAGCACCAGGGTACTACCGGTGAGCTGTTCTACCTGGAAAGTTTCGTCGGTGGCGTTAATGCCATAGGGACGCAGGTCGCTCAAATCGTACACCTCGGGGTCGCCTTCGGGACGGTCGTTATGACGTACATCGTACACGCGCAACTGCGAATTGCCATATTCAAAGTGCATGACAAATGCCGGCAAGGAATTGATTTCAAAATCAGACGTCTGCAGCAAGGTGCCCTGTACCGCCCAGAACAACAATCGCTCGGAATAGTCGCCCGCCCCACCCGTGGCAATGGTGTCTATGCGCAGCAGATGCCAGAAGCCGTCCAGACGACCATTCCCGGAATGTTCTATGGTACATGCGGAAAGACAGACTGCGAGTACAAGCGCCCAGGCACCCTTCACCAGCCATCTGTCAGAATATTGTATATCGTTCATGAGTATTTCATGTATTTGTGTATTACGTGTGGATTCTCCTCTGTAAGGGAGGAGACGCACCTATCGGCTGCCGCTGAGCACACCTCTTTTTGTCACAGTTATCTGCGCACCGCAATTATGCCCTATGAGCTGTCCGGCATCCAGTCCCCACGCCACCTTGACGTCCCATCCATGCAGTGCCTTACGGGCAAAGCGGTAATCGGCCTCCACCATCACACTGCGGTTATAGCGAGGTTGCGGATAAGGCATCTTGTACGTACCGAAGCCTTCTTGCCAGGAACCCAGCAACCGGTAGGAGAGTCTGTTGTTCACCGCTCCTGCCACGCCCACATGCACGGCTTGCATACGGTTGTTCTGCACGTATATATCTCCATTTGTATTGTATATGGGCGAACGGTAGAGGGGGTTGCCCATTACCTGTCCCCAGTGCTGCCATCCGGTGTAGATATAGTGGTTATAGAACTCATCGCGGCCGCTGATATGATCTTTGAGGGCAGGGGTATGATCGTGATATACCGGTCCGCTCTGGTATTTGGAATAGAGATACTCCACCACCACATTCTTCAGCCATGTGCCTTGTTTGAGTTGCAGTTCAACACCCAGCATAATGTCGCGGAAATCGTAGAGAAAGTACCTGCTTTCTTTCTTCACATTCCACTCATCCCCCGTGCCATAGCCGTTATAATCAAGCTGGAACATAGAGGAATGGTCCTCGAAGTACTTGTCGGCATACACGCTGAGTTTCCACAAGGGGGCATCATAGTTTACCCTTATCAGCCAGCTGCCCAACTGGTTGCCCTCGGCATTGCGGTAGGTAGTCTCCACCAGTTCGCCCCCACCGGGCACCAAAGCGTTCCAGAAGTCGCGCAAACCGCTGGAATTTTCAATGACTTCCACCGTCCCGTCGGCACCAGGCTGATAGGAGGTACCGCCGAAGATACAAGCCATCTCAATACCCAATTCCACCGAAAGAGGGTGCCTGCCATCTTCTTTTCCTATCTTTACATAGCCTGCCTTGGCATGATAAAGGGCACCGTCCACATACTTGTTTTTCCGGTCGGTAAACTCATGCTGCCAACCCTGGTCGGTGAGCATGCCATATGCCACGAAGCCCTTGACATGCACCCAGTCGGCAAGCAGAGGCACACGCCAGTATTCGGGAAGGGAGAGGCGTACCTGAGGTACGGGGCGTGCGTTGATGCCAAAGGTCTGGCTGCCCGAAGACAACTGCTGGTTTTTCAGCTCCATAGGGTATTCCTTGCTGCCCACGGTAAGCTCACCCTTGAGCCAGTGCAGAGTGGCATAACACTGCTGTACCACCACATTTGATGTGTAATGGTGGGCCACCGCCATATCTACGCCATAGCCCCATGCCCATCTGCGTGCAGAATCAGCCTGTAAGGCTCTCTCCACGCCCGCCATCAGATAGCCGTTGGCAGACTGCAGCGAACTGAGTCCGTGCTTGTTGGCATTCAGCCACAGGGGGGTATTGCCACCCGAGAGGGAAGCCTGCATCTGCACACGATACTTCACGTCCGAAGTCATCCTGTCAGCCCATTTCTGCGCCACTGTATTCAACATGCACCCCATGCTCATCAGCATCCAGCACACTACAAAAAACCTGTTCATTCCATTCTTACCCTCTATTATTCACACAACCACTTCTGCATACTCCAACAGCGGCATCCCAAACCGCCTGAAAAACGGAGGGCATCCTACACTTCACAGCGACGGATGCCCTCATTACCATACATAGAGTAGTCTAAATAATTGATATATATATATTCAGTAGTTGTTTTTCTACATTCTGAACTCCCCAGCATCTCGGGGATGCCGGAAAAAGACTATCTGGGCAAGTTGAACGCCTTGGTCATCTCTGCCATCTGTGCATCGCTCATACCCTCGGGTTCGTAGCCCATGCACTTGGCGTTAATATATATCTTGGCACTTTTGGAGAGCACGTCAATCTGGTCGAAGGCATCCATCACATCCAAGCCCTTGGCAAACACGCCATGCTTCTCCCACATAACTACATCATACTCTTCCAGTTCGCGGAGGGTGGCATCAGCCAACTCGTTGGAACCGGGCAGGGTGTAGGGCACGATGCCCAGACCTAACGGACAGAAGGCCTTGGTCTCGGGAATCATCGACCACAGAATCTTGGTAAGCACGTCCTTACCCAAGAACTGAGGATTATGACTCATCGCCACCAGCTCAATGGGATGGGTGTGCACGGTAGCCTTGTAGGGCGAACCGCTCTCGATAAGACGGGCATGAACAGTAAGGTGAGAGGGCAACTCACTGGTAGGCATCACAGCGTTGTCAGCGATGATAACATAACTTGCACAATCGTCAAGAATCCGGATGATGCTACCGTTGTCCATAGGCCAGCGTGCCAGGTCGCGCATACGCTTGCCGGTACCCTTACAATAGAAATAGCATCCCTTCAAGGCTGGAAGAGTAACACCGATGGGTTTCACCTCACTGATGGCAGGCAGGTTGCGTATCTCGTCATCCACGTGGTCGGTCACGTTGACGGTGATGTTTCCGCCATTACGTTCCGCCCAACCGTTTTGCCACAAATAGCCTGCCACTTCTGCTATCTTCATCACTTCAGCCTTCAATGCGGCTCTGTTGTCTAATATACTGCTCATGATTTAAAGTTATGTCAGAAAAATTATAAAAACAAAATATTGTGTGATGCAAAGGTAAATGTTAAAGGACTCTTATAACCTTGTTTTTTGATTTTTCAACCCTTACTTTTTGACAACCCATTGACTTGTATCAAAGAAAAAATCCCGTAGCAGCAAGAACATGGAAAACCTCTTCCCGTACCTCGAAAAAAAAACAATTCGCATTTTTAGGCTTTATCAAAAAAAAATACCTAAATTTGCATCCCATGAAAGAATGTGAAAAACAGGTGATATGGAGTGAGAATGTGGTAATTGTGGATGCCGACTACGTGGATAAAGTGGCGTTCAACCTTATTGTCAACTTCGAAAGGATGCTCAACAGGCGCATTCCGCAGGCCGACCTGGCACGGTGGATTGACTGCATCGCACTGGACGGAGGCATACGCGAGGGCGACAACCACATACAGATTGTCATGGTGCACGGCAAGCATCAGGAGGCACTTGCCAACTTCCGCCCCTCAAACTACGAGACAGAGCTCAACGGAACAGCCTTCAAAGACCACCTCGGGGAATTTGCCATCAGTGCCTTTCCTACCGAACCGCTGGTGACACAACAGGACTTCCTGCTTGACATACTGAGCATAGCGTGTGCCCAAGACGGTGTCAAGCGCATCATGCTGGTGGCCGACACCCCGCAGCTACTGGGAAAGATAAAGGCGATGCTCAAGAGTGTGGACGAGGAAGAGAAGCGCATCACCCTGTTTGACATGCAACCGCTGCCTCCCGGACCCTACCGGCAGGAGATACTGGGCTACTCGCTGATGAACGCGATGGGCATCCGCTCTGAAGAATTCAGCCAGGCACAGTAAGACGGGGCAGAACCGGCATACCAACCTCTGTATAGACAAAAAAAGAGACAAACAAAATCATAAAACATCAAAGAACAATGGGAAAAGTACTAATGATTGGTGCAGGAGGCGTGGCAACCGTTGCCGCCTTCAAGATTGCCCAAAACGCAGACGTATTCACCGACTTTATGATTGCCAGCAGAAGGAAGGAGAAATGCGACCAGATAGTAGAAGCTATCCATAAGGCAGGCCACAAGACGGACATCAAGACGGCACAGGTAGATGCCGATGACGTTGAACAGCTCAAGGCGCTGTTCAACGAATACAAGCCCGAACTGGTCATCAACCTGGCACTTCCCTACCAGGACCTGACCATTATGGATGCCTGTCTGGCTTGCGGATGCAACTATCTGGACACCGCCAACTACGAGCCCAAAGACGAGGCGCACTTTGAATACTCATGGCAATGGGCATATAAAGACAAGTTCGAGAAAGCCGGACTCTGCGCCATCCTGGGCTGCGGCTTCGACCCGGGCGTGAGCGGCATCTATACAGCATGGGCTGCCAAGCACCATTTTGACGAGATACACTATCTGGACATCGTGGACTGCAACGCGGGCAACCACCACAAGGCTTTTGCCACCAACTTCAATCCGGAAATCAACATCCGCGAGATTACCCAGAAAGGATTGTACTACAAGGACGGCGAATGGATAGAGACCGACCCGCTGGCGGTACACAAGGCACTGACCTACCCCAACATCGGTCCCCGCGAGAGCTACCTGATGCACCACGAAGAATTGGAAAGCCTGGTGAAGAACTATCCCACCATCAGACAAGCACGCTTCTGGATGACCTTCGGACAGCAATACCTTACCTATCTCGACGTGATACAGAATATCGGCATGAGCCGCATCGATGAGATGGAGTACGAGGCTCCACTGGCAGACAACTCAGGCAAAACCGTCAAAGTGAAGATTGTACCCCTGCAGTTCCTCAAAGCGGTACTGCCCAATCCGCAAGACTTGGGAGAGAACTATGAGGGCGAGACCAGCATAGGCTGCCGCATCCGCGGAGTGAAAGACGGAAAAGAACTGACCTACTACATCTACAACAACTGCAAGCATCAGGAGGCATACAAGGAGACCGGCATGCAGGGAGTAAGCTACACCACGGGGGTGCCTGCCATGATTGGCGCCATGATGTTACTGAAAGGACTGTGGAAAAAGCCTGGTGTATGGAATGTGGAAGAGTTTGACCCAGACCCCTTCATGGAGCAGCTCAACACCCAAGGGCTTCCCTGGCATGAGATTTTCGGAGGCGATTTAGAACTTTAAAGGAGTGTTCTATATATGAGCCTGAGACAAATATGATACCATCAACGTCCAAGCAAAAGAAAACATCCTTAAGAAACAAAAAGACTGATTTATAGAAGACCCCTAAACCTATTATTATGGCAAAGAAAGATATGGAAAACGAGGCTACAGGCGCACAAAGCGACAAACTGAAGGCACTGCAGGCAGCCATGGCAAAGATAGAAAAAGACTTTGGCAAGGGTGCCATCATGAAACTGGGAGACGAAAAGGTGGAGAACGTAGAGGTAATACCCACCGGAAGTATCGCCCTTAACGTGGCTCTTGGTGTGGGCGGCTACCCCAAAGGGCGCATCATAGAGATCTACGGACCTGAATCATCGGGAAAGACAACCCTTGCCATCCATGCCATCGCTGAAGCCCAGAAGGCAGGAGGAATAGCCGCATTCATCGACGCAGAACATGCCTTCGACCGCTTCTACGCAGAGAAACTGGGAGTGGATGTGGACAGCCTGTGGATTTCGCAGCCTGATACCGGCGAACAGGCACTGGAGATAGCCGACCAACTGATACGTTCCTCTGCCATCGACATACTGGTGATTGACTCCGTGGCTGCACTCACACCCAAGGCAGAGATTGACGGCGACATGGGCGACAACAAGGTGGGACTGCAGGCACGACTCATGAGTCAGGCACTGCGTAAACTCACCTCCAACATCAGCAAGACCAACACCACCTGTATCTTCATCAACCAGCTGCGTGAAAAGATAGGCATCATGTTCGGCAACCCGGAAACAACCACCGGCGGCAACGCCCTGAAGTTCTATGCCAGCGTAAGACTGGACATCCGCAAGGTAACCAGCCTCAAGGACGGCGACACCGTGATAGGCAACCAGGTAAGAGTGAAAGTGGTGAAAAACAAGGTGGCTCCCCCCTTCC
>JBJEKQ010000033.1:0-15362 GCA_051878715.1 Prevotella sp.
GGATGCAAAGGTACGACTATTTTCAGAATAAACAAACTTTTCAGAGAAAAAATTGTTTGTTTTTTTTCTTTTTTCATTTTCAATGATTCATATCAATTCCAAATTGCCTATACATTATATTTATATAGATATCTCACATCTCTTTTACAAGCATCGGTATTGGCGAGCATCCGCCCTACAGTTGTCCTTCTTCCCGATAGGAATAGTAACCGCCATCAGTAATGATGAGATGATCAAGAAAATGCATGCGCATCATTTTGGCAGCATCCCTCGCGCGCATGGTCAGCGTGTCATCGTCGTTGCTGGGATGGACGTTCCCGCTGGGATGGTTATGACAGAGCGCAATCACTGTGGCATTGCACAGCAGTGCAGATTTTACCATCACTCTCACATCCACTGCCGTTTCAGTAACCCCTCCACGAGATATCTTCTCTGCCTTGATAAGTTGAAAGCGTTGGTTCAACAGCAGCACCCACGCCTCTTCCACGTCAAGGTCTTGCATTCTGGGGTGCATAAAGTGATATATATCCTCCGCCGATTTCATCAGCGGCCTTTCTTCTACCGTCTGTCCCTGCCTCCGCTTACCCAGTTCGCAGGCAGCCAGTATGGTGATTGCCTTTGCCTCTCCTATTCCCTTGTATTCCATCAGGTCGGCTATCGACATCTTTCCCAGCGTATTAAGATTGTTGGCACAATCGGTCATCACCCTCTGCATCAGTGCCACGGCACTCTCCTTGGGTGTGCCCGAACCAATAAGTATCGCCAGCAGTTCAGCATTGCTCAGAGCTGCTGCACCTTGCGCCATCATTTTCTCTCTGGGCCGGTCGTCAGGAGCCAGACATGCAATGCGTATGTTATTCCTATCAGTCATAAAAGTTCTTGTCAAAGGCACTGAACTCTTTCTTCCCCCACAGGCACCGCCTCCACCATGCCAGGATGAACCCGAAGCCATAGCCCATCAGCTGCACAAAGGCAGCACCGACAGAGATAAAACCGATATGAACACTCTTGTTACAAATGGCAGAGTGAACCATCACCAACAGGGCATAGAGGACAATAGGCGACAAACATGCCAACACAAAGACATACCAGCAATAAAAATGCTCCTGACTGCCATATACCATCATTATCCTGCCCACACAGGCGGCGAGAAACAGCAGTATCACGCCTACCGTGAACACCATAGGTAGCAGATGCACCAGTTTGAGCGATTCGGGATATTCCTTGTACAGGTTGATGCGGGCAATGCCACTGTTATAAACCTGCCTGAAGAACTTGCGCATGTCGGTACGACGCTTGTGCCACACCCAGGCTTCGGGGAAGAGCCTGCATCGGTAGCCTGCCTTGAAAATACGGATGCTGAAATCGATATCCTCGCCGAAACGCATCTTCGAAAAGCCTCCCAATTTTCGGTACACCTCAGTACGCACCCCCATGTTGAACGAACGGGGATAGAACTTGTCCAGTTTCTTTTTACCTCCGCGAATGCCCCCGGTGGTGAAAAAAGAGGTCATAGAGTAGCTGATGGCTTTCTGCGTGTCGGTAAACGACTCATGTGCACGATCGGGCCCCCCAAAGGCATCTGCCGGTTCCCTTTCCAGTTCCTTCGCCACCTCTTCCAGATAGGTTTCGGGCAGCACTACATCCGAATCGAGTACTATCAGATAGTCTCCTTTCGCCCTCTCAGCTCCGTAATTACGGGTCTGTCCAGGTCCGGAGTTGGACTTCTGGAAATACTTCAGGTCCAGCATCTTGCTGTATCTTTGGCACACCTTGTCACAAGGCACCTGCGATCCGTCCTCCACCACAATAACCTCAAAGGAGTCCAGAGTCTGCCTTGTCAGACTCTCCAGCAGTTCATCTATCTCATCAGGACGGTTGAACACGGGTATGATAAAAGAGAAATACATACGTTTTTCATATTACGGCACAACGGCAGTGCCATGCGCCACCGTAGTGCCTGTTATCTATGCAAATGGGCGGGTAAAGATATGAAAAAATCCCCAAACGAAGAAAAAATCCATACATGTTTTCTTCACTTGGGGATTTTCATGGGGACATGATGCCACGACGATACCCCTTGCAGTGGGGTTCTCTCACAGCATACTTCCCTTTTTATTCCTTGGCTCTCTGCAGATAGCTTCCGTCGCGGGTATCCACCTGAATCAGGTCACCCTCATTGATAAACAGGGGCACGCGTATCTCTACACCTGTTTCCAAAGTAGCAGGCTTGGTCGCATTGGTGGCGGTGTCGCCTTTGATGCCGGGTTCCGAGTGGGTCACTCTGAGATAGGTCTTCACAGGCATTTCAGCGTAGAGGATAGTGCCATCGGTGGTGTCGGTCACCACTTCCACCACGTCGCCCTCTTTCATGTACTCGTGTCCAATCACCAGGTCGTTGGCAATGGGAATCTGCTCGAATGTTTCCTGGTTCATGAAGATACGTCCGGTAGGATCCTCATAGAGATACTGGTAGGGACGGCGCTCGATAATCACGTCTTCCAGTTTGAAGCCCACCTGAAATGTACGGTCAAGCACTCTGCCATCGGTCACGTTCTTCAGTTTGGTGTTCATCACGGTATTTCCCTTACCTGGCTTTCTGTGCTGAAAGTCAATGCACACCCAGATACCGCCATCCATTCTAATGGCAGTGCCTTTCTTAATGTCTTGTGAGTTAATCATATATAACTGTATTGATGTTTTGAGGTGGTTCTGTAATTGCCACCGGTAGTTTACTACTGTGACGGGCATCTTGCGCCACCCGTCTTTCACGAAAATTCATTGAATATGGGTGCAAAGTTAAGGTTTTTTCCGAAAAAAACATAAAACATCACACTAAAAATAGCATAATTCTTGGTTATTTCTAAATTATTGCCTAACTTTGCAGCCCAAAAGTGTGGAACATCCCCTTGAAATAATAACAATAAATATATACAAGCAATGAAAAGAACATTTCAGCCTCACAACAGGAGAAGAGTAAACAAGCACGGCTTCCGTGAGAGAATGGCCACCAAGAACGGCCGCAGGGTATTGGCTTCACGTCGCGCCAAAGGACGTAAAAAACTGACAGTATCAGACGAGCATCACGGAAAATAATCTTCCCCTGCTCATCGGATAGATGGAATAACACTAGAGTGACTGTGTCGTAATCAGAAGTTTACGGCACAGTCACTTTTTATATCCAACAGAAATAACATCGGGCAGGCGCAAGTCACATAGACACAGCCCACAAGCGCCCTCTCATTTCCAGAACCGGCTGGTAATGTCGGTCATGCCACCGTCCATTATCTTATAGAGACGCTGGTTGGTGGATTTTTTGTTCAGCCCGCCCTTGGTCTCTATATATGGCCCCAGTTTGATATAGTCAAAGTTGTTAACATTGATTTCCTTCGCCAACCGTGTCCTGCCCGAATACCATCCTATGTGCATCTTCGGATGCGCCATCTTCATCCATTGCGCCAGACTGTTCACCACTGCGGCATCCGCATCACCTCCCATAAAGCAGATACAGGTGATGTCGGTGCCATACTGCTGCAGCATGCAGTTCAACGCTTTTGCTGTCAGTGGGTTTCCTATATCCTCCCAAAGATACTTGCTGTGACATCCCGCACAGTGACAAGGACAGTTGGAGATATTGATAGAGAGCGTCACCTCATCAGGAATCTCCTGGAACACCACACCTGTATTGACATATTTCACCATCTCAGCCAGCCATTTGGTCCGTTCCTGCATAGAAGCGCCTGCCAGCTTCCTCCTGTCTTGCCTGCGAGAAGTTGCTCACGCGCTTCAGATAGCCTATGATGCGTGTCATGTAGTCCACATTCTTGGAATGACATACGGGACATTCGTGCAGATAGCGTTTGTCGATGTGTCCGCAGTCGTTGCAGATGGTATTGGGAATATTGAAGGTAAAGTAATTGCATCCCTCCTGAGCCGCCACCTTCAGCAACTGCTTGTACTGCTCCTTCGACAGATGCTCCTCCAGGTTCATGTGCAGTGCCGAACCACCCGTGAGGTGCTCTATATAGGGCGTGCCATGCAGTTTGAACTTGTCCATGATATTCATCGTCTGGTCTTCCACTATGTAGAAATAGGAGTTATAACAGTCGCGCGGAACAAAGTAGCCGTCTTCCCTGTCCCACTTGGCATGCTTCACGCCCACGTTCTCTGCCGGAATCATCTCGCAGTTAAACAGCACCTCCTTGGTTCTGTATGCCTTGTTCAGTTTCTCCACGATAGACAGGATGCCCTGTACAAACTCCTTGTACTTGTCGTTGGGCGTGATTTTCAGTCCCATGAACTCTGCCGACTCCACCAGTCCGTTCACTCCTATGGTCAGATACTGGCGACTCATGTTGATGTAGCCCGCATCAAACAGCGGCAGCATCCCATGCTCCTGCAGTTCCTTCAGATTCTCATTGTACGCCAATTGCACCTTGTGGCACAGGTCAATCACCTCTTCCAGATACTCCTTGTAATCACGCCCGTTGTTCACAGCATACTGCACGCAACGGTTGATGTTCACGGTGAGCACCGATTTCGAGCCGGTGCTCACACCTCCGGCACCAAGAGTGTAGGAAAAACCATTATCCTGTATCTCGTTGCGCAGGCGGCAGCATGATGACAGGGAGTCGGCATTGTCACTCATGTAGGTAAAGAAAGAATGTCCCTCCGAATACATCTCTGC
Organism: Prevotella sp.; assembly: GCA_051878715.1. Lineage (GTDB taxonomy): Bacteria > Bacteroidota > Bacteroidia > Bacteroidales > Bacteroidaceae > Prevotella. The sequence goes on from JBJEKQ010000033.1 coordinate 4,688, forward strand.
GGCGAAGTCGCCCCATTCCGGGTCACGGCATTCTCCGTTGTCGGCCAGCAGTGCCATCGTTTCCACAGGGAAGGTAAGCACCGTCTTGGTACGCTCCTTGTTGAACCATTTCATAAAGCGTTTCTGCAACCACGAAAGCCCTTCCCAGTCAGGTTTGGAGCCATCGGGGAAGTAGAAGTCACCGAAGAGTGATTCGAAATAGAATCTGTCGTAGTAGGCTATATTCCAGAATACCGCCTGGAAGTTACGTGCTCCTGTGGGCTGGTTGATGGAATATACAATCTGTTCGAAGCAATCGGTAATCACCTTGTCTATCGTGCGCTGACGCAACGAGAGGTCCACCACCTTGTCAGTCTCTTTCCAATATTCCCTGCCATACTCCTTGCCTATGAAATAGTTGAGGTACATCAGAAACTCAGGGGTGGCGCAGGCACCAGAGAGCATGGAACTTACGATGAACACCATATTGACAAACCCTCCACAGAACGACTTCAGATTGGTGGGCGCACTGGAGTTTCCGCCGATGCCCGTAGTACCATTCAGCAGCCAGGGATACATAGTGATAGATGCACAGTAGGGGGCGATGGAAGTCTCATCATTCTTATATATAAAATGATGTGTCAGCAATTGGATGTACTTGTCGGCAAGGTCCTTCCCATACATTTTCTTGATACGGTCGGTCAGCAACCGTCGGTTCAGACGAATGAAGTTCGACTTCGGCAGTTCACCTATCAGTGTTGCTATGTTTTTATGTTCCACATTCGCATTTGCATCAAACTTCGAGCCTGTCGCGGCATTTGCAGCCTCCATATAGGCTGTCAAAAAATTCAACTTGTCCAATGTTTCCCTGTCCTCGCTGTGACTCTGCCTGTACAGCATGAAGCACTTCGCCACCTTGTAGTACCCTTCCTTCATCAGCGCCACCTCCACCTGATTCTGTATATCCTCTACTGTGACATTCTCAGTAATATCCAAATGACTGATAATCTTAGATATGCAAGAAACGTTGGCAGGTTCTTCCACTGCATTGAACGCTTTCATTATGGCATTCATAATCTTGTCGAGAGAGAAGTCATCCCTCGACCCGTCGCGCTTGGTAATAGTAAACTTCTTAGGCTCCATTTTGGGAAACTTTTTTTATTTGATGTCTGCAAAAGTTTTCCGTTTTGGGAAACTTTTTTCTTAGTATAATATTTAAAGTTATCTGTTTTTTGTGTGTGCAAAGATATGACAATTATTCATTTCTTACAAATATTTCTCTATCTTTCCTCTAAAAATATAATGAGAATTATCAAAAACAGCAAAGGGGTCCTTTTCTACTCCCCTGCCACTACCCTACCCGCCACTTCTGAAAAAAACTTTTGCAGCATCTGCCTTTCCTGACCCTGAAACACATCCTTACCACCCATAAAATGACTGTTCTACGCAGGTTGCCAACTGGATGCCCTGTTCACTTGCCAACTGAATGCCCTGTTCAGTTGTCAACTGATTGCCCTGTTCAGTTAGCAACTGGTTGCCCTACCCCTGTTGGCAAGTCGTCGGCCATCAGTAAAAAAGGGCACAAAAGCACATAAAAGGTAGAAGAAAACAAGGTTTTGGTCTTGTTTTTTTACCTTGTCTTTGTATAATCTCGCAGATTATGTATAAATTTGCATACCATATAGTAATAATACATGATTCCATTCATCGCAAACATAGAAACTCAGTAACAACCATCCATGAAGGTAAGAGAATTTTTTAAAAAGTTATTCGCTCCCTTTGTAGTCATCAATCTGGCTGCCATGGCTCTCGTGGTGGTGGCAATGATACTGGGGGTACAGGCAGGACTCAACGCATACACCAAGCACGGTGAGTCAATAGCCATCCCCGACTTCAACGGCATGAACATCAACAAGGCACGACAGATGATGGAAGAGCAGGGTATCACCATCATGGTTACTGACTCTGGGCGCAACAAGCGTATGCCTGCCAACGTGATTCTGCTGCAGACACCCGAAGCGGGTGCACACATCAAGAGCGGACGTACCATCTACGTCACTGTCAACTCACTTTCCTCTCCCCTCGTCGCCATCCCCGACATCATAGACAACAGTAGCGCACGCGAAGCTGAAGCACGCCTGCGCAGCATGGGCTTCGTGATGCTCTCTCCGCAGTATGTAGAGGGAGAACAAGACTGGGTGTATGGCGTCACCTGCCGTGGCAGACGGCTAATGACCGGCGAAAGGGTAAGCACCGACATCCCACTGTCACTTGTAGTGGGTAGCGGTACATACAGCGACGAAAACGAGATGGACACGGTGGATATCAACTACAACAACACCGAAAGCGACTTCGACGAGTTCGAGGAAGTACACGGTCCCTACGAGTAGATGGTTTCCTTCGCAATACACTCCATTACAAGAGAAAGACAACACCTATATAAGAGAAAGACAACAAACCGACATTCTAACAGGAAAAAGATGACAGAAGAACCACTGCCACTGACCGATGAGGTGGATGACGACGAGCAACAGCAACTGTACGAGCACTTCCGCATAGAGGTGGACCGCGGACAGGTGGCTGTACGCGTGGATAAGTTTCTCTTCGAAAAATTGCAGCACTCCAGTCGCAACCGCATACAGAAGGCGGCGGATGCAGGATTTGTACATGTAAACGACAAGCCTGTGAAGAGCAACTACAAGGTACGCCCCGGTGACTCGGTGACACTGATGCTCGACCGTCCGCACTTCGACACTACCATCGAACCCGAGGAAATACCACTGGAGGTGATATATGAAGACGACCAGCTGATGGTCATTAACAAACCTGCCGGCATGGTGGTGCACCCCGGATGCGGCAACTTCCATGGCACCTTGGTCAACGCTGTGGCATGGCACCTGAAAGACAATCCCGACTACGACCCCAACAGTCCTGAGGTAGGATTGGTGCACCGCATCGACAAAGACACCAGCGGACTGCTTGTAGTGGCAAAGACACCCGAGGCAAAGAGCGCACTGGGGGTACAGTTCTTCAACAAGACCACCCACCGCAGCTACAACGCCCTGGTATGGGGAAACTTCGTGGAAGACCAAGGTACGATAGAAGGCAATATAGGGCGCGATCCCAAGGACCGCCTGCGCATGGCGGTGTTTCCGCCCGGTAGCAGCGAGGGCAAAGCTGCCGTGACCCACTACCGTGTGATGGAACGCTATGGCTACACCACTTTGGTGGAGTGCATCTTGGAAACAGGACGCACCCATCAGATACGCGCCCACATGAAGCACATCGGTCATCCCCTCTTTGCCGACGAACGCTATGGGGGCACCGAGATACTGCGCGGCGAGCGCACCGCCTCCTACCGCCAGTACATCCACAATGCCTTCAAGCTCTGCCCCCGACAGGCTCTCCACGCCCGCACCCTGGGCTTTGTACATCCGGTCACCCACAAACAGATGGACTTCACCAGTCCCCTGCCGGCAGACATGGAAGCACTGATAGAGAAATGGCGCGGACGACTCACGACAACAGACAGCAATCAAATTTAATCACTATATAAACTTATGGAAACAAAGAGAAATATCGCCATCGTTTGTGGCGGAGATTCTTCAGAACACGATGTGTCTCTGCGCTCGGCACAGGGGCTGTACTCCTTTTTTGACAAAGAGCGCTACAACGTGCTTATCGTTGATATCAAGGGTACCCGCTGGCAGGTAAATCTGCCCGACGGCACTGCCACTCCCATCGACCGCAACGACTTTTCCTATACCATAGAAGGCAAAAGGCATTATTTCGACTATGCCTATATCACTATCCACGGCACCCCGGGCGAGAACGGACTGCTACAGGGTTACTTCGACCTCATCGGCATACCCTACTCCACCAGCAACGTACTGGTAGAGGCACTTACCTTCAACAAGTTCGTGCTCAACCAATACCTGCGCAGCTATGGCATCAGCGTGGCTGACAGCCTGCTTATCCGCAAGGGCTATGAAGAGGTGGTGAGCGATGACGAGATAGAAGAGCGTATCGGTATGCCCTGCTTCGTGAAACCGGCGGCAGACGGCAGCAGTTTCGGCGTGTCCAAGGTGAAGAACAAGGACCAGTTGGCTCCCGCCATCCGCAAGGCCATCCTGGAGAGTAGCGACGTGATGGTGGAGAGCTATCTTGAGGGTACCGAAATATCCATCGGTTGTTACAAGACCAAGGAGAAATCGGTGGTACTGCCTGCCACCGAGGTGGTCACCAACAACGAATTCTTTGACTATGATGCCAAATACAACGGACAGGTGCAGGAGATAACTCCCGCCCGCCTCAGCGAAGAGACGGCACAGCGTGTGGCAAAACTCACCTCGCACATCTACGACATTCTTTGCTGCAACGGTATCATCCGCATCGACTACATCATCGGCAAGGGCACAGGCAAAAACGGCGAGCAGGTGGATAAGATACATCTGCTTGAGGTGAACACTACCCCCGGCATGACGCCAACCAGCTTCATCCCACAACAGGTGAAAGCCGCCGGACTGGAGATGAAAGACGTGCTCAGCGAGATTGTAGAGAATCAGTTCTGAATTGAATGAAGTTTTTTAATGAAGAGTGAAGAATGAAGAGTGAAGAATGAGGAATGAAGAATAAGATAAAACAGCATCATCTATTCTATGATAATTCAAAGAAGACAAGAAAAAGAATGGCACAGACCTATTCTTCATTCTTCATTAAAAAATCTTCATTTTAGACCAATAATACTTAGTTTAAATGATTCCCTCCGTATTCGACCCCATCAGACCTTTTGAGCCGGAAGAACTGGCTGAGGTATTTGAACGGCTTATAGCCGATGAACAGTTCAAGACTGTGATGAAATACATTTTTCCACAGATTCCCTACGAGGCACTGTGTGGAAAGATGAAACAGTGTGCAACCAACCTGGAGTTCCAGAAAACATTCTGCTACCCCTTCCTGCAGTCACTGATGAGCAAGGCAAGCACCGGACACACCATCGACACTGCCGCTATCGACCTGAACAAGCGTCACACCTTTGTGAGCAACCATAGGGATATCGTGCTCGACTCGGCACTGCTCGACAAGCTGCTCATCGATGCGGGCAGTGAGACGACCTGCGAGATTGCCATCGGAGACAATCTGCTGGCAGCACCGTGGATAAAAGATGTGGTGAGGCTCAACAAGTCGTTCATCGTGGAGCGCAGCGCCGGCATCCGCGAGATGCTGGCATCCAGCAAACGCATGGCAGAATACATGCACTATGTCATTGAGGAGAAAAACGACAATATATGGATTGCACAGCGCGAGGGACGCGCCAAAGACAGCAATGACCGTACCCAACCCTCTATCCTCAAGATGATGGCGATGGGAGGCAGGGGTTCCCTGGCTGAACGACTGGCACAACTGCGCATCGTACCTACCGCCATTTCCTACGAATACGATCCCTGCGACTACCTCAAGGCTGCAGAGTTCCAACTGAAACGCGACAACCCAGAATGGAAAAAGACAAAGCAAGACGATGTGCTCAGCATGAAGACGGGCATCATGGGCTTCAAGGGCAAGGTACACTACCACTGCGCCCCCTGCATCAGCGGTTTCATTATGGAGTGCGGCGACACCCTGGACAAGGGAGAACTGCTCAATACGGTGGCGGCAAAGATTGACCACGATATATTCCTCGGCTACCGGCTCTATGCCAACAACTATGTGGCAGCCGACATGTTGGAAGGAGGCTCTGCCCATGGCAGCCATTACACGACAGAGGAGCGCACCCGCTTTGAACAATACCTACAACAACAGCTGCAAAAGATTGAAATACCTGACAAGGACGAGGCTTTCCTCACAGAAATGATGTTGCGCATGTATGCCAACCCGCTGTATAACCAACAGAAAGCCATGCAGAGATGATAAGACTCGTACCGATTTCCTCCATTTTGTCGTTGCTCGGCATGGCTCTGCTCACCGCTGCCTGTACCAAGGACAGTTACAACCAGGGCACCGGCGAACTGTCGCTGGTGCAGGCCGACTTCGTGGAACTGCCCACCAACAGCGAAGGCTTTGCCACCACCGCAGTGACCGACGATGGCAACACCTTACAGCTCACCACTCCCCTTCATCAGGACAATACTCCCTGGATAGCCAAGGCAGACACTTTCTATCGTGCCGCCCTCTATTATAATAAGGTGGACGAGAGCACCGCACAACCGGTATCGGTGAGCAGCATCCCCACACTGCGCCCTGTGCAGCTAAAAGAGGACGAGACCATACTCACCCACCCCATCACCTTGGAGAGCGTATGGAAATCGAAAGGAGGAAAATACCTCAACATCGGCTTCTATCTGAAGACAAGCGACACCTCTTCGTCGGGACTGAAACAGACCATCTCAGTTATCTATGAGGGCACTGTCACCCATCCCGACGGTATGGTCACCGCCCATCTGCGCCTCTACCACGACCAGGCAGACGTCCCGCAGTATTACTCCAACAAGTACTACCTTTCCGTGCTGTGCGACCAGCTTGTCTGCGACTCCGTCCGTCTTACGGTCAACACCTACGATGGGGAGATTATTCGCACACTGAAAAGATGAGCGGCACCACTCTTACAGTGCCTGCAACATCCTTTTGAGTACCACGGAAGCAGATATTTCCCGATTGGCTGCTTCCGGGATAACGATGGAGTTGGGACCTTCTATCACCTCATCGGTCACTATCAGTCCACGGCGCACAGGCAGACAGTGCATGAACTTGCCGTTGTTGGTCACAGCCATGTGTGCCTCATCAATGGTCCAGTTCATGTCCTTGCTCAGAATCTTTCCGTAATCGGCAGGACAGGTCACACCAGGACAACTCCAGTTCTTGGCATACACAAAGTCGGCTCCCTCCAATGCCTTCATCTGGTCGTATTCCACAGGGGCATTACCCACAAAGCGCGGGTCCAGTTCATAGCCCTCGGGATGGGTCACCACCAAATCCACGTCAGCGGCATTCATCCACTGTGCAAAACTGTTGGGCACTGCCTGCGGCAACGCACGGCAGTGGGGTGCCCAGGTGAGCACTACCTTGGGTCGGCGTCGCACATCCTTATGATACTCCTGAATGGTTATCAGGTCGGCAAATGCCTGTAGCGGATGCACGGTGGCTGTCTCCATGGCAAACACAGGCTTGCCGCTGTATTTAACAAACTGGTTGAACACCGTCTCGGCATAGTCATACTCGCGGTCGGTAAGTCCGGCAAACGAACGGATGCCGATAATGTCGCAGTAGCTTCCCATCACAGGGATAGCCTCCAACAGGTGTTCGCTCTTGTCACCGTCCATGATTACTCCGCGCTCCGTTTCCAGTTTCCAGGCACCAGCGTTCACATCGAGCACTATTACGTTCATGCCCAGATTGAGTGCCGCCTTCTGCGTACTGAGTCGGGTGCGCAGCGAGTTGTTGAAAAACACCATCATCAGTGTCTTGTTCTTTCCCAGTTCCTGGAACTTATACCTCTCTTGCTTAATCTCACGGGCTTCCTCCAGCGCTTGCTGCAGATTGCCCAAATCTTCCACGTTGATAAATGTATGCATATTCTTCATTTTCTTACTTGTCCTTCTCCTTTTATCATCCACTTGTAACTGGTTATCTCCTCCAGTCCCATAGGACCTCGGGCACCCAGTTTCTGTGTACTGATGCCTATCTCTGCGCCGAGTCCGAACTGGGCACCGTCGGTAAACGAGGTGGGGGCATTCCAATACACGCAGGCGGCATCGACACGTTGCTGGAACAGCTGGGCGGTGTCAGCGTTGGCAGTGATGATACTCTCGCTATGACCGGAGCCATAGTGCGAGATATGGGAAATGGCATCCTCCACGGAAGCCACCGTCTTTACCGCCATCTTATAGTCCATGAACTCGGTGCCGAACGACTGGTCGGTGGCAGCACAGAGCAGATGCGTCGGATAGGATGCCTTCAGCGACTCCATCGCCTGCGGGTCGGCATAGAGGGTCACGCCACGCTCAGCCAGCGGGGCACACAAGGCAGGCAGGTCGTGCAGTCTGCCAGCATGTACCAGCAGACAATCAAGCGCATTGCACACACTCACCCTGCGCGTCTTGGCGTTACAGATAATCCGTGCGCCCATCTCCGCATCACCATCCTGGTCGAAATAGGTGTTCACCACACCTGCACCCGTCTCTATCACAGGCACCTTGGCATGCTGGCGCACAAAGTCAATGAGTTTCCTGCCACCTCTGGGGATGCACAAATCCACATATCCCACGGCGTTCAGCATCTGTGCGGTAGCCTCATGGGTAGGCGGTAGCAGCAGCACGGCATGGCAGTCCAGTCCGTGACTCTGCAGCACCCTGTGAATCAGTGCCACAGCGGCGTTATTGCTGTGATGGGCATCCTTGCCTCCCTTGAGCATACAGGCGTTGCCGCTCTTGAAGCAGAGCGAGAACACGTCAAAGGTTACGTTGGGACGTGCCTCATATACGATGCCTATCACTCCGAACGGAACGCTCACGCGCCGCAGCTCCAATCCGTTGGGCAGGGTACGCTCACACAATACCCGTCCCAAGGGCGAGGGCAACTGTGTCACATGCCGCATGTCAGAAGCAATGGCATGCAGACGCTGCGGAGTGAGTTTCAGACGGTCGTACAGCGGATTCTCCTCGTCCATCATCATCAGGTCCTTGCCGTTTGCCTCCAGCAGGTCTTCGGTATGATTCTCTATGGCATCAGCCAGGTCGTTGAGCACGCGGTTGCGCAAGTCATCGGTAAGCAGGGCTACCTGTCTGCTTGCAAGGCGCACGGCATCGAACGACTGCCGGCTGACAGGTTCCTTTTTCTCCACCACATCAGGCAGGAAGTCGGTATGCGGTGTCTCTGCCGGTCTGTTGATGAGGTCGATGAGTATGTTCTCCCGCTCACCGTTGGCAATCATCACCTTGATGCCCTCACGCTGCAGTTGCTTGGCAGTGGCATACTTTGACTGCATTCCACCCCTGCCGTGGTTACTCTTTACGGCAGAAACATATTTGTCGAGGTTACAGTCGGGAGCCACCATAGCGATGAGTTTCGAATCCTTGTCTTCGGGATTGCCCGTATATACGCCATTGATATTGCTCAGCAGTATCAGCATGTCGGCATCCATCATGCGTGCAATCAGTCCGCTCAACTCGTCGTTGTCAGTAAACATCAGTTCGGTGACGCTCACGGTATCGTTCTCGTTGACAATGGGAATCACTCCGTTTTCGAGCATTACCTTCATACAAGCTTTCTGGTTGTCATACTGTTCACCAGGGTCGAAGTTCTCGCGCATGGTGAGTATCTGTCCCACATGCAATCCGTATTCCCTGAACAGGTCATAGTAGAGTCCTATGAGTTTCACCTGTCCAAGTGCCGAGAAAAGCTGTCGTTGCTCCACGGTGTCCAGGTCATGCTCCACCTTCATCTCCCTTCTTCCGCATGCCACAGCACCCGACGATACGAGAATCACGTCATACCCCTGTTCCTTGAGCCACGCCACCTGATCCACAATGGCAGACACACGTGTAGTGTCCAAATGTCCGTCCCTACGGGTCAGCACATTACTTCCCACCTTGATAACCAGCAACGGTCTTGTTTCTTTCATGTATTTCTCATCTATTTAATGAAGAGTGAAGAATGAAGAATCACCTCTTGTCTCTCTCCCTTATCTCCACGCGCCTTATCTTTCCACTGATGGTTTTGGGCAGTTCGTCCACGAACTCCACGATACGGGGATATTTATAGGGAGCCGTTTCGCGCTTCACGTGGTTCTGCAGTTCCTTCACCAGGTCTTCGCCTACCTTGCTCTTCCAGTCCTTGTGCAACACCACCGTAGCCTTTACCACCATACCGCGGATATCGTCGGGCACACCCGTGATGGCACACTCCACCACGGCAGGATGAGTCATCAGGGCACTCTCTACCTCAAACGGACCGATACGGTAGCCACTACTTTTTATCACGTCGTCGATACGTCCTTCAAACCAGTAGTAACCGTCCTCGTCGCGCCATGCCACATCACCTGTGTGATACATGCCGTCATGCCACACGTTGCGGGTCAGTTCCTCATCGCGGTAGTATTCCTTGAACAGTCCCACAGGCTTCTCGCCGGTAATGCGCACCACTATCTCGCCCTTCTCTCCGTCCTCACAGGGAGTGCCGTCGGGTTTCACCAGGTCGATATCATACTGTGGGTTAGGCAGTCCCATCGAGCCTGGCTTCGGTTTGGTCCAGGGCATGGTGCCCAGGGTCATGGTGGTTTCCGTCTGTCCGAATCCCTCCATCAGCGAAATGCCCGTGAGTTCCTTGAACTTGTCGAACACAGCAGGGTTGAGAGCCTCACCTGCCGTACAGCAGTAACGAAGCGTTGAGAGGTCGTATTTGGAGAAGTCCTCATGTATCAGGAAGCGATACACGGTAGGGGGAGCGCAGAACGAGGTGATGCGGTACTTCTCTATCTGCCGTAGCATGCTGTCGGCACTGAACTTCTCATGGTCATACACAAACACGGCAGCACCGGCAAACCACTGTCCGTAGAACTTGCCCCACACTGCCTTGCCCCATCCCGTGTCTGCCACAGTGAGGTGTATGCTGTCTTCGCCCAGATTGTGCCAATACACACCAGTGGTAAGGTGTCCTAAGGCATAGAGATAGTCGTGCGCCACCATCTTAGGCTCCCCGCTGG
>JBJEKQ010000034.1:0-52212 GCA_051878715.1 Prevotella sp.
ACACCCATCTTTACCAGTTCCTTGACAACGGTCTCGGCACGCTTCACCAGTTTTACGCGGTTCGAGGTAACGGTGATAATGGCTGTGATATTGTAACGATAGGAGCGCTGCTCACTGGAGTACCGCTCCGCATTCATGTCAATCACCACCGGTGCGTTGACATTGATTTCCTCTTCCTTTATCCCGTTTGCCTTGAGAAAGTTTTGGATGATTTGCTGCGTGTGGGCAATGCTGCTGTACAACGCCGGCAGGTCGTTGCCTATCTCCTTGTAGAGAATGGGCCAGGTTACCTTGTCAGCCTCTACCTCTTTTTCCGACAAGCCCTTTACCGTGACCTTGCGGTCCTTATTGGTAAAATTGTCGATGCCAGCCTTGACACACATTCCCAAAACCACGATACTGAGCGCTATCAGTGCTGCCGGTATCACTCCACACTTTTCTTTCATTGTAAGTTCCGTTTTTATGATGATGGCGTAAAGGTACGCACATTTTTGATATATACAAGAAAAAAGTCCGGGTTTATATTCTTTTAAGAACAGAGGGCTTCTATACAATAATATGCCTTGATGCCTGTCAAGCACTCCTGCTGACGGGAACCCCTGCCGGGCACAAGAGAAAGAGAACAGTGGTTTGCATTGATGAGTTTCTGCAGATGGAGGGAGAAGGATGACGGTATGAGCATCTGTCTAAAAAAGAAAAGCCTCATACCCGACTCAGGGTACAAGGCTTTAATCTTAATAATCTTGGTACTCTTCAAACATTTCACCGTTTATACAGTGAGGGGAGACACCGTTGCCATTTCCTCCACCTTCAATAACATTGGAGAAGTCCAACAACTGCATGTGTTCTGTTTCATATACAGTGATTTGGGGAGTTGCATATTTCCTTTTCATCTTATAATGATTTTTTTGTTGTTAATAATATTGATTCCCTTAATCGCATAAGGCAATTGGCGACCACCCATGTCAAACTTCATTTCAACCGTGCCATCCACCTTCTCAATAAAATCAATGCCTGTGGTATTATTGTCATGCTCATTTATTGAGAATGCAGGCGCACGGACAGCCATGGGAGCTTCAAACCATCCACGGAACGCATCAAGCAGAACCTCCACATTGTTGTACCAGAACTTATCCATACTGATGTAATACTGATCTACCGTCTGATTTTCAGGAGCCTCCGGGGTAAGGTTGATTTGAGAGTAGCTGCCCTTCATTGTCCAGTTCACATTGTCAAATGTCGTTGAACATTCGCCACCCCGCACAACTGCATTGTCAACACTTACGTCCAGCGCATCACCGTTCAGAATCTTGAACACCGTTGGCACTCCAGCCTCAACCGAAGCGACAGGCTCGAACGTGAGTTTGCCGGCCTCCACCTCCATCAACCTGAAGTACTGCACATAGGCATCGCTCTCCACGGAGAAAGGCAAACAGGCAGTTCCCCATTTGTTGGAAGGACAGCTCCTGTGGTAAGTCACCGTTTGTGCTGTCGCATCTTCCGTTGGGGCAATGAAATTGCGTCCATCCACAAGGCTGAATGTACCGTCCATGCCTGTCACCTTGCTGCAGTCGAGAGTCTTCAAGCCTGTCTCCAATGCAAGAGCCTCATTGACAAATGACGGTATAAGACCCTCCATTGTGAGGGTTGCATCCTCGCCAGGCTCCCCTATCTTCACATACGATGTGGAGGTTTCGGGCTTGTAATCATTATGTGCATTAACTGCCAGGACGGTGCCAGTAACCTTTATGGGGTAATAGCCCGGAGCCATGTCGGCAGAAGTGAGGTAGTAGAAAACCATCAAGTCGCCGCTGTCTCCTTCAATGGGAGCAAATTCATCATGATACAAAACAATACGGTATAAACCGTTTCCCTGATCTGACACAGATATGTTGTGTTCGGGATAAAAAACACCTTTCTTCACTGTGCCAGGAAAACGGTCCTGCAGCAGTTCCAGCGGTTCATCAGGAATGAGCGTCATGCCTGGTGGAAGCAGGATGTCAAACTGGATGGCGGTGTAGGCTTGCGTGTTGTTCATCTGGACAGTGAAAGCATAATCCCAATCATTCTCTGTGATGCCAGCCGTTGTGGCAAATGGCGTCACCTGAAGAATGTCATCTTCAGCCTTGACACCCTCTGAAAGGACAAGGCTGAAAGATAGACAAGTGGTAATCTTCAAAAAACTATTCATCATTGTCGTTTGTATTTATTATTTCTATTATTCCGAGGATATCAGACACATTTATGCTCTCGTCTTCATTGGAGTCTGCCACTTCAATGATAAGACTGTCATCATCCACACCATTGATTACGGATAGTGTTCCAAGCACATCAGTAACGTTCACCTCATTGTCACCGTTGACATCGCCAAGCTTGTACACGCCCAGCATGCCGTTGCGCGTACGCGCTGTCACGGGGGTGCCGTCTGCCTGCACCATCGAAATCTGGTTGATTTTGATGAGCTTGCTTGTGCCTGTGGGCACATTGTCGGGGATAAAGATGTTGAAAGTCAGCAGTGCCTGCGTGGCAGGGGCTGTCTCGCCTCCGATGAATGAGAACTCCCACAGTTTTGAGCCTTCCTCAATGATGGAGATGTTGTCCTCAACCTCATTGAGAGTGACCGAATAGCCTACGGCATTGCTGCTCAACGTATAGTCGTTGGGATTGACTTCGAAGTCAGGAGGGAACGTCAGGCGTATGTTCATATCCTTGACTATCTCCGTGTTGACGAGATTGATGCAATACTGCACAGTCTTGCCCGGCGCAGTGTTCACGATGGGCAGGTAGTAAGAGTAGGTTGACAGCGCAGGCATGGCAGGCTCACCCGGAGAAGTGGGATTGAACACGAACTTTGCATAGAATTGCATGTCCTCTTTACCTACAGTATAACTGAAGGAGGATAACTTTGTATATAGTTCGCCATTCAGATACCATCCGTCAAACACATATCCGCTGTTGGCGGAGGCTCTCAGCGACTGTGTCGTTCCTTCCAAGCATCGCCCTGTGTTGCCATAGTATGTACCGCCGTCCGAGCATACTGCCGAGACATTATGCCTCAATATCGGGTCACCCGGTTCGCCTGGGGCGCCTGGACTGAACACGCAGTTGGCTGTCAATACCTCGCCATCAACGGGTACGGTATAGGAGAAATAGGAGCTTGTTGACACAATCTCTCCTTTGCTGTCGGTCCAACCGCAAAAACTGTATCCACTCTCAACCGATGCGCTGACGCTTACGCTCTTGCCCGCCTGATACCTACCGGCTCCGCTTACGGTGCATCCTTGGGTGGGCAGCAACTGCAGACGGTAGTAGAGTATAGCGCTTGGATTGCTGGGCTCATTGGGATTGGATGGGGTGAAGGCATAGTTGGCTATCACCGTGTCAGCCTTCTCCGTATTGGTGAAGCTGAGTGGACTTGACAGGCCAAGCACCGTCCCTTTCGTGTCAGTCCAACATTGGAATGAATAGTTGGAATTGACATAGGCATACAGCTTCACCGCATTGCCCACAAGGTACCGTCCACTGCCAGAGACACTGCCCGCCTCATCGACATTCTTCAGAACCACAATGCGCGAATAAATATCGGGCACTCCCGGTTCAGGAGGTGACGAAGGGGAAAAGTCATCCTGGCCATGGGCAGTAATGCACCCTATGAGGCACATTACTGCTATTGTCAGAAAACGCATATAATACATACGCAATCAATTTATGTTACTTGATGAATACCTTCTTGCCGCCTCGAATCATAATACCTTTTACTGGCTTGCTGATTCTCTGACCGTTGATATTGTACATTATGTCATCAGAAGTTTCTGACTGTACGGTTTTAATACCAGTAGTCTCGGCAGGATTGAACTTCAGAGAGAAACGTGCATCGTCCGTTCCGGCCTCAGTGGTAAATGTATATTCACTGTTTGCAAGGTCTGTCTCATTACCTGTCATGTGGTCAACGAGAATGACAGCCTCAACCATGCTGCGACTGAGTTTGAAAGTGTACTCTCCAGCCTTACCTGCGAAGAAACCAAGATTGACAAATCCATCGCCTACAGGACGCTCATTGATAGAATACTGAGTGCCTTCATTGCCGAGAGAGAATATCTGAGGTACGCTTGCATCCATGCTCATCATCTTGCTTGCGTCGCATGTCAGATCGTAGTCCATAGATGCGCCCTCGTTCAGCACGATGCGCGTCTGGTCTTGATGTTCACCGTCAGAGATTACGACGTCAACCAACCTGCGGGCATCCATCTGCGCTGCTCTTGCAAATTCTGCAGCCTGCACCGGATTCTGGTTGACAATCTCGGCTGTCAGCTGACGACCCTCTTTGGGGAATCCGATGGTGTTGTGCTCTGCATCGGGGCACTGTACGAAGAATGCCTCGTTGGGGCGGATGGCATAGTCATCGTCGATGATTGAGTAAGCCACGTAAGTCTTGTTGTATGTATCCCATACGGTAATCGGACCGGTGAAATTGAGGTAGTGGTTGTTGAAGAAACACTGCCATGGGTTACCCACGAGGTTCCATCCCTTGTTGGAAGCTGTCTCAGAGTCATTCACCTCAAGGGTTTTCACAAACTCCGTTGTGGCAACTATGTTTTGCTTTGTCTCATTAAATGAGGGGCAGAGGTTCCAAGCTGCGTAGTTGGTCTGCATGATGAAGCCTGTTCCTGCAGGAATCACAGCGTCAGCCTCGAAGTTCTTCCATGAACCGGTGCCGCCCACTGTTGCGCGGTTGGCACCATCATAGTAGCGTACAGCCTTCTGGACAACTTTTCCACCGGTGTTTGTAGAAACTATGTCTGACACCTTCATGTCGTAAGGAAGACTGAAGAAGTACCATCTCTTTTCTGCTGTTCCAAGATTCACTTTTGCCGCACCGTTGATGGTTACATTGCTGCAATTGCTGAGGATTTGGCCAGGATAGTTCTCATAATTTTTGAGATAGCTATCCATACACAAGTCATTTATAACCTGCTCGTTGTCACCGTTAATCTTCAGCGACGGCAAGCGGTCGTAATCAGCAGAAATCGTTATGTTAGGCTCTCCTGCAAAACGTTCGCGGTTGAGTACCAACGGATTGTTGATAGTCCAGTCTTGAATCTCTTCTGTGCTGAATCCGTTTATTGACTGGCAGTTATACCAGTAATTATCCAGCTTATAGGATGTCACAACAATTTCTGGAACATACAAATCCACCTGGGAAATTTGGCTGACATCTACAGGGTAATAACTGCTGTTTGTGTTATACTTAGCTACAGTAGGGCAATTGAGACGTAAGGCCTTCAGACTGCTGCAGTTTGACAGTATATTGTTAGACAATTTCCACACAGGTTCCGAGAGGGTGATGCTTTCGAGGTTGGTACAACCTTGAAACGCATATGAGCCAATGGAAGTAACACTATTAGGTATCACCACAGTCTTGACTTCAGTTCCCGAATTACCATAGAATGCATAGTCACCTATCGTTTGCAGATTGTCATTCAAAGGGGTTGCCAAAGCATTGCGGCAGTTATAGAATGCGCTACTTCCTATCGACGTTAGTTTTTCCGGAAACGAAGCTATCTTGATGTTATAACTGTCATAGAAAGCACTACCGTAAATTGTTTCAAGTGACTCCGGCAATACAACATCAGTCAAATAATAACAAGAGTTGAATGCCTCTTTAGGAATGTAGGTTAAGTTTTTCGGCAATTTGAGGCTCTTAAGCCAGTACATGCCACTAAATGCACCACCATATCTGCTATTGTAATCACCTATCTCCGTCATATTATCCGGCAAGTCCAGTTTTTGTATATGGCTACACGCAAATGCGCCTTGTCCAACTGTTGTAACTGTAGATGGGAAAACCAGATTGTCTATCAGGGAATAATAGAAAGCTCCGTCGTTGATTGTCTTAAGACCTTCTGGCAATATCAGTCTGTGGAGGAAATTGGACGATGAGTCAGCGTTAACACTGAACTGATTTGCAGGTATCTCAGTAATCACAGCCTCACTCAAATCCAAATCTTGCAGGTAGTGCATCATCTTTATCTTCGACCAGTCATCACTGTTCATGGTGCCTTTTATCTTCAGTCGGCGCACATTCTTAATATGGTCAGTATTGTACAGAACCTCTGTTCCGAGACTACCGGGTTCGAGAAGACTCACGGTAATCAACGGACTCGCCATGACACCGGCTGTATAGATGTTATAATAACCATTATAGGAAGAACTGGTCTTGTTAACAACCCACTTTATGGTATGTTTACCTGCTGTAAGATTCTCAACGAATCTTGCATGTATGCCATACGTATATATCTGATATTGCTCATCGGTCAAATCACGCACCAACTGATCGTCAACATATACCTTAATATTTCCATTACTGCCAGACAATGAATAAATAAATGCAGATGGTTCATCCACGATTACTGTTGCACTTATCGAGCTGGAGGCAATTCCACTTAATTGCCTATAAAAAAACGTTCCTGAAGTATAATTTGATGAAGGAAGAGCCCAAGTATAATAGTCAGAATCCCCAAATGTTCCCTCCGAACAAGTCCACAGGATTGGTTTCTCGCTCCAATATGGTGCAATATATCCTTGAGACATGCCCAGACTCCTGCGCAACTTCAGGGCTGCTTCTATCATTTCTGCAACATCTGCAGTCTCACGAGCAGCATACAGATTGGTGTAGTAATCAATAACACCAGCATTATAACCTGCCTGTATCAGGACTTCTGCATTCTTAAGTTCCTTGTAAAGCATCAAGGCTGCAGCATATCTGTCACCGTCGGCATCGGCAGGGACAAGCTGCCAATGCACAGCACCAGTAATAGGTTGATTGTAATAAACGGCAGTAGCATTCTCACCAGGCCAGCCTAAATATTGTTCAGAGTTATAGTAGCTCGTGTTCAACTCTGAACATTGAATAAGGTATGAGTTGTCCGAATAGGTTATAGACCAGTAATAGAAAGTTCCGCTGCTTGAGGATGAGTAGTAGTGTAAACTATTACTGCCATAAGGATATAAATAGCCTTTACTATCTTTCAATGTATAGGCACCATTGTCCAAATTCGTTATTGTAATGGCAGACGGGGTCTCATTCACCTTATACCCGTTACTGTAAGTCATGAACAAATCTGCCTCTACATTATACAAATAATAGGACTTGCCTGATTCAAGCGTTGCCGTTGGAATCGTTGGCCGCACTAATTCTGCCCAACTCAAAAGCGGGCAAAGACTCATACATAACAGCATGAGAGAGAACACAAATTTTTGCTTCATATCTATTTATTCTTTTCCCTTTATGACTCTCCCTCATTTAGGCAGTTATTATAAAAATGGTAAAGATTGTCTATAAATGAAAAAAGCGTGGAGAGTCTTATCATTGCTCGTTCCACGTCCTGAGGCTCTGGCATTTGCCCATTCGTTCAGAAACGAGCAACGCACAGAAACCCACGCCGGTTTGTATTGTATATACCCATGCTACCTACACCTTAATTTATATATAAGGATAAGATGACATGCAGTATTTCTACAAATCACCAATGGGCATCTATCGTTGCCTTGTTTCGTGAACGAACTTTGAAACTGCCAGATTTCAGGACGTCAAAAAACAAAGCGTCAGATAAACGCTTTCCCAAAAATAGAGGTACCGTTATAACCCACTACACGAAAGCGGATGTCAACAGCCTGACACGCAAGCTTTAGACACATGCTCGGCGAGGGCGTCATCGGCGCGGCAAACATACGATAGTATTCCTATCAATATCCACTTTTGCCTATGACAAACGGACAACCACTGCAAATTTAGATATTTATTTTGCAAAGACCAAATATTTTGTACACTTTCTATTCCGGTCAAATATTGCCCGATGCGCGCAAGGAGGCTAAAGTGACGCAGACAGAGTTCACCCTATAAGACACCTTCCGCCAGTTAAGTGCATCCGGCTTTTGGTTGTATGTGACAGTGGAGCCATTGATGGGAGCCTTGGGCTGCCTGACGGTTGAGTAGTAACGGTATTACTGATACTTTCTGTATTCCGATGATTCCTGCAAAGCCTATGATGCCCGGATGGCAAAATATACATTCAAAAGCCGAAAAGAAGCGCAAATACCACTATAGAACGAACCCTTACTAACTGGATAGGGCATTCAGTTGCTAACTGAACAGGGTATTCAGTTGCTAACTGAACAGGGCATTCAGTTACTAACTGAACAGGGCATTCAGTTGCTAACTGAACAGGGCATTCAGTTGACAAGTGAACAGGGCATTCAGTTGACAAGTGGATAGGGCAAGCACAACACACAACAAAGGGATGCCCTTTTATGCCACACGATATGTGATGAGAATAACCTACGAACGAAACTCCCTATAAACGTTGAACCGAAGGACGCCACACGTCCTTCGGTTCAACATATCTTTTCCCATCCTGCCAACCATAGGCAGGAAAAGGCTTGTTTTATTCTTTTGCTTCCTTAATCTTCTTGCCCATAGTGAGATAAGCCACAGGAGCAGCGACAAAGATAGAAGAAAGGGTACCGAATATCACACCGAGAATCATCGCGAAAGAGAAACTGCGGATGCTGTTACCTCCAAGGAAGAAGATACAGAGCAACACAATCAGCGTGGTAAGTGAGGTGTTAATGGTACGCGCCAAGGTCTGGTTGAGCGAACTGTTGAAGATGTCCTGACGGTCACGCTTGCCATAGAGCTGGATGTTCTCACGCACACGGTCGAACACCACCACCTTATCGTTGATAGAGTAACCAATCACCGTAAGGATGGCACCGATAAAGGTCTGGTCTATTTCGAGCGAGAAGGGCAACCATCCCCAGCAGGCAGAGTAGATACCTATAACTATCAATGTATCCAGAGTCAAGGCAACCACAGAACCGATGGAGAAGGCCACGTTGTGGAAGCGAATAAGGATATAGATGAAGATGGCAATCAAGGCGAAGATTACACTGACGATAGCGCCATAAGTGATGTCTTTTGCCACAGAGGGACCCACCTTGGTACTGCTGATGATAGAACCACCCTCACGTACATCGGGATTCTTGAATGACTCCACATTTGCCTGAGACACGAGTTGTGCACCCTTCAAAGCATTGTAGAGTATGGTTTCAGCCTTATCGTCCACCGCGGGGTCATTGGACTCAATATCCCAGTTGGTAGAGATACGTACCGTCTTGCCGTCAGTACCTAAGGCAATCACACTGGTATTGGCAGGCTTGCCCTGGTTCTCGCCCATAGTATTCACGAAACTGTTGGCAAGAACCTCGCGCACATCCTCCACAGCCACCGCCTTGTCCAGGGTAACCACGTAGTTTCTACCACCGGTAAAGTCGATACTCTTGCTCAAACCACGTACACCGAGACAGCAAACAAAGACCGCTGCTGCAACGCCCCAAATGGTGAAGGTGCGGCGATAGGTGCCCATGAAGTTGAACTTGGTGTTCTGCATCATATTGCGCGAGAACGAAGTGGTAAAGGTAAGCTTGCGCCACTTGTCCTTGGACAGACGGTTTTCATAAACCAGACGGGTGAGGAACACTGCCGTAAAGAACGAGCAGCAGATACCGATAATCAATGTGGTGGCAAAACCACGGATAGGACCTGTTCCGAACACATACAGGATGATACCTGTGATGATAGAGGTAAGGTTGGAGTCGAAGATAGCGGAGAAAGCATTGGAATAACCCTTGTTCAGCGCATCACGCACATTCAGTCCGTTACGCAACTCCTCCTTGGTACGCTCGTAGATAAGCACATTGGCGTCCACCGCCATACCCAAGGACAGCACGATACCGGCGATACCCGGCATGGTGAGTGCAGCCTGGAACGATGTAAGAATACCCAAGGTGAAGAACAGGTTGAGCAACAGGGCGCAATCTGCTATGATACCAGGCACCCAGTTGTAAAGTACAATCATGAAGATGGCAAGCAGGACGAATGCCACGATGAACGAGATGAAACCCTGCTGGATGGATTGCGCACCGAGAGAAGGGCCTACCACCTCTTCCTGTACGATACGGGTAGGAGCCGGCATCTTACCGGAGTTCAAGGTATTGGCAAGGTCTTTGGTATCTTCGATGGTGAAGTTACCTGTAATCTGAGAGTTTCCTCCGGCAATCTCTCCGTTGACACGGGGAGCGCTGTACACAGCATCGTCGAGTACGATAGCTATGGCACGACCGATGTTCATCTTGGTAAGCTGTGCCCAACGACGTGCGCCATCAGAGTTCATCTGCATAGACACGCAGGGATGGTTCATCTGGTCGAACTCGTCCTTGGCAGAAGTGATTACATCGCCTTCCAACGGAGCACGCCCTGAAGGCTCGGTCACCTTGATGGCGTGCAGTTCAAACACGTCACCTTTCTTGGAAGAAGCGTAGGGTTTGGCACTCCACAGCAGTTTGCAGTCGTTAGGAATAATGGAAGCAGCCACATCAGAATGCAGGATGGCATTCACCTCGGCAGTGTCACGAGCCAGGGCATAACCCACCGTGCTCAGCGCCTGTCCCTGCATCAGCTGCAAAAGTGTAGTGAGCGGGTGCATGCTCTTCATCTCGGCCTCTTGTGCAGCGGCGTCAAGAGCAGCTTTCCTGTTATCCTTCTTGGCGGCGATGGCAGCAGCAATACCCTCCTTGGCAGGAGCAGCGGCAGCGGTATCAGCAGCCACAGAGTCATTGGAAGCTACAGCAGTAGTGTCTGCGTTGCCACCCATGGCAGCATATTTGGTGTCCAGACGAATCAGTGCAGGCACAATCTCCTGACTGTTATAGGTTTCCCAGAACTCCAAGTTGGCACTTCCCTGCAAGAGTTTGCGCACACGCTCAGGCTCCTTGATACCCGGCATTTCCACCATGATACGTCCGTCACGCCCCTCCAGCTTCTGGATATTAGGCTGCACCACACCAAACTTGTCAATACGGTTACGCACCACATTGAAAGAGTTATCCACAGCACTCTGCACTTCTGCACGCAGTGCACGCTCTACCTCTTCATCGCTACTTTGTGTGCTCACCTTACCCTTCATCTGCTGGGTGGCGAACACCTCAGCCAGGCGATGACCGGGTGCATTTTGTTTGTAGTACTTGATAAAGAGCGAAATGAAGTCTGACTGACTGGTCTCTTCCTCTTTCTTTGCCTGTTCCATAGACTTGGTGAAGGCAGCATCTTTCTTGTGATCGGCAAGTACAGCCACCACATCGGGCACAGACACCTCAAGGATAACGTTCATACCTCCTTTAAGGTCAAGTCCGAGTCCGATCTTCATCTCACGGCACTGCTTGTAAGTGTACATGCCAAAGAAATACACTTTCTCGTTCATGATAGAGTCGATGTATTCCTTTCCAGCCTCCTCGCCCATGGCAGCCGCCTTGTTGTCGTGGTGACTGGTCACGAAGGAGAAGGACAAGTAGAACACGCATATCAGCACAAGAGCCCATGCGACTAACTTTACAATTCCTTTGTTTTGCATTTTGATAATTATGTTATTTTTGATTATTGTTTCGCATTTCAGCCTGCAAATATAGTTATTTTTTTACATTCTGACGAATTTACCTCTTATTTTCTTGATTTTTTGTCCTCCTCGCCCTGTAATTTCAGCCAGCAGAAGATAGGATAATGGTCTGACGCATCTATTTTCTTGTCTATCTTACAGTTATAAGGCTTGAAATGGGAAGAGCACAAAATATTATCTATTCGCACATAAAAACCTTTCTGGTTGTACGACCATCCCGCACCCTTGGCGGTTGCCACATAGCAGTCGGTGAGATTTTGGGCAATGGTGCGGCGGGCATAGGAAATGGGGTTGTCGTTGAAATCGCCGCACACGATGATGGGATAACCACTATGCCTCCTGATGAATGCTGCTACAGAATCTGCCTGCGGAGCCCTGATGACAGCGGCCTCAGTGAGTTTGTCTATCAGCATTTTCGACTGCACCTTGGCTTCCTCTTTCGACATATCGCCCTTGATAAGTTCCCGATAGCCCTCGCGCTCCACTTCCGAGAGGTGGTTGCTCTCCAGATGGTTGTTGACAACGATGATGGTATCACTGCCCTTTTGCAGAAAATAAGCCATGCTCATGTTGGCAAGCGAGGAATAGATGATGCGTTCACGGCGCAGGATGGGATAGCGGGAATAGAGTCCTATACCGTTGGCTGCACCGGGCACACTCACCGTAAAGGTGTCGCAGTAGGCATAGAGTTTGCCCCACTCGGCACGGGTGTCGTGAGTCGAGTTCATGTCTTCCTGCACGCACACGATATCGGCATCACACTGTCTCACATAGTTGATAATCGTGTCGAAACAGTCGGTATAGCGCGGAGCACCGGTGTATGCTTGCACGTTGTACGACAGCACCTTGATACAGCCTTGCGGAATGGTTTTGGAGACACTATTATATGGAACGTACACGCGTATGGAGGGGATGGCGAGCAGGTAGCCCGCAAAGGTGATGAGGATGTAGCGCCACTTGAATATCGCCCAGAAGAGGACAAAGCACATACAGAGAAGCAGCATCACGGGAAAACCCAATCCCAAGACAGACAAGAAGGCATGAGCCGTGGGGTTGAAATGGTCACTGTATGCCGTTATCAGCATCAGCACCACTACACAAGTATTGACACCTGCCACTATGTTGACAGTAATGGACTTGAGTTGCTTGATCATCGCCCGAGCAGTGAACAGACTGAAAAATGCCTATTGTTTGGTACTGTCAAAGAGTTCGCGTTTCTCTTCTTTCGTCAGGCTGTCATAGCCCGAACGCCTTATCTTGTCGAGGATTTCATCAATTCGTTCCTGATTGGCTCTCTTGCGGGCATTATACTCCCAGTCCTTGTTCTCATGCTGCGGCTCCTTCACGTCCATCCGGGCATGATGCTCTTTTTTCATCCTGTCAAAACGCTGCTTCATGCCGTTGAAAAAGTCCTGCCCCACCGTAGCGTCAAAATTGCCGGGATGCCTGCGCCAATAGCGTATCAGCATGAATCCGCACAGCATGCCCCCCAGATGAGCAGTGTGAGCCACCCCATCGCCAGGACTGCTGATGGCAGAAAACGCCTCGATAATCACATAGAAGAGGACAAACCACTTGGCTTTGATGGGCACTGGCAGAGGGAAGATGAAGATACGGTTGTCGGGGAAGAGCATACCAAACGCCAGCAACACGCTATATACGGCACCCGAGGCACCGATGGTTGTCCAGGCATTGAGCTGCTGCCCGTACACCGGAGCAATCTCCAGTGCCTGCACCATGCCTACAGAGGGATTGCTATCCTGCAACACGAACAGGAAATGCAGGAACTGTGCCCCCTCCTGCATCAAGCCGGCGAAGATGCCGCACACGATATAATAGAACAAAAAACGGCGGGCACCCCACACACTCTCTATCACCCCACCAAACATCCACAGGGCAAACATATTGAAGAAAAGATGGGTAAAACCCGAGTGAAGGAACTGATAGGTGACAAACTGGTACAGAGCGAAATCGGGTGCCAAAAAGAAATGCAGGCCACCTATTGATGACAGATAGACACCACGAGCCTCCAACACCCACGAAGCGATAAAAAACAAGAGGTTAATTATCAGCAGGTTTTTTGTTATAACAGGTATTCTAAACATCTTTCGTTACTGTTTGTTGAACGTTTTTTTTGTTAAGCCAGACGGGCAATGACAAGCTTGCCCAATCATTGCCGTGGTGAGAAAAGGCAGGATGAAATCCAACGGTTCCCGATACGTAATCGGATGGCAAAAGTACTAAAAATAATCCTCAATCCATTGTAAAAAGTGGCTTCAGACACTATTTTTGCCTAAAAATGAGTTTTTTTTTCATTTTTTGTTTGTTATTCTGAATGTTTGGCGTATATTTGCCAAGTAAATCAAGGGTTTACATGCTCAAAACAAATAGAGGAAGACACACTCTAAAACAATAACCATTTAATAAATCTATTTTTATGAACAAGACAGAATTGATCGAGAAGATTGCAGCTGGAGCCGGTTTGTCAAAAGCAGATGCCAAGAAAGCATTGGATGCTACTGTTGCCGCTGTAAAGGATGCACTCGTAGCAGGTGACAAAATTGCATTGGTAGGCTTTGGAACATTCAGCGTTGCCGAGCGTCCCGCCCGCGAAGGTATCAACCCCGCAACCAAAGAGAAAATCACCATCGCTGCCAAGAAAGTGGCTAAGTTCAAGGCAGGTTCTGAATTGACAGATGCTTTAAACTAATCGCCCGGAAAAAGGACGAATAAAGACATCCGAGGTGCCCTTCCCCCATGGAAAGGCACCTCGGAATGTTTTTCGGCAGAAAACCTATCGTTATAATACAAACCGGCTAAAAGCAAAAAGATGACAAAACGTAACCCATGATATGATGTTGTTATTTACGGTGGTAATTTTTAGAACCCACCTATAATGCAAGCAGCACACAGATTCCACTGACGAGAACACAAGGATACAGCCAGATTCCAAACCAATGTTTTCAAAATCTTTATAATCCTTGTATATCTCATCTCATTATCAGTTATAAGGCCTTCGCGCCCCATAACTCCTCATTCGTAATTCCTCATTCGTAATTCCTCATTCGTAATTCGTAATTCTCTTTTTCCTTTTATAGCAGTCCTTGAAGTTGCAGAGGCCGCAGGTATATTCCAGTTTGCGCACGTTTTGCCCCACACCGATGATGCCGCTGACCGACTTGACAGGCTGCATAAGACTGGAGGGGGTGAGGCTGACGCCACAGGGGGCGGGAGTGCCGAAAAGGGGAAAAAGGAGTTGCTGCTGAGACACGTTCCAACCGCAATAGCCGGGTGAGAAACGGTTGGTGTGCCGCCATCCATAGGGCGATATTTCCTGTTGCAGCCGCTCTTCCATGCAGTCGGCTGCCTTCTCGGCAATCACACTGCCTATGGCATCGGCGATGAACACCCTCACCATGTCGCCCTGCCGCTTCAGCTGCTGCTGGAACTCCTCATATTCCTCACCCGCCGTCGCCACGAAAAGGGCATAGGCACCGGAACCACGCAACTGAGCACTGATGATTCTGCCAATGGCAAAGTCCTTACCCATCACTTGCAAGGCATGTGAGGAAACAGAATGGGTGCCCTTGGAAATGAAAAAGCAGAAACGCGCCTTCAGTAAGGGGCGTATCTGCTGTATCAATGCAGATACCTCTGCCTGTACATCCTCACCGGGCAATTGGTCACCATAACCCATCTGCCGGTATATCTCAGACAGGTTGATGCCCAGTTGGTCGTAGTGAAGTATGGAATTGTACATTGTTCTATGGATAAGTCGCTGCGTGACTCCATGCCTACGGATGCAATTTCCTGTTGCCTTCTTCCACCGCCTGGAAGAAAGCGTCTATATTTTGCAGCGGGGCATGGGGCGGAGTATCACATCCGCTGGATATGACAAAATTGCGATAATCCTTCATGCGCTCCATCAGTTGCAGAGTTGCCTGCTGCATCTGCTGAGGTGTGGCATCCTTGAACAGCACCACAGGGTCGAGATTGCCCATGGCAAGGGCTGTGGGGGGCACGTCGCGGGTTACCTGAAGCATGTCGCACTTGTTGCCGAAGTGATAGGCGGCGGCACCTGTCGCCACCATGGCACGGGTGCAGTGCCCGGTGTTGCCGCAGTTGTGCAGCACCACGGTAAACCAGTCGTCCTGCAAGGCATCTACGATACGTTTCACATATACGGAAGAGAAGGCATGGCAATCATCGTCGGAGAGCAGTCCGGCAGCAGGCTCCGCCATCACCACTCCGTTGACACCCGTCTGCTTCAGGGCGTCGCAGTATTTCAGGATAAACCCCGTACACTTGTCCAGCAACTGATGGGCAGCGGCAGGATTTTCGTAGATGAGCATCATGATGGCAGACATGTCATAGAGCCTTCCTGCCAAAGAGAAAGGACCGATACAGCCGCCCAGCACTGGCTTGTCGCCGATGTTGCGGGCTGCCAGCAAATTGGCCTTGAGGTAGGCAGGCACACGCCCATTGGCAAGCGAGGGCACTGCGAGCGCCTCTATGTCGTGCGGGGTACTGAGCAGATGCCCCACCACGGCAGGCACGGCATCGGGTTCAAAGGCTATCTCTGCACCGAATGCCTCAGCCTCCACCGTAAGGTCCATAATCACCGTGGCAGCAGCAGTGGGGTAAGCCTCCGCCAGTGCCTTGATGCACCTGTAGTGCGCATCGCCGTCTGACACTGCATCAATCACCCGGCATCCCGTCATGTCGATACCTGGATGGGTCATAATGGGAATAGCAGCCACCCTTCCTCCGTTCATCAGGTCGGCTGCCCATTGTTTCATGTTGGTTCTCATAGTCCTTGTTTACGTTGCATACGCATCTTTTTCCAGCGCTCCTTCGCCAGCTTCTGCATATCAATTACCTCATCGTTTTCGTCCACAATCTCCACGCCCAGCATGGTTTCTATCACATCCTCCATGGTCACAATACCCCTCATACAACCGTATTCATCGGTTATCACTGAGATATGCTCTTTCTTGTCGAGCATCTGCTCCCAGATGTCCGATACGGGGGTATCTTCCATAAACGAGAGGATGGGGCGTATGATGTCAGCCAGACGTACATAGAACTTGTCTTCCGCCAGTTTTTCGAGCACTTCGGCACGCAGGATGTAGCCCGTGATATAGTCCTTGTTGTCCTTATACACAGGAATACGCGAGTAAGTGAGTTCGCTGTCGGTATCAATCTCCTTCAGCGTCTTGCTCTCGGGGGCGGATTCCACCACAAGATTGGGTGTCATTATCTCCTCCGCCTTGACATTTACCAACTTGATGAAGTTCTGGATAATCTTGTTTTCCTTGGGTTCGAACACACCCTCCTCGGCACCTACCGTGACCATTGCCGACACTTCTTCCCTGCTTACCGACACCTGCTGCCCCTTGGGAGAGAAGATGCGGGTGATGAGCTCTGAGAGCAGCACCAGGGGATAGGTTATCCATACCAGCACGCGGATAGTCTTGGCTGCGGGGATGGCAAGGGTGCGCCAATAGGAGGCACCTATGGTCTTGGGGATTATCTCGCTCACCACCAGGATAAGCAGCGTGAGGATGGCGGATATCACCCCGAAATACTCCGCACCGAACACCTTGGCCGACTCCGAACCCACGCCGGCAGCACCAATGGTATGGGCTATGGTATTGAGCGACAGGATGGCTGCCACTGGCCGATCGACATTGTTTTTGTAATCGTGCAGCAGTGCGCCCGTCTTGTGCCCTTGTTCCTCAAGCATGGTGGAATATGAGATAGGGGTGGAAAGCAATACAGCCTCCAAGATGGAGCATAGGAAAGAGATGCCTAAGGCACCAAAAAGATATGTTAAAATAAGAGCCATATTTGACTAATGCAGCAATGTTTCTGCAAAGTTACGCAAAATAATATGACACTAAGGTGGTTGCATCATTCTATTAACATTTATTCAACATTAAACCTGTATATCCGGCTCAGGTCACGGGATTGTTACCCGTTTGTCACAGGAAAGAAACAAGCGGGCAGGAACCGCTTTCCGCGCCTGCTGTGGGGGACACCTAAAAAAAATGAAAAAAGAAGGAATAATTAGGAGGCTACATCTTTTTATTGTATCTTTGCAGAAGATAGTATTAAAACAAACGAAGAAAAATCATGAAGACAAATTATGAAATCCGCTACGCATCTCATCCTGAAGATGCCAAGAGTTACGACACCACCCGCATCCGCCGCGACTTCTTGATAGAAAAGGTATTTGCCGACGACGAGGTGAACATGGTATATTCCATGTACGACCGCATGGTGGTGGGAGGAGCCATGCCTGTAAATGAAGAACTGAAACTGGAGGCCATCGACCCTCTGAAAGCACCCCACTTCACCACCCGCCGCGAAATCGGCATCTTCAATGTGGGTCAGGGAGAAGGTATCGTAAAAGTGGGCGACGAAACCTTTACACTTGGATTCAAGGAGGCTCTGTATATCGGCAGCGGTGACCGCGACGTAATCTTCGCCTCCAAGGATGCCGCCTGCCCTGCCAAGTTCTATTTCAACTCATGCACCGCACACACCTCCTATCCCTGCAAGAAGGTGACCAAGGCAGATGCCGTGGTGGCACACATGGGTTCTCTGGAGATGAGCAACGAGCGCAACATCAACAAGATGATTGTCAATCAGGTACTGCCTACCTGCCAACTGCAGATGGGTATGACCGAACTCGCCACCGGCAGTGTATGGAACACCATGCCCGCCCACGTGCACAGCCGCCGTATGGAGGCTTACTTCTATTTCGAGGTGCCCGAAGAGCAGGCAGTGTGCCACTTCATGGGTGAGGTGAACGAGACACGCCACATCTGGATGAAGGGCGACCAGGCCGTACTCTCTCCCGAATGGAGCATCCACAGCGCTGCCGCCACACACAACTACACCTTCATCTGGGGTATGGGTGGCGAGAACCTTGACTACGGCGACCAGGATTTCTCCAAGATTACCGACCTGAAATAAGCAACAAGCAATAAACAGCAACAAATCATTTATTTTTTTACTGACATGAAAAGTCTATTTTCATTAGAGGGCAAGAACGCCTGGATTACCGGTGCATCCTACGGTATCGGTTTCAATATTGCCAAGGCTTTTGTGGAAGCCGGCATCAAGACCATCATCTTCAACGACATCAACGAAGCTGCATTGGAGCGCGGACTTGCCAACTACAAGGAGGCAGGCATCGAGAACGTGAAGGGCTATGTGTGCGACGTGACCAACGAAGACGCAGTGAAGGCACTGGTAGAGAAAATACATCAGGAGGTGGGACAGATTGACATTCTGGTGAACAATGCAGGCATCATCAAGCGCATTCCCATGCACGAGATGAAGCGCGCCGAGTTCCAGCAGGTCATCGACATCGACCTGGTAGGTCCGTTCATCTGTGCAAGTGCCGTTATCCCCGAAATGATGGAGCGCAAAGAGGGCAAGATTATCAACATCTGCTCCATGATGAGCGAACTGGGACGCGAAACGGTGTCGGCATACGCAGCCGCCAAGGGTGGCTTGAAGATGCTCACCCGCAACATCTGTTCGGAATACGGAGAATACAACATCCAGTGCAACGGCATCGGTCCGGGATATATCGCTACTCCACAGACTGCGCCCCTGCGCGAGCGTCAGCCAGACGGCAGCCGCCATCCGTTCGACTCGTTCATCTGCGCCAAGACGCCTGCCGGCCGCTGGCTCGACCCCTCAGAACTGGGCGGTCCCGCAGTGTTCCTTGCATCTCACGCTTCTGACGCTGTCAACGGCCATGTGCTCTATGTTGACGGCGGTATTCTGGCATACATCGGCAAGCAGCCGAAATAAAGCAGGAATTGTCTCGACAAGACAAAGACCCTAACATCAAAGACAATAAATGGAGTGAAACAGCCTTTCACTCCATTTATTGTCTGTTTTTTACAGTTCCCGACGTCAGGAAATTGGTCAGAGCACCCTCATTCCAGATGAATACGATAAAGGAGGATGCCCTTTCCATATACATCTTCGGCAAGCACCAAACCACACTTCTCTGAAAAACACAGACTCAGACTTCAGGATGGGAAGTGTAACAATTGGGGATTTAGGTGGAATATCTGTCATATACAGCCAAAACAGAGGGGAAGCCCAAAAATTCACCTATACTTTGACCCAATAATCTCCCATGATGTTGACAGGCAGACTCTATCTTTGTTGCAATCAACATTATTAACTAAAAAACTAATGCTATGAAAAAATTGAGATTTCTGATGACAATGGCAGTTTGCCTGTTGTCGGGGATGATTGCCTTGCACGCACAGAAAGTGCACACGATAGGCGACTCCACCATGGCTCCCTACGACCCGGAAACCACCGTGACACGCGGATGGGGAATGTATCTCGGGCAGTTTCTTCAGGGCGGATGGACATCCGTCAATTATGCCAAGGGCGGCAGAGATGCCCGGGGTGGCTACAACGAACTGTGGCAA
Organism: Prevotella sp.; assembly: GCA_051878715.1. Lineage (GTDB taxonomy): Bacteria > Bacteroidota > Bacteroidia > Bacteroidales > Bacteroidaceae > Prevotella. Next base: position 19,979 of record JBJEKQ010000034.1, read on the forward strand.
ACAGTGAAAAAAAATATGGAAGCAGGCGATTATGTCATCATCCAGTTCGGGCATAACGACGAGAAGAATGGTGGCATGGACGGTGTGGAACTGTACAACTATTATGTAAGCAAGGGAAATACAGAGGCCGCTGCTGCCGTGGATCAGCGTGGCACGACACCCTCTACCACCTACAAGGAGAATCTGAGGAAAATAGCCGAAGAGGTGACTGCCATGGGCGGCAACCCTGTCTTTGTGGCACCCATCTGCCGTGCACAGTGGACAGGCGGAAAGATACGCCGCAGCGGTCGCCACGACCTGGGCGATAATTTCTCAAGACTGACTGCCGATGGACCGGTGGAGAAGTGCAGCGTACCGGAAAACGACGAATCTATGGACTATCCTTACCAGATGATGCAGTTGGCCAATGAGATGGGGCTGCCATTCATCGACCTTACCACTGCCACCGCAGAACTCTATGAGAGTTATGGCAGTGAAAAGACCGGTTCGCAGATTCTCGACGGGCAGGGAGGCACACATCTCTCTGCCGTGGGTGGCGTGCTTGTAGCGCGCCGCTGCGCGGAACTGATGAAAAAGCAGGGCATTCTGGCTGACCAAATCTCGCTGCCCACCGACATAAGCATCAGTCCTGACAAGGGTGACTTCGGCAAAGGATATAAAGGAAATGTGCTGCAGGGCGAATTTACGCTGAGCGGATTCGGCCTCTCTCCGGAAGAGGGAAGCGTGAGTGTCACTGCCTCGGCTGGCGTGACCCTGTCAACCGACAAGAATAACTGGAGCAGTTCACTGGCCCTCAACTACAATGCATCTACACTGATAAGTACATTCTATGCACGGATAGCACTGGAAGAGGATGGTGAGAACAGCGGCACCATCACCGTGAGTCAAGGCGACAAGACCATCAGTGTGCCCGTCAATGCCACAGCCGTGACGCTCTCTGACGGTGAAGAAGCCAATGCCTACTGGCGCTTGGGCGAGAATGACGAATGTACCGTCAGCGGCAATCTGATTCCCATCGCAGAGTCGTGGCACGGCATGTATGTGCAGCGCTATGCCAACCCCAATGCAAGCACCGTGTGGCCGGAGTGGACCGGTTTTGACAGTTCGCGCAAGATGCAGAGGAACCTCATCACCGGTGACAACTGGCCTGCCGACGAGATAGACGACAATCCCGAACGGTATATCGAGTTCGGAGTGACAGCCAGCGCAGGCACGGAACTTGACATCGACTCCATCGGGCTGTTCGTCTGCGGCGCAGGAGGCAGTGGCATGATGTGCCACATATATTATTCGACAGACAATTTTGAAACGCGCACAACCATCTTCTCGCCCTCATCGATAACGGCAAATAACCCTGTGGCTGTGCAGGCAAAACCCATTGTGACACTCGACGAGGGACAGTCGCTGCGGTTACGCATCTACCCCTGGTACAGCAACGCTGCAAGCGGAAAGACTATATGTATCAGCGATGTCACCATACACGGTATGGCAAGGGAGAAGAGAGCAGAGACAGCGATAGACATACCCAATGACGATACCCATCCCTTTGTCATGGAAAAGGGGGAACTTACCACCTCGCGAGGCAATTTTTCCAGCGACCACCATATCGACTACATGATGTCCGGTGACTATGCCACCTATCAACTGGCCAACCTCATTGATGCAAAATACTACGACATAACCTTTACGGCAGGCACCAAGCAGAACGATGTGACGCTCAACTTCTGCATCAAGAGCAGGTCGGGCATTGAACTGTTCTCGCAGGATATTGACATAGAAAACAATGGCAACTGGGATGCGCAGTCGAGAAATTACAGCCTGCGCACAGGAGAGATGCCAAAAGGCAACTATGTGCTCACTATCACATTCAGGTCTGTGGGAGGTAACGGAACCACAGCCAATGTGAACAACATCTTGTTCACAGGCAAGGAAAAGGGAGATGGCGGCCAGCAATACACACTGGCGGTTGCGCCCAGCAACGAAAAGGCAGGCACGGTGAAGACAGAACCCAATGCCAGCGTGTTTGAGGAAGGAGAGAAGGTGAAACTGACTGCAACGGCAGAATTTGGCTACCACTTTGAAGAATGGCAGGACGCCGAGGGAAATACCGTATCAACCGACAACCCCTACACCTTTTCCATTACCGGCAACACACAGTTGACGGCGAGGTTTGCAGAGATACAGACCTACGCGCTGCACCTTACACTTACCGATGGCGCAAGAGACAATCTGGTGGAGATTCAGCCCGCAGGAACCATGATAGACGGCAGACGTATGTATGAGGAGGGCGAAGAAGTGACGCTCACCGCCAAGAGCAACAAAATCCTCACTTTCGTGGGCTGGGAAGACAACTCCACCAGTGCATCGCGAACGGTGAAAATGGACGGCGAACAGAATCTCACGGCACAGTTCTCGGCACAGGATTATATTGTGGGATGGGACTTCTACTACGACCAACCTGCCTCTGAACGGGCTGCCGACTACAAGAGCGATACGGAAAATGCCGGACTGCTGTCGCTGCATAACGAGAGCGGCAAGACCATCAGCTGGCTCTCGCGCGGTATAGAACGAGGAGCGGAAAACGGAAGATGGGCGGCACGTATATGGAAGAACCGCACCGACGGCTATTTCTTCGAGATATCTTTCTCGGCAAAGGGCTACCAAAACATCAAGGTGTCCAATGCCCTGGGAGTGAATTACAACACCTACTCCAGATTTGTCGAGGAATATTCTACCGATGGTGAAAACTACAAGCCATTGGGAGAATGGAACCTGCAGAAAGGATGGACCGATCAGGAGTTTGCACTGCCTGCAGAGGCCGACGAGGCAGAAAGAGTGTGGGTGCGCTGGGTAGGCGACAAGGAATCGCCGCTGGTGGGCAACGAAACTGACTACGACGGTCTGGCCATCACCGACATCTTTGTTACAGCCGATGCGGGAAGCGTGACTGAAGAACATGCCACATTGGTATCGTGCAACCCCGCCGCAGGTGCCACTGGTGTGAGTGCCAACGGAGCAGTGATACTTTCCTTTGACCACAAGATAAAGGCCGGAGAGGGCTGTGCCACACTCAACGGCGAGGAAATCACGCCCATCATCAGTGGCAAGAGTGCCGTGTTCAAATACAGCGGACTGAAATACAGCACGGAATATACATTCAGCATGCCCGAAGGAGTGCTCTTGAGCCGAAGCGGCAACAAGGTGTCTGCCGCAGAAATACGCTTCTCTACCATGGAGCGACAGCAACCCGAAGCTCGCCTCTATGACGCCATTGTGGCACCAGACGGCAGCGGTGACTATACCACCGTGCAGGAGGCGGTGGATGCTGCTCCCGCAGGGCGTTCCAAGCCATGGCTCATATTCATCAAGAACGGTGTGTATGACGGGCATGTCACCATTCCAAGCAACAAACCCTATATGCATCTCATCGGACAGCAGAGAGACCATACCATCATCATCGATGACAGGCAGAGCGGTGTGTCTGTAAAGCCCGACGGGTCGGGATATTCTGTAAACGAACTTGCTACCATGGAGGTACAGGCCAGTAATACGTTCTTTGAAAACCTGACCATGGAAAACCGTCATGGACACGAGAACCAAAGTGGACCGCAAGCCCTTGCACTGGGCACCTTCGGCGACCGTATCGCCCTCAACAATGTGGCTCTGCTTTCTTATCAGGACACATGGATTACCACCTCCACATCCAACAACCGGCACTATATCAAGAACTCGCTGATAGAGGGAGCCGTTGATTTCATCTACAATAGCGGCAACGTGTATCTCGACGGCGATACGCTTGAAATCAACCGTCCGTCGGGCGGATTCATCGTGGCACCAAGTCATGCAAGCGATGTAAAATGGGGATATGTATTCCAAAACTGTATCATACGTCCACACAAAGGCATGAACGTGACCGACGTATGGCTGGGTCGCCCCTGGCACGGCAATCCGAAGACTGTGTACATCAACACCCAGACCTTTGTGGAACTGCCCGCCAAGGGATGGTATAACCACATGGGCGGACTGCCCGTACTGTGGGCCGACTACAACACCATTGATGCCAACGGAAATCCGGTGGACCTCTCACAGCGTGAAGACACCTACTGGGTGGAAGTGGACGGCAAGCGCGTGGAACAGAAAGCCAAAAACCATATCACCGCTGAAGAGGCGGCAGCATACACCATCAAAAACGTGTGTGGAGGAGAAGACAACTGGCAACCAGACCTGATGTGCGAAATCTGTGAAACCCCGGTGGTGACCATCACCGACCGCGGCATAGAGTGGGAGGCAGTGCCATACGCCATCTGCTATGTGGTGACAAAGGGGAACGACGTGGTGGGATTTACCACGGAGTGCAACTTTGATTGCCATGCCGACGGAACATATCGGGTGCAGGCTGTCAACGAGTATGGTGGACTGAGCGAATACGGTGTGGCAGGAAACCCCACAGGCATCACCATGACGGGAAAGGCAATATGTGACACAGAGACCATACACAACCTCAGTGGCATACGTCTTGCACACCGGCAAAAGGGAGTGAACATCGTCAATGGCAAAAAGACCGTTGTAAGATAACGTGAGTTCGGTATAAGAAAGTTGTTCAAAAAGTTGTGGGAGTGGGATATTATTTGTAACTTTATAGATGAAAATCAATCAAATACCCACTCCCAATAACTGATACAAATCTAATAGATCTTTCTGTATTCTCGACGAATTCTGCAAACAGATTAGCCCTACTTTTGCATATCATTAGAATTGCAGCTATAGTATCATGAAGAAAATCTTATTTTATAGTTTCTTGTTGTTTTCCTCCCTCTGCGGAGCACAACAGACAAGCAAGACGCTTTTGCCTTATCAGAACTCGGAATTATCACCCGACCAACGGGCTGAAGACTTGCTGAGCCGACTGACGTTGGAAGAAAAGGTTATCTTAATGCAAAACAGTTCAAAATCTATTCCACGGCTGGGCATCAAGAGCTACGACTGGTGGAACGAAGCCTTGCACGGCGTGGCAAGGCATGACATCGCCACCGTTTTTCCCCAATCGATCGGCATGGGTGCGGCGTTCAACGACACCTTATTATATAGAGTGTTTGATGCCGTATCGGACGAGGCACGTGTATTAAACCGCAGGGCAAGTGCCAAAGGACGTATCCTCCGCTATCAAGGACTGACCTTTTGGACACCGAACGTGAACATCTTCCGTGACCCACGCTGGGGACGCGGACAAGAGACATACGGTGAAGACCCTTACCTGACAGGACGACTGGGAACAGCCGTAGTACGTGGCTTGCAAGGCAGTAACGACACCAAATACAACAAGACACACGCCTGTGCCAAACACTTCGCCGTACACAGTGGTCCGGAGTGGAACCGCCATAGTTTCAATGCGGAAAACATATCTTCACGCGACCTTTGGGAAACTTACTTGCCGGCTTTCAAGGAACTGGTACAGAAAGCCAAAGTAAAAGAGGTGATGTGCGCCTACAACCGTCTGGATGGTGATCCCTGTTGCGGCAGTAACCGACTGCTACACCAGATTCTACGTAACGAGTGGGGATATGATGGCATTGTGGTAACCGACTGTAGTGCTATTTCTGATTTTTATAGTGAGTACAAACACGGCATTTACCCCGATGCCAAGACTTCCTCCGTTGTAGCTGTAAGCAACGGAACCGATCTGGAATGTGGACGTGACTTCGCTACACTGGTAGATGCCGTAAAGGAAAACAAAATAGACGAAGCGCGCATCAACAATTCTGTGCGCCGCCTGCTGAAAGCACGCTTCGAACTGGGTGAAATGGAACCGACGTATCTTTTTATGGATATTCACGACTCGGTTCTGAACAGTCATAAGCACCGACAACTCGCGTTGGAGATGGCACGTGAAACAATCGTTCTGCTTCAGAATAAAGCAAATGTACTGCCACTGAAAAACAATGCCACGGTGGCCATAGTGGGACCTAACGCCAACGACTCCGTGATGCAGTGGGGTAACTATTCCGGTACACCACCTTACACGGTAACACTGCTGGGTGCACTACGCAATCGTCTGCCTGAGCATAAGGTGATTTATGAACAGTTGTGTGACCACACAGGCGCCCACCAGTTCAAAAGTTTATTTGCTTACTGCTCCAACGAAAGCAAACCGGGCTTCACAGCTACCTATTGGAATAATCGCGAATACCAGGGCGATGTGGCAGCAGTGGTACAGATGCCTACTCCTTTTACATTAGACAGTGGAGGAGCCACAGTCTTTGCTCCAGGTGTCAGCCTCCAGGACTTTACCGCTGTATATAAGTCAACTTTCCGCCCCGAGCATACAGGTAAAGCCCTTTTTCGTCTGCGTACCAACGGTCGGGTAACATTCCTTATCAATGGAAAAAAAATGGATGAACAATTCTATATCCGATATACGGGAAGTGTCTGTCCTTTCGAGTTCGAAGCAGGCAAGGAGTACAGCATTGAACTACGTTTTGAACAAGTGAAAGCCGTTCCTTACCTCAACTTAGACCTGGTGGAAGAGGCGAAAATGGATATGAAAGCATTGCAGAAACGCCTGAAGAAAGCCGACGTCGTACTTTTTGCCGGCGGCATTTCGCCCAAATATGAGGGAGAGTCTATGAATGTAGCTGCTGACGGCTTTAAGGGAGGTGACCGCACCAAGATAGAGCTGCCCGCCATTCAACGCGAAATGATGGCGATGTTAAAAAAGAGTGGTAAGAAAGTTGTACTGGTGAACTTCTCCGGATGTGCCATGGCACTGGAACAGGAAACAAACATTTGCGATGCTATTCTTCAAGCATGGTATCCGGGCCAGGAAGGTGGCACAGCCATTTGTGATGTACTCTTTGGTGACTATAATCCTTCTGGCAAACTGCCACTGACGTTCTACAAATCAACCAATCAGCTGCCAGACTATGAAGATTATTCCATGAAAAACCGTACCTATCGTTACTTTAAGGGCGAACCGCAGTTTGTTTTTGGCCATGGACTGAGTTACACTCTATTTACCTATGGCAACGCCACACTCAACCGTCCGTCGATAAAATACGGTGAGGAACTGGAACTGAATATTCCCTTGAGCAATGTGGGCAAGCGTGACGGTACGGAAGTTGTACAAATATACATCAGCCGTAAAGGTGATTCTGAAGGACCTGTCAAGACATTGCGTAATTTCCGCAAAGTGACACTGAAACAGGGTACACAAACTAATGTAAAGATAGCCTTGCCCTATAATGCTTTCGAATGGTTTGATGTAGGAACAAATACGGTACGCACTATCCCCGGAGAGTATATCGTTTACTACGGTGGTAGTTCAAAAGATCAAGCACTGAAATGTATTAACGTAACTGTAAAATAGTTAGTAAGGGGACTGCCCCGTACATACATTATACAATCCAGATTTATAAATAACGAGTTCGCCAAATCCATTCAGCCGGTTCTGGCGAACTCGTGTTTTCTTATCTTTTCTGCTTATCCGCTATTCCCGCATCAATGCCCGTTGAAGAACACGTAGAGCGACACCATGACAATGGCAAGGAGCACCCATGCCACCACCACCCCACGCGAAGGACGCTCGGTAAGTTTGATGATATGCGGTGTATCTGTTGCCTGCCTGTTGTATATACTCACCACCACCATGGCAATAATCAATATCACGAAGATATAGAATGAAAGCAGCATGAAGTGCACCATCTCCGTGGCTCCGGGGATAATCCACAGATACAGGATTCCGCTACAGATGCTGAAGATGGTACCGAAGGTGAGGGTCACGTTGGCGGCAAGCGTAGTACAGCGTTTCCAAAACACACCCATCACAAACACGGCTGCCATGGGAGGAGCGATGAAACTGAGCACCGACTGGAACACGTTGAACAGGTTCATGCCCTTGATGTTATCCACCGCCACGGTGATGACAATCGACACCAAGGCACCCACTATAGTGACCACCCGACCAGTGCGTGCTATCTCCTTTTCAGTGGCATTGGGACGGACGTTTTTCACATATATGTCCATGGTATATACCGTGCTCAGCGCATTGAGGGCTGAACCGATAGTGCTGATGAGCGCCGCCGTGAGCACCGCCAGTACCAAACCCACCATACCCACAGGGAACAGATGCGACACCAAGGTCATATAGGCATTGTCGGCCTCAATGGTCATGTTGCCGAAAAATCCCGTCTTGACCAATGCAAAACAGATGATGCCGGGCATGATGTATATGGCTACGTCAAGAATCTTCAGCCATCCAGTGAAATTGGCACCTCGCTGTCCTTCCCGCAAATCGCGGGCGGCAAGCACCGGCTGCACCATGGACTGGTCGGTACACCAGAACCACAAGCCCGAAATGGGATAGCCCAAAAGGATGGGCAACCACGGGAAATCCTTGTCGGTAAGCGGCTGGAACAGATTCCAGTAGTTTGACGGCACCACATTGCCATCGGCAAGTACCGCAATGCCTCCGCCAAAGGAGTCACCCCCAAGACGGTAAATGCCCACCACGGTGAGTGTGGCAGACACCAGAATGAGCAGCACCATCTGATATACGTTGGTATATGCCACCGCCTTCAGACCTCCCAACATGGTGAAAAAAGCCGAAATGGCAAGCAGCAGAAACGCCGACATCCACATGGGAATACCGAATACCTGACGGATGATGATACCACCGGCAAAAAGGGTGAGAGCCAGCCACGAGATGAGCACGGTGACTATGGTGTACCACGCCAGCATGTTGCGGGTGGACTGACCGAAACGCAAGCCCATGAACTCGGGCAGCGTATGCACCTTGCTTCCCAAATAGCGGGGGGCGAACACAAAAGCCAGCAAGGCGATGAAAATAAACGCATACCAGGCATAATTGCCCGATACGATACCAGTGGCAAAGCCCGCACTGGCACTGGCTATCAGCATGGAGGGACCTACATTGGTACCCCACATAGAAAAGCCTATGTGATGCCACCGCAACGAACGTGCTGCCAAAAACTTACTACTTCCTTCCTTGCTCTTGCTGCTTGCCCACACTCCGATGATGAGCAGCACCACGAAATAGCCAATGAGGATGACCCAGTCCAATGACTGTAAAGATTGTGCATTCATGTGATATTAAGGTTATGTTATAGATTCAACACGTAAAATTCGTAACTCGTAACTCGTAATTCGTAACTCATCATTCATCATTCCCTCTGGCAGGGGAGCTACTTTCCCATCAGGTGCTTTGCCACTGCTACGGCAGAGTTGGCATTGTCACTGTACCCGTCGGCACCAATCTCATCAGCATAGTCCTGTGTCACAGGGGCTCCTCCCACCATCACTTTCACCTGCTTGCGGATGCCTGATGATTCCAGTGCCTCTATCACCTCGCGCATGTAGGTCATGGTGGTGGTGAGCAGCGCACTCATGCAGAGAATATCCGCATTGTTGTCTTTCAGTGCCTTGACAAAGGTATCGCTGTCCACGTCAACACCGATATTGATGACCTCAAAGCCACAACCTTCGAGCATGGAAGCCACCAGGTTCTTGCCGATATCATGCAAATCGCCTTTCACGGTACCTATCACTACCTTGCCGATGGTGGTGGCGGTTCCACCTGCCAACAGCGGTTTCAAGAGTTCCAGTGCTGCCTTCATTGCCCTGCCTGCCATAAGCAGTTGCGGCACGAAAGCCTCACCGTTCTGGAAGCGCAAGCCCACCTGCGACATGGCTCTTATCATCTCCCCGTTGATGATGTCTTGCGGTGCCAACCCCTCCTGTATGGCGTCTTGGGTGGCTTGGGCTGCTTCCTCTGACTTTCCGTCGAGGATGGCTTGGTAGATGCGCTCGCGGACAGTTGAAGCCTTTTCTGCAACAACTGCCGGCGTGCAGCAGTCACAGGGTTCTCCATGATGTGCATGGTTGTGGACTGCCGTTTCCTTCTTTGTCGGGGATTCCTCATGCGAAAGGACTGCCGACGTGGTGACCCGCGCCATGCCATGGGGCGTAAGCAGGCATCCCGGCAGAGGTTCCACCAGCAGTGCCAGTGCGGCAATGTGCGCATCGGTAGTGCCACAGCATCCGCCCACGATATCCACCTGGTGATGCTGCGCCACGTTCCACACCACCCGTTGCAAATCCTCGGGACGCATGGCATAGCGACCGGTACGGTCGGGCATGCCAGCATTGGGATACAAACTGACAAGGTATGGCGTATTGCTGCCCAGCCGCTGCAACAAAGGCAACACCTGCGGAACATCACCACAGCAGTTGATGCCCACCGAAAGGATATCACTGCCGCCCACTTCGGTCACAAACTGCTCTATATCCTGCCCCAGCATATTTCTGCCGTTGCCGTTGGGCACACTGAAACTCAGCATGATGGGCACTGCCCTGCCCTCCTTTGCCATCGCCTCTCGGGCAGCCTCAACAGCCGCCTTGGCATTGAGGGTGTCGAAGATGGTCTCTATCAGCAGGGCATCGACCCCACCTTGTATCAGTGCTTCAGCCTGTTCGAGATACGCCTGTCTGAGCATGTCGTAACCAAACGTGTCCCAACCGGGTTGGGTATTGTCCGACGAGATGGAACAGGTCTTGCCCGTAGGTCCCATAGAGCCTGCCACGAAGCGTGGCTTCGATGCGTCCTTTGCCGTATATTCGTCTGCCACCTTGCGAGCTATCGCACAGGCAGCCTTGTTGATGGCTACACAATGATTGTTCAGTTGGAAGTCATTCATTGAGATGCGCTGCGCATTGAAGGTATTGGTTTCTATGATATCCGCCCCTGCCTCCAGGTACTTGCGATGGATGGCCTCCACCACTTCAGGACTGGTGATACAGAGCAGGTCGTTACATCCCTTGAGGTTGACGGGGTGCGAAACAAACAGGTCACCTCGGAAGTCCTCCTCCTGCAGGTTGTAGGCTTGTATCATGGTACCCATGGCACCGTCGAGCACCAGCATACGCTGACGCGCCTGCTGCGCTATCTTGCTCTCCTTGGCATCCATCATGGTTCCCGGAACCTGCGTTGCCGTTAGCTGTGCACCCTCAGAAGCGGCCTCTTCGGCATATTTGCGCTCCACATTATTTATAATGCGCTGCACCTCCCCGTCAGCTTCCCTGCCGGTAGCAGTATAGGGCGAGCGCTGGAAGTCCTCCACGATGCGCATGGCCTTCTCCACCTCTTCCTCATTATGGAAATCCATCTCCAGATGCACACCGTCACCTCCGATATTGTCGAGCAAGGGGCGCAGTTCGTCCAGTGTCACCCAACATGCCATGATGCTCTTCCCTGCATCCAGAATCTTGCGGTACAGGTCGTACCATTTGGGAGAGCCTCCCTGCGGCTCGCCCACACCAGGTGTCCACTGCACGGCATTGAGTTCCTCTACCTCAAGCAATGCGGGCAGATGGTGCAGTGCTCCCACCCCGTCAAGATGATACAAGGTATAGTCAATCTTCTGACACTGCTGGCGGATGAAAGGCTGCACAAAACGGCGGTAATCCTCCACACTTATCATGGTGGAGATATCGCTCTGCAGCTTGGTCATCCTTCCCGGTGCCCATGAGGAGAAGTAGCAGAATGCCATCTCATCTCCCTCACGGATGATATCATAAAGTTCATCGAACACCTTGAAGTATATGTCGTTAATCTGCTGCATCTGATGCTCCAACACATCGGGTTGCATCACAGTATCGAGCAACACCTTGTCGGTACCTTTCATGGCGGCAAGCACGTCCATACCCTCCATCAAATCGGGCATGCCCACATAATAATGTCCCTGCGCCTTCTGCTTGCACGCCTGCAGTAGCTGCTTATGCAGCAGATAGTTGGGATGGTCAGGACTGAACACTATATCGTCCGTATAATCCGGATTGGGGTGAATCCATATCGTGTCTTCTCCACCCTCCAGCACACCACCCAATATGGCGGCAAGCGACCCGGGACCCAACTGCGTATTTGCCACCGGCAGCATGTCAGCCATCAAACTGCTGTGTGCCACATACCAATCCAGATAATCGGCACGCCACTGCACGTCAAACCATTTCTGTTGCAGACTCCCAGGTGCCGGTGGCATGGGAATATCGGCATGGGGCTTCACCCCTGTCTGGAAATGTTCCCACATATTGAGCACTATGCCCTTGTGATTCCACCAGTTGATATAATGCTGCTTGGTTTCCTCCAGATTCTTTTTCCACATCATAACGCTATTCCCTTGAATTGTTCGTCAATAATCATTTGCTGTACCTTGTCCATATCCATCTGGTCGGTACACTCCACATGTTCGGGATAAACGGGAATCACCGCTCCCTGACGCACAAACACAGGCATCTGTTCCAACGGTACCTCTACATCACGCAGCCATTGGTCGCCATGATATTTCTCGCCAGTAAAAAGATGTGTCCACTCCCCTTGGGGCAGGTATATGTCACGACGGTTGTCGCTGTTCATCACAGGTGCCACCAAGAAGTCATCGCCAAAATAGTATTCATCATCAATATGCCAGCACAGGCGGTTATCGGGATGATGGAAGATAAGTGCCTGTACCAAGGTACTGCCACTTCGTGTGGCTTTCTCGCTCTGTTCCACGATATAGGGAATCAGCCGGTAGCGCAGGTTCCACCATTTCTTCACAATGGGGGCAATGGCAGGATAATGCCACGGTTCGCGCCTGCTGGTACCATGGTAGCGGATGTGTGACGAGAAGACGCCGAACTGTGTCCAGCGCACATAAACATCATCGCGCACACAGGTATTCATGAAATTGGGCAAACTGTGGAAGCCAGGCACATCATGGCTCCAGAAGGCAAAACCCGACAAGCCGAAATGCAAACCGCCCTTGAGCGAACCTGCCATGCCGTCCCACGAGCTGCAAGAGTCACCACCCCAGTGCAGGGGATAGCGCTGGCAGCCTGCCCATGCCGCCCTTGCCCATACGATGCCGTCACCGGTCACCTCCTTGGTCACCTCGTAGGCAGCCTTCTGGTATAGCAGCGCATACAGGTTGTTCAGCAGTTCGGGCTTCATGTTCTCATAAACGGCATCCATGTGTATATTCTCACCGAAATCGGTCTTGATGGCTGCCACGCCCATCTTCAACAGGTTTCTGAGCAATCCTTTGTACCATTCAGTGGCTTTCCCGCTGGTAAAGTCAATGGTGCCTGCATAGTCGAGTGCAGAGAAATTGGAGCCGTCGCCTGCCTGCTGCTTGGTCAGGGTACAGATATACTTGTTCTCACGTGCCTCTGTAATCTGCTCCGCCTCTTCCGCCACATAGGGCAACTGCCACAAGGTGACGCGATAACCATTGTCTTTCAGATGGCGGATAAACGCCTCCGGATCGGGGAAACGCTCCTCGTTGAACTTCCATTCACAGAGCCAGTCGGTTTTGAACCATCCTGTGTCCAGATGAATCACATCACAGGGATAATGCTCTTCGCGCATCCGCCTGCATATCTCCTCCACTTCATCGGCACTGAAATAGGTCATTCGGCTCATCCACACGCCAAAACTCCAAAGCGGAGGCATGGAGGGATAACCTGTAAGGTCGCGGTAGCCACGCAAAATCTCTTCAGGATGGTCACCGCCAATCACAAAGGCATCTATCATGGCCTGACGCTCCATGAACTCCACCGAACGGGTGGAGAAGCCCGCCAACGAGAGCTTGGCATGGGCGCAGGTGTGATAGAATACGCCATACATCCTACTGGAAAGGTAGAACGGAATATTCTTATAGGTTCTGCGGTTATTCACTCCCTGTCCGTCCTGGTTTTTCAGATAGAAAGTCTGTCCGCTGAGGTCCATCTTTGCGAAGCGTTCTCCCGTACCGGCAAAGCACTCATCGGGCTTGCACTCGAAAGAGAGGGTGGCACGGTCGATGGTATCGCCTGTCCTGCAATAACCCAAGGGGAGGGCATCATAACGGGGCGGAGAGAAATGGTCGTAAGCAGCCAGCCTCACCTCGCGCTTGCCATCGGGATAGAGACGCAGGTCAAAGGTTTCCTGCGGGTCGGGCAACAGGGTACTCCAGCGGTGCAGCGGCGGTTGCTGTATATTGATGAAAGCACGCATCACACCTTCTTCATCGGTGATGCGCCATCCCTCTTCCACCTGTTCCACATGGAGAGGCATCTTCTTCACGCGTTCACTGTATTGCAGCATCTCGTCACTGTCGGTGAGCAGCGCATCTGCAGAACGGTCGAAAGCCGCAAACACCCGGATAATCTTGGGGGCATACTGACGGATTATCAGCGTATAGGCTTCGCGCTCCGCCGTGGTGTCGGGAGCCATATCATTAGAGTTTTGCTGCTTCTGGAAGGGGATAGTCACCCATATATCACCCTTGTTCTCCGCTACTGAAGTGGGCTGACAAGCCTTCCATAAAGACTCTTGCCTGGAAAGGTTCTCGTCAAAATCAAGAAAGTCGAAAAGATAATAGTTTGTGGGTATCATTTGGTTTGTTTATTGTAGGTTGTCTTTCACTATAAGGTCAGGACCGGGACAGTTGTAACCGTAACTGCCCTTCACCATCACATTGTCGCTTACGGTAAAACCGTCAGTGGCTTCGTCGAAATAGATGCAGAATGCCCTGTGGTTGGTGGCATAGGGTGCAGGATAGGGTGCCGAGATGGTGTTGCGCTGTATCACCGAACCGGGTTGATTGGAAAGGGTATAGATGCCCCCGGCATCGTACAGCCGTCGGGCATAGTCGCTCACCACATTGCCCTCGATACGGTTGCACCGCATACCGCATTTCAAGGCTGTCCATCCCCATCCCACGCAGATGCCAGAGTAGTTGGTATGCCCCACCTTGTTGTTCAATATCTCGGTGTCGCGCACATAGCCTGCACTCACTGCCGCACATCCCCAATCCTCGTTGGAGGTGTCGTGAATGGTGTTGCCTGCAATATGCAGATGGGCGCACAAGTCACCGCTTACCTGCGGCTGATAAGGGATATGGGTTTCGAAGCCCTGTTCGCCAAAATAGCCTGCCATAAGGGCTGTTCCGCCTATATCGTCAAAAAGACAGCCCCATACGCTGGCGTGATGAACGGCATAGCGAAGGTCAAGCGCCGTTGCACCGACATGTCTGAATACGCAATTCTCAAACGTGATGTCATGCGCAAAACAGGCATCTACAGCAGCCTCAGGACGGGCTATCCATGCCTGGTTCTCTAATTGAGACTTATGGAACACACCCGCCTGCGGCAGTTTGTAAGCATCCAGGAGGCGAAAACCTCCCTGCAGGGTGACATGCCCTTCAAAAAGCGGACGTGTCCACGCTGCATGGGAAAAAGAGATATTCTCGAAACGCAGGTGACTCACAGGACGCTCCCGGCTACCTGCCAGCTGCACCAACTGCGACAGACAGGGAACCACTGCCTCCGCCTGTTGCATATTCTCCCCCTCGCGAGGGTAGTAATATATGCGCCCTGAAGGCAAATCCTGATACCATTCACCAGGTTCGTCAAGCAGTTCCAGGGCATTGGTCAGGTAAAAGGCAGAATTGCCACGCTCGCCATCTATCACCGGCTGGGGCCAGGGATGCGCAAACTCCAGTTCACTCTCTGGCTGATGGAACAGCACACGGGTGGTACCGTTGCCCATATCCTGCATCTCCCTTACACGCAACAGAGCTATTGCCCAACGCTGGTGTACCAGCATCTGCAGATAGGGAGCATGAGCGACGGGAAACGAGGGAGTGGGGATGGTTATCGACTCATGCTCCTTGTCAAAATCAATCATGCGTTCCATTCGGTCGCCCGAAAACTGCTTGGCACGCTCTGCCTTGCGCCCGTTGACATACATCTGCGCGACAGTCACTACCTGATTGGCATTCATAGGCGCTTCGCTCACCCATACCTTGCCCCGTGCAGCCACTGGAATACGGTCATCGGCTGGTGCCGGTTGCCATCCGGTCAACTTCATGCCGCCACTGATAACGGGTTCCTGTCCCTTGGCAGCACATATCGCCGTGGGCGACTGCGGGGTACCGCTGTCCTCGGGACGGATGAACACAGGCTTGCAGAGCGAATAGGTACCTCCCTCCATCAGTATTCTGATGCCTCCCTCTGCGCGTGTGTCATTCAGACGTCGCCATTCGCGTGCCTCTTTCAATGCCCTGTACAACGTACTGAAAGGGGCATCAGCCGTACCTTCAGCCTGGTCACTGCCGCGCTTTGCCGACACGTGGATATCGCCTGCTGCAGCGCCAATGACCACTGCCAACAACCCGAGTGTAAAGAAAAGTTTTTTCATGATGGTAGTATTAGACTGCCTTGATGCAGAGGTTTTACAAAGATTCCATCATCTGCTGGAATCCTTTTCGCCACGAAGATACGGCAAAAAAATGAGTTGACGAAAGAAATACGCAATAAAAAACGAGGAACAACTTCACAGTTGCTCCCCGCCGCAAACTTCAAACAACCAAAAAAAGAAATAGATTGTCTGATTTCATTTGTTCCATGATGGCCGGCAGACAGACATTTTCCGACAGGCGGTTGCTGTCACGTCAGTATCATTATTTCGTCATTTATCTGATAAACAGCATCTCACGATACTTGGGCAAGGTCCACAAGTCATCTTCCACGATGAGTTCCAGTTTGTCGATATGGTAGCGGATAGACTCCATGAGCGGTGCCACGTTGTCGTGATAGGCAATGGCCTTGTCGTGCTCGTTCTCAATCTTATTTGCCACCTTGCGTGCGTTCACCAGGTCTTCCACTCCCTTCTCGATGATGGCTGTACGCTCAGCGATTTCCTCGATAATCTTCATGTTGCGTGCAGAGAGAATTTCAGCCTTTTCCTTCGAGAAGATGTTGCGCATATTCTCCACATTCTTCAGCAGTTTGCTCTGATAGTGGGTAGCAACAGGAATGATGTGGTTCATCGACAGGTCACCCATCACACGTGCCTCTATCTGAATCTTCTTGGTATAGGTTTCCCATTTCACCTCGTTACGTGCCTCAAGCTCTTTCTGTGTCATCACGCCCAAAGACTCGAACATAGAAATGCTTTCCTTATCCAGATAGCGCTCAAAGATAACAGGACAACTCTTCTCCACATCCAATCCGCGCTTGGTAGCCTCTACCACCCACTCGTCGCTGTAGCCGTTGCCGTCGAAACGTATAGGCTTGCATGTCTTGATATCTTCCCTGACAACATCGATGATGGCTTTGGTAGTGTCTGCTCCCTTGGCAATGAGTGCATCCACACGCACCTTGAAGTCGTTCAATGCTTCTGCCACGGCAGAGTTGAGGGCTATCATTGCCGATGCACAGTTGGCTTCTGAACCCACGGCACGGAACTCGAAACGGTTGCCGGTAAAGGCGAAGGGAGAAGTGCGGTTTCGGTCAGTATTGTCAATGAGCAGTTCAGGAATTTCGGGAATATCCATGGTCATGCCCTGCTTGCCGGCCATGCTGAACAGTTCTTCTGTATCGCTTGCCTCGATATGGTCGAGCAGTTCGCTGAGCTGCTTGCCGAGGAACGAAGAGATAATGGCGGGAGGAGCCTCGTTGGCACCCAGACGGTGTGCGTTGGTGGCACTCATGATGCTGGCTTTGATAAGTCCGTTGTGCTTATATACACCCATCAGAGTCTCCACAATGAAGGTCACAAAGCGCAGGTTGTCCATAGGAGTTTTTCCGGGAGCGTGCAGCAGTACGCCGGTATCGGTAGAAAGACTCCAGTTGTTGTGTTTTCCGGAACCGTTGATACCTGCAAAGGGTTTCTCGTGCAACAGGGCTCTGAAACCATGCTTACGTGCCACCTTCTTCATCAGCAGCATCAACAGCATGTTGTGATCCACAGCCAGATTGGTCTCTTCAAAGATAGGAGCCACCTCAAACTGGTTGGGAGCCACCTCATTGTGACGTGTCTTGCAGGGGATGCCCAGTTCCAGTGCCTGTATTTCCAAATCTTTCATAAAGGCCTGTACACGGTTGGGGATAGTTCCGAAGTAGTGGTCTTCCATCTGCTGGTTCTTGGCAGAGTCATGCCCCATCAGGGTACGACCGGTAAGCAGCAGGTCAGGACGTGCGGAATAGAGTCCTTCATCCACCAGGAAGTACTCCTGCTCCCAACCCAGATTGCTCTGCACCTTCTTCACTTCGGGATAGAAATAGTGGCATACCTCGGTAGCAGCCGTATTCACGGCACGCAGGGTGCGCAGCAACGGTGCCTTGTAATCCAGTGCCTCACCTGTATAAGAGATGAAGATGGTAGGAATACAGAGGGTGTCGTCCATGATGAAAACGGGCGATGTGGGATCCCATGCAGAATATCCGCGAGCCTCGAAAGTGTTTCGGAT
Organism: Prevotella sp.; assembly: GCA_051878715.1. Classification (GTDB taxonomy): domain Bacteria; phylum Bacteroidota; class Bacteroidia; order Bacteroidales; family Bacteroidaceae; genus Prevotella. Next base: position 38,263 of record JBJEKQ010000034.1, read on the forward strand.
ACCACCGCTGGGGAAGGAAGAGGCGTCAGGCTCCTGCTGTACCAGCAGTTTTCCGGAGAACTCCTCTACCATACCACCCTTTCCGTCGTGCTCTATGAAGGAGTCGTGCTTCTCTGCGGTACCTTCTGTAAGAGGCTGGAACCAGTGTGTATAGTGAGTAACGCCATTCTCAACGGCCCACTGCTTGATACCGGCTGCCACAGCATCAGCTATAGAGCGGTCCAAACGGGTACCATTGTCAATCACGTCAACCATTTTTTCATATACATCCTTGGGAAGATATTTGTACATCTTCTCACGGTTGAATACCTTTTTGCCAAAGTATTCATAAGGGCGCTCTGTGGGCGCTTTCACTTCGAGAGCCTTTTTCTTGAAGGCCTCACCTACAACCTGAAATCTTAAATTTGTCATTGTTTAAAAGTTTTATGTGATTGTTTTTCTATTTCTTCCATCTCATCATTTACCCGGAGCCGCTCCACAAAGCACAATGGCTTTTGTTTTCGGAACAGCGTATCAAACGCTGTTCCGAAAAGGTATGTGTTGTATTTACTAACTTATGGTCTAAGGGTAAAGCCAAACACCATGTATGCCTTCTGAGTATAGGGATTGGCAGCCAACTGTGCAAATACGGGTACACTGAAGGTAGGAGTTACCTTGATGTCCTTGCTTGCCTTGAGGGAGGCATTGATTACGGCAAACTTCTGATTGTTTCCATATACCGACGAACTCTTGAAAGGAGCAGCACCTACGGCAGCCGTCCAATCCACACCTCCTGCGGTGAAAGGTGCCGATACTTCAACGTAAGATGAATAGGCATGGGTTTCCTCACCATTGTCTTTGATGCGATAGTCGTTGCCGGCAAAGTTGGTGTACCACTGGATGGCAGCAAAACCAAAGTCATAACCGATGTTTGCCTCAAAGACATGACTTGTACGGTGTGCCTCGTACATGAAATAACGTTCACCATCATTTGAGCCACCAGAGAACCAGTAGTCGGTCACTCCGATATTGAAACCGCCGATGGAATATGCCAAGGTCAGGTCAAGTTCCTTGGTATCTTTACTTTCCAATCCCACACTGCCCCATGCGCTGAGAGACAATCCCTTGTACGATACTCCCAAAGTAGGCTGGAAACTGACACCGCCCAAATCCTGTCCACGCCAGATGTAGCTGGAAACGGCATCAGCAGATACAGTTGCTTCCAAGTTGTCCTGTGCACTCACGGTACTCATTCCGCCCAACAGCATCAACGCTGCAAGACCCAATCTTTTTACATTCTTCATAACCATTTAATTTTTTAATTTAACTGTGTTTTATTTTGTGTTGTGTTGTCATTGCCGTGCGTTTTCGGCACGTCTGCTTATATTTGTGTTGTATGGTATTCTACGTTTGTGTCGTGAAAAGTGTCTGTGTTGCCATTGCCATTTATTTCAACCATTTGGTCAGGCGTTCCATCGCCTCCTCGCAGTTGTTGCGGTCGCCGAATGCCGTCAGGCGGATATATCCCTCGCCACTCGGACCGAAGCCCACACCGGGCGTACACACCACATGGGCGTTATAGAGCAACTGCTCAAAGAAGCGCCAACTGCCAGAACCGTCGGGAGTTTTCACCCACAGATAGGGAGCGTTCTTGCCGCCAAATACCTGGATGCCCAGTGAGGTGAGTGTCTCGCGCATCATCGCGGCATTGGTCATGTAGTAATCTATCACCTCCTTCACCTGCTCTCTGCCTTCTGCGGAATAGGTGGCTTCAGCGGCTTTCTGACTGATATAGCTGGTGCCATTGAACTTAGTACACTGTCTGCGGTTCCACAACGGGTTCAGAGGCACGCGCTCCCCACTGATGGTGGCGGCAGTCAGTTCCTTGGGCACCACGGTATAGCCGCACCTTACGCCTGTAAAGCCTGCCGTCTTGGAATAACTTCTGAACTCGATGGCCACTTTTCTCGCTCCTTTTATCTCGTAGATGGAATGCGGCACATGGTCTTCACGTATGTAAGCCTCATAGGCGGCATCATAGAATATCAGGGTGTCGTTCTTCAGCGCATAGTTTACCCACTTACGCAGTTCCTCCTTAGAGATAACTGTTCCCGTGGGGTTATTGGGATAGCAGAGATAGATAATATCCACCCTGCGGTCGGGTATCTGCGGAGTGAAGTTGTTCTCTGCCGTACACGGCATATACACCACGTTGCTCCATTTGCCGTCCTGCACCACACCAGCCCTTCCTATCATCACGTTAGAGTCGATATACACAGGATAGATGGGGTCGGTCACACCGATGCTGTTGTCCCATCTCACCAGTTCCTGTATGTTGCCTGTGTCGCTCTTGGCACCATCATTTACAAAAACCTCCGAGGGATCCAGATGTATGCCCCTGGGCAGGTAATCGTTCTTCACAATCGCCTCCCGCAGGAAGGAGTATCCCTGTTCAGGCCCGTAGCCTCTGAACGAGTCTTTGCTGCCCATCTCTTCCACCGCCTTGTGCATAGCCTCAAGCACGGCAGGACACAGCGGCTGTGTCACGTCACCGATGCCCAAGCTGATTACGTTAGCGTGAGGGTGAGACACCTTGAAGGCATTCACCTTTTTGGCGATGTCGGCGAACAGATAGTTGTTCGGCAATTTCAGGAAATGTTCGTTTACTAATGCCATATTTCAGTTCTTTTTGTTGGTTATATATTGAAGTTTGCTATTCTTGTTTTTCTTCTTCGGGCAGGGCGATATCACCTTCAAAAGCGAAAGCCGCAGGACCGCTCATATACACATGATTGTCGGCTTCGCTCCATGCAATCTCCAGCGTACCGCCGTCCATCACTATCTTTGCCTGTCTGCCGTTTCTTCCCGTTACGGCAGCCGCCACTGCGGTGGCGCAGGCACCTGTACCGCATGCCATGGTAATTCCACTGCCCCTCTCCCACACGCGAGTCCTTAGGATTCCCTCACTGGTTATCTGTGCAAACTCTATGTTGCAGCGTTCAGGAAAAGCGGGATGATGCTCCATCAGTACACCCCATTTGGCAATATCCATGCTTTCCACGTCGTCCACAAAGGTTACAAAATGCGGATTCCCCATCGACACAAAAGTGCCTTTAAATGCACCGCCCTCCACCTTTATCTCTATTTCGTGGTTGCCATCGGGCTCCGCTGCCAGTTGGGCTTTGCTCTCCAGTGCAGGTTCCAGCATATCTACCGTAACGCTCTCCACCTTGTTGTCTCCGCCCACATGCAGTTTCAGCACCTTCACCCCTGACAGGGTAAGCAGCCTTATCTCCGTGGCATTTGTCATCTCTTTTTCATACAAGTACTTGCCTATGCACCTGGAGGCGTTGCCACACATCATGGCTTCCGAACCATCGGCATTGAATATGCGCATGGAGAAATCGGCTTCAGGTACCGGCGACTTTCCAATGAGCACCAAACCATCACTGCCAATACCCGTGTGTGGTGCACTCCACTGTATTGCCGCAGCCTCGGGATTCCCGACATGCTCCTTCATCGTATTCACATAGATGTAGTCATTGCCGGCTCCGTGCATTTTTGTGAAATGGATGGTTCGTGTCATTGTTTCAATCTTTAAACCCTAATTATGTCTGTACTTATGTCTGTTCTCTCTATTATTATAATGAAATTGAAAAGTGTCACTCGGCTTACCGATTTGATGACCTTTTGTTTCATTTCCAATGCAAAGATACGACAATATGATATTTATTATAATGAAAAAGCATACATTTTATTCTACTTTTTATCAGCGAATTGCAAATTATTACAATTTTCATGCTTTTTCTTTCAATTCGTAAGCAAATCGGGTTATGTTTTTAATACTTGTTAATTTAATTTCAAAATCACTTTCTTTTTGAAGCAATTCCTTTTGTCAAACTAACACTTTGCTGTAATTTTGCACCAGAAAGATATCAAATTGTTATATTAACTAATAGGAGAGGTAAACATGAAAAAGATTGAAGCAATCATCCGCAAGACCAAGTTTGAGGATGTGAAGGAAGCACTGCTTGCCGCCGACATTGAGTGGTTCTCTTACTATGATGTAAGAGGAGAAGGCAAGATGCGCCAGGCGCGTATTTACCGTGGCGTGATGTATGACACGAGTTGCATTGAGCGCATTTTAATCAATGTGGTGGTACGCGACAAGAATGTGGAACGCACCGTGACCGCTATCCAGAAGGCAGCTTATACCGGTGAGATTGGCGACGGACGCATCTTTGTAATACCCATTGAGGATGCAATACGCATCCGTACCGCCGAACGTGGCGATATAGCGCTATACAATGCAGAGCAAGAGAAATAAGCATTGCATGCCATTTCGGTGGTAACGTAAGTTCCACCGACATCTTATCCTGATACATTATATAAAAGGGAATAAATAACAACACAGACAAGCGTATTTAGGATAATAACAACACAAACACAAACCACAGCGCGGATAGGACAACACCCCGCCAAAATAAAACACAACGATTATGACACACCTATTTTTAACTGCTGATGCGGTCACCGATGTGGCGCTTTCATTAGATACCGTATGGATGTTGCTGGCTGCCATGCTGGTGTTCTTCATGCAGCCGGGCTTTGCACTGTGCGAGGCAGGCTTTACCCGCAGCAAGAACACTGCCAACATCCTGTTCAAGAACTTTGTGGACTTTACGTTCGGTTCCATCCTTTTTTGGCTCATAGGCTTCGGCTTTATGTTCGGAAGCAGCGGCGAGGGCTTCATCGGAATGCCCCATTTCGGTGACATCTCGTTCTACGATCCAGGCTTTGACCTGCCTGTAGAGGGCTTTCTGATTTTCCAGACAGTATTCTGTGCCACTGCAGCCACCATCGTTTCCGGAGCTATGGCAGAGCGCACCAAGTTCTCCATGTACTGCATCTATTCCGTATTCATCTCTCTGCTCATCTACCCCATCTCGGGTCACTGGACATGGGGTGGCGGATGGCTGTGCAACGGCGATGAGGGCAGCTTCATGATGACCACCTTCGGCACCACTTTCCACGACTTTGCCGGCTCTGCCATCGTACACTCTGTGGGTGGCGTGCTTGCCTTCGTAGGTGCTATCGCCTTAGGTCCCCGTTTGGGCAAATACGACAAGAACGGCAAGAGCCGTGCCATTCCCGGACATAACCTGATGGCTGCCGCACTGGGCGTATTCATCCTGTGGTTTGGCTGGTTCGGCTTCAACCCCGGTTCACAATTGGCTGCTTCTGGCGAAGTAAACCGTGAAGCCATATCTCACGTGTTCCTCACCACCAACCTGGCTGCCGCCGCCGGTGGTATCGCCACCATGTTCACCTCATGGCTGAAGTATGGAAAGCCCTCGTTCTCACTCACCCTCAACGGTGTACTTGCGGGTTTGGTAGCCATCACTGCCGGTTGTGACCTTGTGTCACCTCTCGGTGCAACCATCATCGGTCTGGTAGCAGGTATCGTACTGGTATTCTCCATTGAGTTCATCGACACCAAACTGCATATCGACGACCCTGTGGGTGCAAGTTCCGTACACGGTGTATGCGGTATTCTGGGTACCTTGATGACCGGTCTGCTTGCCGTTGACGGCGGCACATTCTACGGCGGAGGCTTCGGCTTCCTGGGTGCTCAGGCCTTGGGTGTTCTCGCCATCGACTTGTGGGCAGCCGTAGCAGGTGTCATCCTGTTCTTCAGCATCAAGAAGATTGCCGGCATCCGCGTTGACAAGCGTATTGAGGAAGAGGGACTTGATATCTACGAGCACGGAGAGAGCTGCTACAACTAAGTAAAAGAGGAAGTTATAATGGGGAGTTATAAGGAGAAGTTATAATGGGAAGTTAATAGAGCCATTAGTCTTGAGCATCACAAGCTGCGAAATAACATTTGGCTCATCATAACTCCCCATCATAACTCCCCATCATAACTCCTCATCATAACTCCCAAATATAAAGCAAACATCAAATAACTAAAAAGGAATAAAATTATGTGTGGAATTGTATCTATCTTCAACATTCAGCAACAGACACCTGAACTCAGAGAGAAAGCACTGGCAATGAGCCGCAAAATCCGTCATCGCGGACCCGATTGGAGCGGCATCTACTGTGGCGGCACCGCCATCCTTGCCCATGAACGTCTGTCTATCGTTGACCCCGAATCGGGCAAACAACCACTGTTCAGCCCTGACATGAAGCAGGTGCTGGCTGTCAACGGTGAAATCTACAACCATCAGGAAATACGCAAACGCTATGCAGACACCTACCAGTTCCAGACGGGCAGCGACTGCGAGGTGATTCTTGCCCTGTACCGAGACAAGGGTATTGACTTCTTGGAAGACCTTAGCGGCATCTTTTCCTTTGCACTTTACGATGCCGAAACCGACACGTTCCTCATCGCCCGCGACCCCATCGGTGTCATCCCCCTCTACATTGGCTATGACAACGATGGCAAAGTGTATGTGGCAAGCGAACTGAAAGCCTTGGAGGGCAACTGCGACCGATATGAACCGTTCTTGCCGGGACACTACTATTACAGCAAAGAAGGGAAGATGAAGAAATATTATTCACGCGACTGGATGGATTATGAGCATATCAAGGACAATCCTGCCGACGTGAACAGCATACACGATGCACTGGAGGATGCCGTGAAAAGGCAACTGATGAGTGATGTGCCCTACGGCGTGCTGCTGTCGGGCGGTCTCGACTCTTCAGTCATCAGTGCCATCGCCAAGAAATTTTCCGAACACCGCATCGAGGACGATGGTTCCACCCGCGCCTGGTGGCCACGGCTGCACTCCTTTGCCGTAGGACTGAAAGGTGCGCCCGACCTGGCGAAGGCAAAACTGGTAGCCGACCATATCGGCACCGTGCACCATGAGATAAACTACACCATACAGGAAGGACTCGACGCCATCCGCGACGTCATCTACTATATCGAGACCTACGACGTGACCACTGTCAGGGCTTCCACACCCATGTATCTGCTGGCAAGGGTAATCAAGTCGATGGGCATCAAGATGGTGCTCTCGGGCGAGGGTGCCGACGAGATTTTCGGTGGCTATCTGTATTTCCACAAGGCTCCCGATGCCAAGGCATTCCACGAAGAGACGGTACGCAAACTCTCCAAGCTGTATCTCTACGACTGCCTGCGAGCCAACAAGAGCCTGTCGGCATGGGGCGTGGAGGGTCGCGTGCCATTCCTCGACAAGGAGTTCCTTGATGTAGCTATGCGCACCAATCCCGAGGCAAAGATGTGCCCTGGGCAGACCATGGAAAAGAAGATTGTGCGCGAGGCGTTCAGCAGTATGCTGCCTGCCGAAGTGGCATGGAGACAAAAGGAGCAGTTCAGCGATGGTGTGGGCTATTCATGGATTGACACGCTGAAGCAGATTACGGCTTCGGCGGTGAGCGACGAGCAGATGGCACACGCTGCAGAACGCTTCCCCATCAACCCCCCACGCAACAAAGAGGAGTACTACTACCGCTCCATCTTTGCCGAACATTTCCCCAGCGACTCCGCTGCCCTCAGCGTGCCCAGTGTACCCAGTGTGGCATGCAGCACTGCAGAAGCACTGGCATGGGACGAAGCCTTCAAGAACATGAATGAACCCAGCGGACGTGCCGTGGCAGGAGTGCATGAGGAGGCGTATGTGAAGAATTAAAGGATTAAAAAATAAAGATTGAGCTTTTTCCTATGAAAAAACGTTGGATTATCCTTATGACCGCCATGATGGTAATTGCCATCGCCGGTCTGTTTGCCAAAGAACCTTCCTTTACCTGTGACCTGTCTGTCATTGACACGGCAGATGTGGCGTGGCTTATCACTGCCACCATCTTCGTGCTGATGATGACACCGGGACTTTCATTCTTCTACGGTGGCATGGTAGGTGCCAAGAATGTCATATCCACCATGCTCCAGAGTTTCATCGCCATGGGCATCATCAGCGTGCTGTGGGTGGTATTCGGTTTCAGCCTCTGTTTCGGTGACGATATCGGCGGCGTCATCGGCAACCCCCTCACCTTCCTGATGTTCGAACATGTGGGCGGCGACATATATACCACTCCCACGGGCAACATCTTGGGCGGTGCCACCATCCCCCTGGCACTCTTCGCTCTGTTCCAGATGAAGTTTGCCATCATCACGCCCTCGCTTATCACAGGTTCCTTTGCCGAGCGTGTCAGGTTTTCCGCCTACCTGTTCTTTATGATCTTCTTCTTCGTAGTCATTTACTGCCCTCTGGCACACATGACATGGCATCCCGACGGACTTTTCCTGAAATGGGGCGTGGTAGATTTTGCAGGCGGTATCGTGGTACATGCCTCTTCGGGTGTGGCAGCCCTTGCGGGTGCCATCTTCTTAGGGCGCCGCTCTTCCGCCACACGCAAGGCAGAACCTGCCAACATCCCGTTTGTGCTTCTCGGAGCCGCCATGCTGTGGCTGGGATGGTTCGGTTTTAATGCGGGTTCCTCGCTCCATGCCGACGGCACGGCGGTAAAGGCGTTCCTGAACACCAACACGGCTTCTGCCACCGCCATGATGACCTGGATATTCTTCGACTGCCTGCGTGGCCGCAAGCCCTCTGCCATGGGTGCCGCCGTGGGTTGTGTGGTAGGCTTGGTGGCCATCACTCCTTCTGCCGGCTATGTCACCGTGGGGCAGAGCATCTTCATCTCATTTGTCATCACCATCATCTGCAACATCGCCGTATATTGGCGCAGCCAGTCGCGTGTGGACGATGCCCTTGACGTGTTCCCCACCCATGGCACCGGCGGTATCTTCGGCACTGTGCTCACCGGCATCTTTATCCAGGAGGGACTGATTGCCGGCACCTGGGACGGCTTCGTCATCTTCCTGTACCACCTGCTGGCGGTTGCCATCGTCATCATCTACACCTTCCTGATGAGTTACTTCGGTTACTGGCTCATCGACCGCATGATACCGATGCGCGTGAGCGAAGCCAGCGAGCGCGTAGGCCTCGACTTTTCCCAACACGACGAGCACTATGGATTGGCTCATATCGCCGAGCGCGAAATAGCCGAGTACGAGGAACACATCAAGAACAAGATGGAAGGAAAGAGTTAAGGCGGGTTCTATAAATCAGCATAGAACACATTGAATCCAAACCGGTCATTAGCGTTATGATGACAACGCTAATGACCGGTTTGGGTTCAATGATTCTTTGTCGGAATATTGCCTTTTTCTTTGTCAGTTGCTGTTTTTCGTGTAACTTTACAGCAGAAAAATGCCCCTGTTGGCAACCCATGCAACATCATGACAACACACACTACACATCGCTTGCTGACTACCTTGCTGATACTGGTAAGCACAGCCAAATCCCTGGCACAGGAAAGCACTGCCATTATCAGAGGTGTGGACAGCACCCTGCAAGCAGCGGCAGCCTTCCACCATTCCGGCGGATTCAGCGGCACGCAGCCCATTGAGGATGCACTCTACGTACTGGGCACACTGACTCCTGCCTCAAAGAAGATAAAGACGGCAGAGGGGGTGCAGCTGAAAATAAACCTGTTCAACAAAGACGGACAATCACTGAGCGGACAAATCTGTACACAGCAGGGCGGCAGATATGCCTTTCAGGTGCCCGACTGCGAAGGGGAATGGACCATGCTGCTTAATGCCACCGATGCCGATGGGAAGAAGAAATACCGCATTGCCATTGACCGCCAGTTCTCGCCGGCAGCCCGCTTGCTGTCGCCTCAGGAAACAAGGGTGACGGCTGCGCAAGCCACGGCTCTGCCCCTGCGACAAATGGAGGAGGAAGAGGCAGATGCTATCCACGAGGAAGAAAAAGGGAAGTCGATGACGGAAAAGGTGCACCAGTTGCAGAACGTAATCATCAAGAAGAAACGCTCGTTCGACCGTTTTACGGCATGGGAGAACGAACAACGGGCGCAGTACTGGGCAGACCTGTACTATAATGTGGACAAGGAGACCGACCGCTTGCTGGACAGCGGGGAAGATACCCCGGAGTTCTTCAAATGGCTCTCTTCTAAAAACAGGCTGTTTAACGGTACCGGGGATGACGTGTCAGAGACAACCCTTGATGGAATCAACGCACTGCAAGCAGCCGAAGCCGCCGAAACGGATGCTGCCGAAAGCGCAGAACTGACTGATGCCCTGGATCGGCTCAATGCCGAGATGGAACAGTTGGAAACGGAACAGAAATCCATTTCCAATGAGGCTCCCTACTATAAGAACCGTCCCATCGTGTGGATTATCAACAACCGTTTCTATGCCCTCACAGGTATCACCCCCGCCTTCAGCAAAGACAAGAACGCCATGGCTACCTGCTCGTTCAGCAAGCAATGGCTCAAACCCTTTCCCGTGGAGATGGAGGAGGTGAAGAGCGTATATATCTCTGAGAATCCCAATGCCTTTGCCAGCATCCTGCCCTGTCCGGCACTGAAGGCATACGCTCCCGTAACCGTGTTCATCTATGTGCACCACTATTTCACCGCCGCCGGCAAGGGACAGCGGCGCACCCTATTCAACGGATACGATATTGCCGAGTCCTTTTTCTCACCCGACTACCGCATACTTCCCAAGGAAGAGGATTACCGGCGCACCCTTTACTGGAACCCCCATGTGACGGCAGACGAGCAGGGCAACGCCACGATAGAGTTCAGCAACAGCTCATCGTGCCGGGAGATTTCGGTGAGTGCCGAGGGAATGACACCACAAATGCAACCAACTGTTTACCAACAGCCATGAGAACAACACACCGCACCATCCACCATATTCTGACAGTGTTGCTTGCCGTATTGTGCCTTTATAACGCGAGTCATGCTACCGCACAGCATCTGCTGGACAGCAACAGCAGCGAGAAAGAGCGCAAGGCACTGCAAAAGCTGAAACAGTTTGTGACAGATATAGAACAGTTTCACCGCTCCTTCCCTTTGGAGCGGGCATATCTGCACTTCGACAACACCGCCTATTTCAGAGGAGAAGATATCTGGCTGAAGGCGTATGTGATGCGCACAGACAGCAACCGACTGACCAATCTGAGCCGGGTGCTGTATGTGGAACTGGTGGCACCGTCAGGCGATGTGCTGCAGACACACAAGCTGCACTTGCAGAACGGACAGGCAGAGGGATGCCTGCCGCTTGACAGTCTGTTCACCTCCGGCTTTTACGAAGTGCGTGCCTACACGCGCTATATGGTCAACGAGGGCAGCGATGCCGTTTTCTCACGCGTATTCCCCATCTTTGAAACTCCGAAAAGGGCGGGACAATACGCACAGCCAAAGATAGAATCAAGGGGGCACAACAAACGGTTGCCCAACAACCGTACGGAAACAAACGATGCGCCGGTTCAAGCGACTTCAATAAAGAAACAGGGTATGAGGGTGACCTTTCATCCCGAGGGCGGGCACAGCATCAGCGGCATCAAAAGCAGGATGACCATCGTAGTGACTGACGACGAAGGGATGCCCCTGCAGACAACCGGCTATCTTGTATGCAGGAAAGATACGGTGGCTGCCGTACAGACAGAGCACGAGGGCATGGGACGGTTTACCTTCCTGCCCCAGCAGGGAATGCCCATGTCACTGCACCTTACAGACACCACCGGTCGCCATGCCGTCATCAGGTTGCCCGAACCGGAGCCGATAGGGGTGGCACTAAAAGTGGACATGGCCGACTCGCTCAAGGCGCGTATCACCGTAAGTACGTCGGTGGAACTGCACAACGAGCCTTTGGCACTGATACAGACCTATCGCGGCAGCGTGTATGCCGTGGTACCCTTTGTATGCGACGGCAACCCCTTGGCACTGAACTGCGGCAGGGAGGATATGGAAGAAGGGGTGAACCGTTTTTCAGTGATTGACACTGAGGGCAACGTCCTTGCCGACCGTATGGTGTTTGTGCATCCCGCAACCTCGCCACAGCCCATCACCATAGAGCGGATAGATGGCAGTGCACAGCCCTACGGCAGGATAAAGCTTCACATGAAAGCCCCTGCAGGCTCCACCTTTTCGGTAGCCGTTCACGATGCAGCCACAGACGTCCAGCCCTCACAGGGCAATATCTATGCCTGGATGCTACTCTCGTCAGACCTCAAAGGGTATATCCATCAACCGCAATACTATCTGGAAAGCAACGACGAAAAGCATCGCTTGCATACAGACCTGCTCATGAGCATCTCACGTTAAACCCAACGGACTCCCCAACAAACCCGGCTTCAATTATAATCCCCCGGACGATTTGCCCGGGGGATTAACTTATCACATTAAGGTATGCCTACTTTATGGCAGACACCTTGATTACACTACCGTCAGCACGGCGGATGATGTTGACACCACGCTTGATGGTTGATGTCTTCACACCATTGATGTCGTATATCTCTGCTCCTGCAGGTGAAGCCTCAACACTTCCGATGCCAGTTGCCGTTTCCACTGTCACGTTGACCCTTGCCTCGTCCAACTTGCCATTGGAATTGATGCCAAGAGTAATCACGGCGTCACCGGTCTTCAGCGGAGTGATGACGAGGTTGTCGGCTACGACTTCTGCCTTCAGAACGGTTTCGTCGCTCACTGCCTTGACGGTCTTCACGATGGCAGCGTCAAAGTTGTCGGCATCGGTGGCAATGTCCTTGAGAGACACCTCAACGGAAGCACCCAATGACATGCTGACATCATCGGGATTGGTGACCACGGGAGCCTCATTGTCGGGGAAGACAGGCAGGGATGGGAACCAGTAGTTCTGTATCATGGGATATTCTGCCAGCTGGTTGCCGTCGGCATCATATTTGCGCACCACGTATGTGGGGTCGCCAAAGCTCTTGAACAGACTCACGAAAGCCTCATCGCCCGTCGGACTCACACGGAAAGAGCAGCCGTAGATCTGCCATCCGTCGGGGTCGCTGTTGTAGTCGATGTAGGTGGAGAACTCGTTGTTGTCGATGTCGTACTTATATACAGTGTATCCGCTGAACCACGAAGAGTTGCCGCCGTTCCAGTAGAGCACGTTCTGCTGCTGGCTGGCACAGAAGCAGTCGGGTGTCCATGCATACCAGGAGTTGGCAGGGCCATAGATGCCCTCGGGCAGGTCTATTACTTCTGTCTCCAAGGTATAGGGATTTACCTTCATGATGCGTGTGTCGGCCTGTCCGCTGCCTGAAGAACTGGCAAGGCTGAGCCACAGGTTGCCGTCCTTGGAGAGGACCACGGAGCCGAAGCCCCATCCTTCTATGCCCTCAATGATCTGCTCCACCTGGTCGGTGGCAGGATTGATGACGAGGAGTCCCTTGCTCTGGTGTACTGCAAAGACACGGTCGCCCACACGCACCATGTTGCCCACCTGTCCGCTGTAGAGCTGGTCGTAGGCAGAGCCGCCGATGTTTTCCGAACCCGTCACGGATCCCTTCAGCTCCAGTTCGTCGAGGTCGAGCACATAGATGCCGTTGCTTGTACCCACATAGCCCTTGTGTTCGTCCACGCCGAGGAATCCGCGTCCGTCGGCATTGCTGTTGCCATTGGCATCCACGGAGATATTGGCGAATTGCTTGAGCACCTTCATGGTCTTAGCATCACAGATGGTGAGACGTCCGCCCGTAACAGATGCACCGGGGTCTTTCTCCTGCTTGGCAATGAGGTAGAATCTGTCGCCATAGATGGCACCGTACTGGTTGGTGCATCCCAGTTCCACACCGGGATTCTCCTTCTGCACTACGCGGTAGATCCACTCACCGTCGTTGGTGAGGAAATTGACGGTGGAGTTCTGGTGTCCGTACCAGTCCTCGTTGACGAAGAATACGCCCTGGGTATAATCCACCGAAGCTCCCTCTTCATATACCATCTGACATGCTCCGCTATGTGTGGGGCGGCTATAGTCGATGATGGTTCCCTGCACGTCACGCTCTGGGAAAGTGATGCCTTCTACGGCAGGATTGGCAGGCAGATGCTCGTAGGCAGGACCTCCCTTCACAACCTGATACTCTCCATCCACCAGAGCCA
>JBJEKQ010000035.1:0-52003 GCA_051878715.1 Prevotella sp.
AGACATGATTAAGGAAGAAATATATTAAATTTGCACTTGCTTATGGAATCCGCCACCGTTTCTGAAATGTTAAATACTTATAAGAAACTATGCGAATAGTCATAAGTAGCAATGTGATGGCTGTTTTTTTCCGTATTTTTGTAAAAACATCTACAACACCCATCACAAATAATGAGAACATTCAATAAGAAAGCAACGGCACTGACCGCACTGTCGGCAGTAGCCATGATGCTCTGCAGTATGCCATGTCAGGCACAGCACGAGGGGATGACTTACACCCACAACAGCAAGCATGCCGTAATGGATGCCACTCCCATTACCGACGTGAAATGGGACAAGGGTTTCTGGGGCGAGCGCTTCAACGTGTTTGGAGGCACCTCCGTGCAGAGCATGTGGGAAACATGGAAGTCGGACAAGGGACATAGTTATAACAACTTTCTCATTGCAGCCGGAGAGAAACAGGGCAAGCGCCACGGTCCTCCTTTCCACGACGGCGACTTCTACAAATGGTTAGAGGCAGTGGTTTCGGTATATGCCGTGACCCATGATGCCCAACTGGAAAAGATTGCCGACGAGGTGATACGACTCATCGCCAAGGCACAACGGCCTGACGGTTATCTGCACACCCCGGTAATCATTGCCGAGATGAACAAGAAGGCACTACAGGATGAAGCCAAGGAAAACGAGGTGATAGGCACTAAGGTGGGCTCGGGCAAGGACGGTGCTTTCGGCAACCGACTGAACTTCGAGACATACAATCTGGGGCACCTCATCACCGCCGGTATTATCCACAAGCGCGCCACCGGCAAGACCACCCTGTTTGACTGTGCCGTGAAGGCTGCCGACTTCCTCTGCTCATTCTATGAGAACAATGCCGATGAACTGGCACGCAACGCCATCTGCCCCTCACACTACATGGCAATGGTGGAGATATACCGCGCCACCGGCAACCCGCGCTATCTGACAACGGCACAGGGCATGATAGACATCCGCGGGAAGGTGGAAAACGGTACCGACGACAATCAGGACAGAATCCCCTTCCGACAGCAGTATCAGGCCATGGGACACTCGGTAAGAGCCAACTACCTCTATGCCGGTGTAGCAGACCTGTATATCGAGAGCGGCGAGGAGCAACTGATGAAAAACCTGACCTCGATATGGGATGACATCGTAAACCGCAAGATGTATATCAACGGTGCCTGTGGCGCCCTGTACGACGGCACCTCGCCCGACGGCACCGACTACAAGCCCGACAACGTGCAGAAGGTGCACCAGAGTTACGGACGCCCCTACCAACTGCCCCACTCCACCGCCCACAACGAGACCTGCGCCAATATCGGCAACATGCTGCTCAACTGGCGCATGCTTCTTGCCACGGGCGAAGAGAAGTATGCAGGATTGGTGGAAAACAGCTTCTACAACAGTATCCTTTGCGGTATCAGTCTTGACGGAAAGAAGTATTTCTATACCAATCCGCTGCGCATGAGCGACGAGCTGCCCTACAAGTTGCGCTGGCCCAAGGAGCGCACAGAATACATCAGCTGTTTCTGCTGCCCTCCCAACACCCTGCGCACGCTGTGCCAGGCACAGAACTACGCCTACAGCATAGGGCGCGACCACAGCATCTATGTGAACATGTATGGTGCCAACACCATGAAGACACAGATTGACGGACTGGGCACTGTAGGCATCAAGCAAGAGACTGACTACCCTTGGGACGGTACCGTGAAACTGACCATCACCCAACTGAAAGGCAGCAAGGAGTTTGACATAAGACTCAGAATACCCGAATGGGCAGATGGCGCCAAGGTGAGCATCACACAGAAGAAAGGCGTGACACAGGAGATTACGGCTTCCAAAGCCGGCGAATACCTCACCCTTACCCAGTCGTGGAGCAAAGGCGACATCATCACCCTCACACTCCCCATGGAAACCAAGGTGATAGAAGCCAATCCGCTTGTGGAAGAATGTAGAGGACAGGTGGCTGTACAGCGTGGTCCCATACTGTACTGTCTGGAGAGTAATGACCTGAACGGCGTGGATATCGACAATATCGCCATTCCCGTCAATGCCAAGTTCACCCCTGTGGAGACCACTATCGAGGGAAGCCGCATGATGGCTTTAGAGACAGAGGCTGTTGATCGCAGTGAGAAATCATGGACAGGCACCCTGTATCGCACGGCGAGTACAGACAAGAAAAAGGTGAAAGTGCGCCTTATACCCTACTACGCATGGGGCAACAGGGGCAAGAGTGAGATGACAGTATGGATGCCCGCCATCTATTAAGGCAGCCCGAGCATCACCTCAAACAGTCGGCAGCGGTCTTACGGCCAAAGTGAAAGCTGACCGTCGCCCAGCAAGCGATAAGAACGCCGGTGATAAGGAGTAATGCCATGAAGGGCTATCGCCTCACGGTGCTTCTTGGTGGGATAACCTTTATTACTCTGCCAGTCGTATTGCGGATAGGCGAGTGCCAACTCATTCATATAGTCATCACGATAAGTTTTTGCCAGAATACTGGCTGCGGCGATGGAAAGGTATTTTCCATCGCCTTTTATTATGGTAGTATAGGGTAAATCATGGTATGGTTTGAAACGGTTTCCATCCACGATGACCGCCTGAGGACGCACTTGCAGACCGTCGATGGCACGGTGCATTGCCAGAATGCTGGCATTGAGAATATTGATACGGTCAATCTCTTCGGGCGTCACCACCCCCACTGCCCACGCCACAGCATCACGCTCTATCTCTGTGCGCAGGGCATAGCGCTGCTTTTCAGTGAGTTGTTTGGAATCATTGAGCCGCTCGTTCTGATAATCGGGAGGCAGTATCACTGCGGCGGCATACACGCTGCCAGCCAAGCATCCCCTGCCTGCCTCGTCGCATCCGCATTCTGTCAGATGGTCGTAATAATGGTTTTTCAACATATCTTTTTCTTTATATACGCAGCACCAGATGGAAACAGCCTGTCAGAGAAAACATGAAAAGAGTCATTCTTTAGTTTTACTTAACCCTATCGTCTGTTTTATGAACAAATAGTGCAACAGAAATTCGTTCCTTTGCAATGTAAACAATAAACATCACTTGATTATGAAAACCGAACTGACACTTACCTCCCGTGCAAACAACGTAAAGAACGCCACAGACTGTATGAAAAGAATAACCCTGTTTGCCACTTCCTCTATAGATAAGGTGGCTCGCCACTATGCTCATCTGCTGGGCACCGACATCAACCGTCACCAAACAGGCCTACTGCTCAATGCCCAAGCGGCCTTTATATTCACCGTATTCCCCATAGAGTGCAGCCTCATACTACGCCTGCTATGCCTGATATGGTTGGTGTCTGCCCTGCTCCAATGCAAGCGGTCGGGCATCCATGCGGCAGAGGAATAGTCGTCAGAACATGGTGCACACGCGCTTAACGCCTTCTATCAAGACATCTATCTCTTCCTTGGTATTGTAGAGTGCAAACGAGGCACGCACGGTACCCTGTATGCCTAAGCGTGTCATCAGCGGTTCAGCGCAGTGGTGTCCGGTGCGCACGGCAATGCCCAGACGGTCGAGCAGGGTGCCCATATCCAGATGGTGTATATCGCCCACCAGGAACGACACCACCGCGTCTTTTTCCCTGGCTTGTCCGAAAATACGCACGCCGTCTATCTCCTTCATCCTCTCCATGCAGTAGGCTGTGAGTTCGCGCTCGTATGCCGCTATATTATCCATGCCCAACTGCTCCATATAGCGTATGGCAGTGGCAAGTCCGTGGGTTGCCACATAGTCGGGTGTACCAGCCTCAAACTTGAACGGCAGCCGTTCAAAGGTGGTTTTCTCGAAGCTTACCCTGTCTATCATCTCTCCTCCACCCTGATAAGGGGGCATCTTCTCCAGCCATTCTTCCTTGCCATAGAGCACTCCCACGCCTGTAGGGCCATACATTTTATGCCCACTGAGAGCAAAGAAGTCGCAATCCAACTCATGAACATCCACCTTGAGATGAGGCGCACTCTGGGCTCCGTCCACCATTACAGGCACTCCGTGGGCATGACAAATGCCAACCACCTCCTTCACGGGATTTACCGTTCCCAGCACATTACTCACATGGGCAATGCTCACCAGTCTTGTCTTTTCCGTTATCAGCCGTTCCAGCATATCCAGTTGCAGCTCGCCCCCGTCGGTAATGGGTATCACTCTGAGCCTTATGCCGTGACGCTGCGCCTGTAATTGCCAGGGCACGATGTTGGAATGGTGTTCCATTTCCGACACAATCACCTCATCGCCCGGCTTCATCATTGCCTCACAGAAAGAGGATGCCACCAGATTGATACTCTCGGTAGTGCCACGGGTGAACACGATTTCTGCCGTAGAGCGCGCGTTGATGAACTGGCGTATCGTTTCACGTGCAGCTTCATGCAGGTCGGTAGCCTGCTGTGACAGGTAGTGCACACCCCTGTGAACATTGGCATTCACATTGAGGTACTCCTCTCTCATGGCGTCCAGCACGCACAGTGGCTTCTGGGTGGTGGCTGCATTGTCGAGATACACAAGCGGACGGTTATATACCGTGCGCGACAGAATGGGGAAATCTTGACGTATGGCAGATAAGTCGTACATGTTGTTTTGATTGCTTTTCTGAAGGAAAGATTTATTTACACAGTTTGCAGCCCTCGCACTTGCTGAGTTCACCTCTGAAACGCTTCTCCACCAAGTGGTGCAGCCGGTCGCGCAGAGGCTCCAGCTGCAACTGGTCAATGACCTCATTGACAAAGGCAAATTCAAGCAGCAGTTTAGCTTCCTTGAGCGAAATTCCCCTTTGGCGCATATAGAAAAGGGCGGCATCGTTAAGTTGTCCTACGGTGGAGCCGTGCGAGCATTTCACATCATCAGCATAAATCTCGAGCATAGGCTGTGTGAACATCCTTGCCGTTTTGGTGGCACAGATATTCTGGTTGCGCTCCTGCGACACCGTCTTCTGCGCACCGGCACGCACCAGCACCCTCCCGGCAAAGGCTCCGGTAGCCTCATCATCAAGCACATATTTATAAAGTTCGTTGCTGGTACAATGGGCAGCCCGGTGGTCTATCAGCGTATTGTTATCCACATGCTGCTGCTTGTCGGCTATCACGCAGCCACACAGGTTGCACGATGCCCCCGTGCCCTGCATCACAAGGTCGGTACGGTTGCGCGTAATACCGTTGTGCAGGGTAATAAGGTGGTGATTCACCTTGCTGTCGCGCTCTTGCGCAATATACAAGTTGCTCACCCTGACATTCTTGGCATGGGTCTCTTCCAGACAGTAGAGTTCGAGCGAAGCATTGGCTTCCACATACGCCTCTATCACCTGCGTTGTAAGGAATCGGCGGTTATCGGCAGCATGATCGCAGAAGAGCAGTTTCACCTCTGCCTGTTCTTCCACCACAATAAGTACACGGCGGTTGACCATCAGATCCACGTCAGCCCGCAGTATGTTGATTACCTGTATCGTCTTATCTACCTTCACCCCCTTGGGCACATAAACCAACAGTCCGTCCTGTGCCAGCATCGTGTTCAGGGCGGTGATACCGTCTTCATCCGTCTTCGCCATTTGGGCATAGTATTTCCCCACCCATTCGGGGTGCTGGGTGGCATATTCCCTGAGTGAGCCAACCACCACTCCCTCGGGCAATGACCTCTTGGGCTGGGTGGCTGTATGAAAGATGTCGTTGACCACAAAATAGAGTGACGTGCTCAGGTTAGGTACATCACATTTGAAGGCGTCGTAAGGGTTTACAGGAATCTCCAGTCTGTTCAGGTTCAGTCCGTAGTCGGGAGCAAAGAGCGGTTCCATATCGGTATATTTGTACCGCTCCACCCGTTTGGAGGGGAAGCCCTGTGTAGAGAAGTGCCTGTAAGCCTGTTCGCGCACGGCATTCATGGCGGGTGCGCTGTGCAGGCATATCATGTCACGGCACTGCTCGTAGAGTTGGGTATATTGGTTGGTTATCATTGATTCACCTCCGCCTTAATCCAGTCATAGCCTCTTTCCTGTATCTCGCGCGCCAGTTCAGGACCTGCGGTTTTCACGATACGTCCCTGATAGAGCACATGCACCACATCGGGTTTTATCATGTCAAGCAACCGGTCGTAGTGGGTGATGACGATGCAGCTGGTCTCTGGTGTACGCAGTTTGTTCACGCCCTCTGCCACGATGCGCATGGCATCCACGTCAAGTCCCGAATCCGTTTCGTCGAGGATGGAGAGACGGGGCTCAAGCATCGCCATCTGGAATATCTCGTTCCTTTTCTTCTCTCCGCCGCTGAATCCCTCATTGACAGAGCGGTTGGCGAGTTTGGAATCCAGTTCCACTATCTTCCTTTTCTCGCGCATCATCTTCAGGAAGTCGGCAGCATTGAGGGGTTCCTTACCCTCGTACTTGCGTTTCTCATTGATGGCGGCACGCATGAAGTTGGTCATTGATACGCCAGGTATCTCCACAGGATACTGAAACGAGAGGAACAGTCCCTCATGGGCACGGTCTTCGGGTTTCATCTCCAGCAGGTTCTTCCCGTTGAAAAAGGCGGAGCCCTGGGTCACTTCGTAAAGGGGGTTGCCCACCAGCACTGCGCTGAGGGTTGACTTTCCCGAACCGTTGGGTCCCATGATGGCATGTGTCTCGCCGTCGCGTATGGTCAGGTTGATGCCTTTCAATATCTCTTTTTCGCCAATCCGGGCGTGCAGGTCTTTTACTTCTAACATGATTTTATCTTTAATAATTCACATACATGAATGTTTGCTCTATTCTTTCTATTCCAATTTTGCATCTAAGCAAATTAGATATATCCACAGTAGCACCATAATCCAAAAAGTGCTCCATAAATCTATCTTTTTCATTTCCCCAATAAATAAGGCAACATGCCATTGGAGCTCCCTTTCCTGTATCTTTTCCGTTTTCAAGGAATCTTAACCTTGTATCGTACAAAAAACATATAGAAGTAGCTTGACCGAAAACAAATTTTTTCCAATGAACTGTATTGGGAGCTACGGGAACTAAGGCTATGACATCAGCCCCATAGTTTTTATGTGCAAACGCACATTTTGCCAACCAATCTTTTATTGTTGTTCCTCTTATACGGTCTGCCCCATAAGGAGGATTGACAAAAATGGTGCTACTCGCCCATTCTTCTGTTAAGCCATCTTTTTCCGGAAGTCGAAATTCCACATTTGCATGAACCACAGAATACTCATTAGAACAAGGGTCAAGTCCAATGTGTCCCCCCCAAAATCTCTTGATTGCGTTCACATATTTAGGGGGAGTACCCCAACTTTGACTTAATGTATTTACATGTCTTCCTGCCGTCATAATCACCTCCAATTCTTATCTTTCAATATATTTAACGCCTGCCTAAGACCGCATATTTGATGTTCCTCAGGAGTTATCACATTAAACCATCCTTCAATGGCTCTTATGTTCTCGGAAAAATAGTCACATAGTGCATCGTGAGCCTCTCTGTCTATTTTCGTTTTGGTAAAGATATTAGTTTTTTTACCTTCTTCGTAACTTGCGATAAAAGCTTCTCGCACAACCCTATACTTAGACTTTGGTTTTAGAAGCAATGTAGTGACAAATTCTGCCAAACCAGCATCTGTGAGAAACAGCAGCCAATCATAAGCATTTGCCAATACCTTCATCTCCTTGTTCTTATTGTTGGAAGTGAACCAATTACCATGATTACTCACAACTCCAATTGACAAAATAAATTTTCTTAAAGGTTCTTTCTGAAGAATGACCTCATCCAGAAGTTGTTCGTATGGTTTAATAACCGGACTACCTTCTTTACAGATTAATCCATATCGTTTTCCATCAACCCATATCTTTTGTAAAGCAGAAGTCATTTGAGCAACATAAGCCCCCTGTTTCGCTTTTTCGATTGTTTGTGGTCCTTTTTTACATCCCTCTTCCACTCCTACCCGTTTGCACTCTACCATTGCAAATGGTGTGCTTTGCTGTAGAGCCACGTGAACATAATTATCATTTTTGTGCAGATTTGCAATCAGCAACAGTTCTTCATTCTCTGCCAACAGACAAGAGTTTTTCAAAATGTTGTTAGCATCTATCAACTTGTTCGGTTTCTTCTGAAAGAAATCTTTAGTCATTTCACCCTCTATGAGTTTCATAATATTTGCAGATGTAAGAAGTGGAACTTGACTGACACATTTCTTCTGAAGCACAGGATGTAAAGTAAACTCAACATTATGGCGAATATCGTCATCGCCAAATTCAGGTAGCCCTCTCTCTATGGAAATGTAATCACATAAGCCCCATTCTCTGAGTAAATAGTACGTGATTATCTCTACTATTGTTCCCAACGCACGACCAGCCGCTTTCTTTGCATCTTTTGTATGCAAAAATACGGTATTTTTAAGGGTGTTCTGTAAAGAATCTATAGACTGATAACTCATAATGATTATTATAACTATTTTTCTTTTATTACCCCACCGTTCCCTCCAAGGACACGCTGAGCAGTTTCTGTGCCTCCACGGCAAACTCCATGGGCAGTTTGTTGAGCACCTCCTTGGCATAGCCGTTGACGATAAGTCCCACGGCCTGCTCGGTGGGAATGCCGCGCTGGTTGCAGTAGAACAACTGGTCTTCACTGATTTTGCTGGTGGTGGCTTCGTGCTCCACCACTGCCGTGTCGTTGTGGATGTCCATGTAGGGGAAGGTGTGCGCACCACACTCGCTGCCCAGCAGCAGCGAGTCGCACGAGGAATAGTTGCGGGCATTGTCTGCCGTGGAGGTTGCCCTGACCAGTCCGCGGTAGGAGTTCTGGCTCTTTCCTGCCGAGATGCCTTTGGAGATGATAGTGCTCTTGGTGTTCCTGCCAATATGTATCATCTTGGTACCGGTGTCGGCTTCCTGGTGATGGTTGGTCACCGCCACACTGTAGAACTCCGCCTGCGAATTGTCACCTCGCAGGATGCACGAGGGATATTTCCATGTGACGGCACTTCCCGTCTCCACCTGTGTCCACGACAGTTTGCTGTCAACACCCCTCAGGTCACCGCGCTTGGTCACAAGGTTCAGCACCCCTCCCCTGCCGTTCTCATCACCGGGATACCAGTTCTGCACGGTGGAGTATTTCACTTCCGCCCTGTCTTTCACTACTATCTCCACAATGGCGGCATGCAGCTGGTTCTCGTCACGCATGGGGGCGGTACAACCCTCCAGATAACTCACATAACTGTCATCGTCGGCAATGATGAGGGTGCGCTCAAACTGTCCCGTATTACGGGCGTTGATACGGAAGTAGGAACTCAGTTCCATGGGGCATCTCACACCCTTGGGGATATACACAAACGAGCCGTCGCTGAACACTGCACTGTTGAGTGCGGCATAGAAATTGTCACGATAGGGTACCACAGAACCAAGATACTCCTGGACCAAGTGGGGATATTGTCTGATGGCATCGCCAATGGAACAGAACAGAATACCCATCTCTGCCAGTTTTTCCTTGAAGGTGGTCTTCACCGATACAGAGTCCATGATGGCATCCACCGCCACCCCGCTCAACGCCAGACGCTCTTCCAAGGGAATGCCCAGTTTGTCAAACGTCTTCATCAGCTCGGGGTCTATCTCTTTCTTGTCGTTGCTCTTCTTGCTTGCCATAGGGTCGGCATAATACGAGATGGCCTGATAATCTACTTCAGGCAGATGTACATGACCCCATTCGGGCTGTTTCATCGTACACCAGTACCTGAAGGCTTTCAGGCGGAAGTCGAGCATCCACTGAGGCTCACCCTTCTTGCGTGATATCAGGGTCACCACCTCTTCGTTCAGTCCCTTTTCTATCACCTCGGTGTGCACGTCGGTAGTGAAGCCAAATTCGTACTTCTGCTCCGCCACCTTTCTCACAAACTCGTTCTTTGTATTTTCTTTGTTCTCCATTGTTGTTCGCTTCTCGGGATGGCAACCGCCAAACCACATGCAAAATTACGAAAAGTTACCGAAAGTAATGTATGGAACAAAAGAAAAGCGTGGAGAAATGACGATGGTTTCACATTTTTTGCGTATGTTTGCATCCACAAGCTCAGTACTCGACTCAGGGAGAACAACCGCCCGGAGAGAATGGAAAACACACCTATACACCTTTTGCCATGCGTCTCAACAAGTTAGACAAAGAACTGAACCTGATTATGCTGCTCTGCGGCAATCAGTCATACACCGTGGAAGAACTGTGCGACAAGTTGCAGATTTCTTCACGCAGCATGTACTATTACCTCAACTTCCTTCGCGAGTTTGGGTTCGTCATGGAGAAAGAGGGGGCGAAATGGCACATCAGCCACCAGTCTCCCTTCCTGCAACGCTTGTCTGAGGTAGCAGGGTTTACCGAAGACGAGGCCATTCTTATCCGACGACTGCTGGAGCAGACCGACAGAGACAATGCACAGATGAACCGTATCAAGGCAAAACTGGAGCGGTTCTATGATTTGGACATTCTCAACAACGTGCAGATGGACGAGAAGCAAAGCACCATTACAACCAACCTGTATAATGCGATGAAATGGAAGAAAATAGCAATCCTGCACAACTACTCTTCCTCAAACAGCGAGAGCAGGCGGAGCCGTGTGGTGGAGCCTTTCGCTTTTATGAACAACAACAAGGAGGTGCGCTGCTATGAAATAAATGCCAAGATGAACAAGACTTTCAAGATTTCCCGCATTGAACGGGTGGAAGTGCTTGACGACCATTGGGAATACGAGCGCATGCACCGCAACTGCTACACCGATATCTTCATGTTCAGCGGCGAGACGCAGCATCGTGTGGTGCTGCAACTGGACCGTATGGCTTACAATATCATCACGGAAGAGTACCCCAGATCCGCCGATTTCATCGAACAAGATAAAGAGAACAGGTGGACACTTGACCTTCAAGTGTGCAGTTACAAAGGTATCGGGCGATTTGTATTGGGACTGCCCAGCCACATCACAGCCATCAAGGGTGAGGAGTTCAAGGAATACCTGCGCCAGCAGATAGACGCTATGCTTCCTCTGCTGTCTCGCCGTTGAGTATCCATTCGGCTGCCTCTTCCAGCTCCTTATACCATTCCGCACCAAAGGCTCTTATCAACGGTTCCTTCAGAAAGCGATAGACAGGCAACCGCAGTTCCTTTCCCCTTTTCACAGCCTCCTTGCATACCGTCCAACGGTGGTAGTTGAGTGCTGTCAGTCCGTTGCTCAACTGTTTCACCCGGATGGGATAAAGAGCGCAACTGATGGGCTTGCAGAAACGTATGTCTCCCCTACGGTAAGCCTTTTCCAATGTGCAGTAGCAGCATCCCCCCTCATGACAGGTAAACACGCAGTCCTTGCCGTTGCGGATAGAGGTGACCAAATCACCCTCTTCATCGGTATATGCCACCCCCTGACGGTCTATCACCTCCTGCGAACCGGCATTCAGTTCGCTCCACACCACATCCAATGCCTCTTCTATCTGCGCCACCTCGTCAAGGGTCACAGGCGCCCCGGCATCGCCTTCCACGCAGCAGATGCCATGACAGGCATCAAGGTCGCAGCAAAAATACTCGGTAATGATGTCGGGCGTCAGCAGTATGTCGCCCACTTGAATGATGGGAAGTGTCTTCATCGTCTGTTTTCTACCATTTTATCGGTGTGATACCATGTTGCTGCAGATAGGTGTTGGCAATGGAGAAGTGATGGTTGCCGAACCATCCGCCCCTGTTGGCGGAGAGGGGCGAGGGGTGTACACTCTGCAACACCAGATGCTTACGGGCATCGATGAGCGCCGCCTTGCTGCGGGCATAGCCTCCCCACAGCAGAAACACCAGATGCTCCCTCTCGTTGCTCAATGCCTGGATAGCGGCATCGGTAAAGGGTTCCCATCCTCTGTGCTGGTGACTGCCCGCCTGGTGTGCCCTCACGGTGAGGGTGGCATTGAGCAGCAGCACACCCTGTTCTGCCCAGCGGGTGAGATTGCCCGAAGCAGGCATCGGAGTGCCCAGGTCATCGGTTATCTCCTTGAAGATGTTGACAAGCGAGGGTGGCATGGCTACCCCATCTGCCACAGAGAAACTCAGTCCGTGTGCCTGTCCCGGCTCATGGTAGGGATCTTGTCCGATAATCACCACCTTGACCTTGCCGAACGGACAGAGGTTGAAGGCATTGAATATCTCGGCACCAGGCGGATAACACGGCCCTTTGCCATACTCCTCACGCACAAAGGCGACAAGCCTTGCAAAATAGTCTTTCTCGAATTCGGAAGCCAAATGCGCCTTCCATGAGGACTCAATCTTTACATCCATAGTCATAAACTTTGGATGCAAAGGTCATGTTTTTTTCCGATATACACAAATTTTTGTCCCGGTTGGTGTGCAAACTACCCACTGCCTCTCCTGTTTTTTGGGGATAATCATCATTCCCGGATTCAAGTCTTAACGTGAGTTCCATATAAGAAATGTACTAAAGTTGCGGGAGTGTTTTTGCATTATTTCCCATTATCCGTACCACGGAACGTGTATTTTCGTTCTGAAATGCTACCGAAAGACAATTATCCTCCTGAGTATAAAAAATTTCACATATCTTTGCCGCAACTACAAACCGTAACATGACAAAACCTAAATTCTGACATGAAAAGAATCTTTTTCTCGTTATCATTTTTTCTGCTTGCCCTGCTCGCCAAAGGGACAGCGGCAGCTGAGGTTATCCTGCTGAGAGCTGGCGATGCGCAGTTAACAGACGGACTCGTGCTGAAGAACGGAGAAATCCATAAGTGGAACAATGTCGGGCAAACCATTACATGGCAAACTGACCTGAAGGAGGGGCGCTATGCCGTGACCATGCACTACGCAGAACCTTACACAGGTGCTTCGGTTGCCTTCACCGTAAACGGTCAGGAGGTGGTGTCTTTGGTGCAACCGACAGCCAGTTGGACCGCATGGCGCACTTCCCGGCTGGGCGTGATTGAAGTAAATTCAGGTGGCAAGCAGACCGTCACCCTGCAAGGGCGGCAACTCTCCCTCGTTGGCGAGGAGAACAAGGAGGCATTGCCTGATGTGGCATGGCTGCAACTCACGCCCACCGATGATGCAGCCACGAGTACTCCCGTGGGAATATCTCAGCATTTCAAAGGCAAACCCATCTTTGACGGAAAGACACTGAACGGATGGGAGGGCAACAACGGTGAGGAGTCGCTTCGGTGGTTCCGTGTGGAAAACGGTGCCATCGTGGCAGGATCGATGAAGGAGAACATTCCCCGCAACGAGTTTCTGCGCACCACAAAGAAATACAGCCATTTCGAGTTGCGACTGAAGTTTATGGTAAAGGCTCCCCAAGGCAAGGGATGGAACGGTGGTGTGCAGTTCCGTTCCGTGCAGCATCCCGACAAGCCTTACGAGATGCGGGGCTATCAGGCAGACATCTATGCCCGCCGTTGGGGCGGCGTGTATGACGAATCACGTCGCGGCAAGTTTCTCGGCTCCACCCTCAGCGAGCAGCCCTGCAAGGCAGACGAATGGAACGAGTATGTGTTGCGTTGCGAAGGGCCGCACATCCGTCTGTGGCTCAACGGGAAGCCCGTGGTGGATTACATCGAGCCTTACGCCTACATGCCTCACCCAGTATGGGGCATCATTCCCCAGAAAGGGTATATAGCGGTACAGGTTCATGAGCGCAAAAATCCTTTCGAGGTGTGGTATAAGGACATCTGTCTGGAAGAACTGAAGGTGGCGGAGCCTCAGTTTCAGGCATACAACAGTTACGGACAACTTGCATACGGCACGCCCACTGCCGAACGACTCGGGTGGAAGGTAGGCATGCAGGCCTACGACCTGAAGCGGATGATGACATTCACTGAAGCCATTGACATGTCGGCTGCACTTGGTCTGAAAAGCATCGAGGGCGTAGGTATGCGTCTGAGCCCTGAAACGCAGGAGACGTTCGGTCCCAACATGAGCAACGAGTGGAAGGAGCGCATCCGCAGGAAACTCGCGGACGCAGGTGTCACGCTGTCAAGTTACTACCGCCGCATATCGGCACGCGATGCAGAGAAAACGATACAGTTCTGCAAGGAGATGAACATGATGCTGGTCACCGACCCGCAGCGCATTCCCAACAGCGGGACGAAAGACAATCCCACTCCCGGCAGCATAGACCATTATGAGGCACTGTGCAAGAAGTATCAGGTACGTATGGTGCTTACCAACCATCCTGAGGCAGACCGTTCGCCCTACTATGACCCCGATGTTGTACTGGCAGACCTGAACGGTCGCTACCCGCTTTTAGGGGCTTCCATCGACTTCGGTCATTTTATGCGTGACGGTCGTGATCCGTTGGAAATAGCCCGCAAGTATGTCGCAGCGGGACGTATGCACCACTTCCACTTCCGCGATGTAGAGGGGTTACGCCCCGACTCCAAGGACTGCATAGTGGGACAGGGGGCGGCACACATCCCCGAGATTCTGCAACTGCTGGTGGAAAAGGACGTCAAGCCCATCGTAGCCTTCGAATACGAGCGCGACATGTACAACCCGCTGGTAGATATCATTCCCAGCGTGATGGCATTCGAGAGAATCCTACATCAGTCAGTCAACAACGCCATGAAGTGACGGCAACATCACCTTATAGCAGTGTCGTTCGCCGTCGTCTGCAGTGAGTTGAAGCAAACAGAGACCGTGTGCAGCGGCAGGGTAAGATACACTGCCATCTGTCGTGTGGCAGGATAAAATTGTCTGTCCACTCATACTGGTCAGCGTGCAGTGCCATGCCTTATTTCCTCCGATGAAGATCTTTCCGTCCCGGACTGTTACCGACACCCTTCCAGTAGAACGGGGACTCCTGACAGCCAGCGAACCTTGCGGCTTATAGATGCGGAAATGTCCCGATGTGTGGAGGAAGTTCAGGAAATAGAGCATCCCGTCATAATATCTGTATTTGCCTGTCGGCAGGGGGGGGTTCCAGAAATCTTCAATAAAATCCCAGGCTCTTCTGTCTGTGGAGGCAAGTACTCCCGTGGCATTGCATGCCACAAGACCTGCAGAGTGGTCGGTATTGCCGCTATCCTGCTGTCCGTCAAGCGTATAGTTGCTGTAATAGCTCTTCACTCCCTGGCTGATAAAGAAGTCGTGCCAGCGTTTCACCAGTTCCAACTCCTGTTCATCTTCACCGAACCAGGCATAATCCATTGCCATATTCATGATACAACGCCACGCATCGTATCTGAAGTTATTGTGTCCCCCCTCTCCGTTTGGTGTACCGTCAAAGTTGGCATAGTCGGGCATCAATCCTGTAGTGGCGTGAGCAAACTTGCCGAACATCTGCCTGCTCTTCTCTGCCATCTGTCCGTAAAAGTCACGGCGGCTGTCTGCCCACATGCTCCACAGCTTATAGAAGGCCGGAAGATGATACGAGGGGTCGGTCTTTGCCGCCGCAGAAGCATAGGGGGTAAACACGACCTGCTGTTCGTCGGCATTGAAAAGGTTGGTGACAGAAGAGTACGGGTATTCAGGCAGCGGTTTGTTGTTGCACGCATCAAGTATGGCATTGGCCTCTGCAGCATAGTCGAATATGCCCGTACCGTTGCCCCAACGGTTGGCGGCGAACAGCAGTGCCATGACAAAGTATTCTTCGCCGTCTGATGCCGGGTTGTTGTCCATGATGTTGCCCTCCTTGCCTACCTGCCAGGCAAAGTAGCCTTTTCGTTCTCCCAATTGGTGCTGCTGATGGTTTTTCGCCCATTTCCACAGGCGGTTGAACTCCTCTTGCTTATCCATCTGCACGCAAATCATCATGCCATACGACTGTCCTTCAGAGCGCACGTCATCATTGTTCACATCAAGAATATATGCCTCATCATCACCCACAGGATAATACAAAGCCTTTTGCGAGGCATCTCCATAGAAAAAATGCTGCCATAACAGGTTCAACCGGTCGCTTACCTGCTGCTCGGTATATCCTGCTTCAACAAACATATTGCGGTACTTATCGGTATAGAAGGCTCCTTTTTCAGGCAGCACAAGAGCCGGGCGGTCGATGGAAGCTGACTGGAATGTGAAACAAATGCGGTCGATATAAGTGTCGCTGGAACCATTGTCTGTCTCTAACTGCAGTTTCACTACGCTCTCTCCACCCACAACATCCAATACTACATCTGCCGTTTGGGTGACAGTGGCAGTTCCACTGAAAGTGAAGTCCTTTATCCTTTTGCCGTCCACATACAGCACTATGCCCGCCGCATTGCCGTTGTTGCTGCATCCGGTGATGCCTACCTGCCAGTTTCCGCAGCCTTGCGGCAAGGTACAGGTCTTCTCGGCATAGTCGCCGTTGGCATAGAAAGCCATTCCATAATAAGGAGAATCCAGAACATTGGCATACGGCCCGTGGGGTGTCATGTCCTCTGCCTCTATCGTTACAACCTGCGACATGATTGTCGTATGCCATGCAAACATGAGCATGCAAACAGATAAAATTCTCTTCATCATATATATACCTCCATTGTGTCTTTTGATTCTTGAAAAACGGCGAAAACGGACCCCATTTGCTTTCGGTTCCGCCGGATACCGCCTGTTCTTATGCAGAGAGAGTGCTTTCCATCCCACTCGCAAAGGTATTTTACCAAACAAAGGTACCTTCAATGAATCACGAAGGTACCTTTGTTTGGATATCAAGACGGCACTTATCTGATGATAAGGGCTGTAATAGTAGTCAGCAAAGAGGCTACGGAAATCCAGAAGGATGGTGTAAGCACCGTATTTCCACTTACGGTTGACTCCCTTTTCTTCCTGTCGTTAGGTGTGACATAAACAACATCATCCTGCTGCAGGTAAAATACTGGAGAAGCCAACAACTCCTTACCAGAACAAAGGTTCACAAAATACGTCTTCTGAACATCTCCTTCCTTGCGCAATACCATCACCGTCTCACGCTCTCCATTGATGGTAAGGTCACCTGAATAGGCAATGGCATCGAGTAAGGTAAAGTGATCCTTGTTTATCTCTATACGACCGGGATTCTTCACCTCTCCCAACACAGAGACGGCCAGATTCACATACTCCACCGTCACAACAGGGTCGTTGACAAGCTTGTTCTCAATAAGCAGATTCTTGATATTGGTTGCCACCTGCTGACGTGTCAAGCCAGCCACAGGAATCTTGCCAATAATAGGGAAATCAATCTCACCTTTCTCGTCAACAGTATATGCTATGGTCTGTCCGTAACCGGTACTTGTACCTTTTCCCGCAAGTGTCTTGGGCAAGGACGCTGCGCCGAGGGTATTACGCGAGTTGGGCGCAGTAAGTGTAAACAGCGACTCCAATGCCGCATCCTTGCTATTTACCACAATATTCACCTTGTCTTCCGGTCTCAAACGGAACTGCTGCTCTGCCTGCACTGCAAGTTGCTCATTTAACTTTGCATCTTGAAAGTAAGCGACATTGGTTGGTGTAGAGCACGAAACCAGAGCGACAACTGATAAAATCAGATAAATATAATTCTTCATAATAACGGATTGTTTGTGATAAAACCTGTGTTAATCTTACTCCTCCTTGTCATTTGATTCGTCAGAGGATCCGTAATAGCCGTAACCATAGCCGTAACCATAGCCGTAACCATAGCCATAACCGTAGCCGTAACCATAGCCGTATTTTCCTTTCGCTCCACGAGTGGCATTGAGTACAAGAGACATATTCCTCAACTTGTTGCCCTTGAAGTCACGTTCAAGCTGTGAAACCATAGAACGCTCAAACTTGCCGATGCGTGCCACAAAGATTGTACGGTCCACCTGTTTCTCAATGATAGTGGCATCGGTAACAATATCGACAGGAGGACAGTCGATAATGATATAGTTATATTTCTTCTTTGCCTCTGCAATGAGTTGCGCAAAGCGTTCGCTATACAGCAGTTCCGACGGGTTAGGTGGTATTGTGCCTACAGGCAGTATATCATAGTTCTCATATTTCTCTACATGCACAACAACATCCTCAAGACTCTTCACCGTACCGGCAAGATAGTCCACTATACCCCGTTCTCTATTTCCTACATACTGTGAGAGCGATGCGTGGCGCAAGTCGCCGTCGATGACAAGCACCTTCTTTTTCTTTATGGAGAACACCGCTCCAAGGTTTGCTGCAATAAAAGATTTTCCGCTACCCGGCAGGTAAGAGGTAATCATAAAGACCGTAGAGGAGCTGGTCGTGTCTGACATAAAGTCAAGATTGGTACTGACAACGCGGAACGCCTCATTGAGCACACCACGACTCTTCGCCTTGACCACAAAACGGAACCTCTTTTCCTTGTCTTCCTTCTTCCAGAACTGCCACTTCTTCTTTTCTCCCCGTCTTCTCAAAAGAGGTATTTCTCCGAGGAATGGCATCGTAACCTTGTTCTCTACGTCTTTCCTGCTTCGTATGGCAGTATTCATGCTCTCCCTCGTATATATGATACCAAGAGGAATACAGATACCGAGCGCAAAGGCAACGAGAAGAATCTTCATCTTTGACGGAGAGGTCGGTTTGTTGCTGCCTTGCGGTACATCTATGACACGCGTATTATAGGCAATGAATGCCTGCGACAACTCATTCTCCTCACGTTTCTGAAGGAGGAAGAGGTAAAGGCTCTCTTTTACCTTCTGCTGGCGCTCTACGGAGAGAAGATACTTTGCCTGCACAGGATTAGAGGTAATCTTTGCCTGCGCCTGACCGCCAAAACTCCTCTGCGATGCTATCTGTGCCTCAAGGTTCTTTATCTCATTGTCGATAGAAGAGATAATAGACAACCGCAGGGCTTCAAGCTGCCCGTCGAGATCCACTACAATCGGGTTCTGCTCAGAACTGTTTGATACCAGGTTGTTACGCTGAAGCATGTCCGTATTGTACTTCATGATAAGCGTCTCGATATTCTTGTTCTCTATACCCGAGTTGGCAGGCAGCAGCTGTCGGTTGTTCTGACTGTTGGAAAGATAACTGCGGATATACTTCGCCATGTATATCTGGTTGTTCAGAGCAAGCACATTCACCTCAGCCGTTCCTGTTTGCTGAAGATACATGTTACTTACCACCGCAAGATCGGTAATCTGGTTGGCCGACTTGTAAGAGGAGATGTCATTATCAACGCTTCCAAGTTCTTTCTCAATCACCTGCAGACGGTCGTTGATAAACTGCGAGGTACTTACCGCTATGAGGTTCTTATCCTTTATCCAGTTCTCATTATATACCGAGATAACCATACTCAGCACATCCTCGGCACGCTGGGGTAAAACATCCTTGTACGACATGTCAATCACAGTGGCCTGCTTGTTGTTGAGGTCTGCCGTAAATGAATTCATGACTGCCGTCTGCGCAGAACGGAGCCCTATGCGCGAGACATGAATCTCTCCCTCTATCTTTGCAGTCTTGTAGTATGGAGACTTATGCACCACAATGCGTCCTATCGGGGTCTTCACGATATTCATGCCCACCTTGCCTGTCACCTCGCCTTCAAAATGTTCACCCTCCAGAACGAAATTCCTTACCGTGAAGGAATCCCTTTCGCCAAGGATGAGGTCAAAGGTCACCACATCATCGTCATCGATACCGGGAAACTCTACCTTAACCGGCATTTCCGATCCATAGACGGTTTTTCTGTGAAAGGTGCCATCCACCGAGTAATTCACATTCAGCGCCAGCCTTTTGACAACACTAAGAGCCACATCGCGCGACTGTATGACCAGCAGTTCGTTCTGTACATTGGTGTTTGACATCATCAAACCCATATCACCAAACATGCTTGCCATATCCGAAGAAGACACAGAACGCCCCTTGCGTTCTTCCTTTATCACGATAGACGAGAAGCGGGTATAAACCTTCGGGGTGCGAAGAAGATATACCACTGCCAATGTCAAGCAAAGAAAGAGTGACAAGACAAACCACCTCCATTCACCAAGGCAGGTATAAAACAACTCCTTGATGGTCAACTGCCCCTCTTCCGAGGCTACATTCTGAGAACCGACCTGTTGTGTACTGTTATTCTCCATAATTCAATTTTCCTTATATCAAAACTGTTGGCGCATCTTCTGCATATCCCTTTCTCCATCTCTTGTCAGAAAAGAAACTTGAAAAGGGAGATTGCTGCAAAAGTACTACATTTTTATTTATTACACCGTATTTTTGCACATTATTTTATCATTTGTCTAATATTATTCCATTTCTTGCATACACCCTGTTCCCAAAAAGAGCAAAAATCAAAAAAACAGACCTTCTTCGTTTTATTCTGCTTATCTATACACATTATTTCGTGGAATTTGTCTAATTTTGCAGTCACATTATTTATATATAATAAGAGCTAAACCGAAAAAGGGAAACAATGGGAAAGATTATACTTACCGGAGACCGCCCCACCGGAAAACTGCATCTGGGGCACTATGTAGGCTCACTGAGGCGCAGAGTAGTGCTGCAGAACGAGGGCGACTTTGACAAGATGTTTGTATTCATGGCCGACGTACAAGCACTGACAGACAACGCTGACAACCCCGAAAAGATACGTGAAAACCTGATAGAGGTGGCACTCGACTATCTGGCAGCCGGATTGGACCCTGCCAAATGCACACTGTTTGTGCAGAGCCAGATACCGGAACTGGCAGAACTCACCACCTATCTGATGAACCTGATTACCGTGTCGCGCGTGCAGCGCAACCCCACGGTGAAGACAGAGATAAAGATGCGCAACTTCGAGGCGAACATCCCTCTCGGATTCTTCTGCTATCCCGTGAGTCAGGCTGCCGACATCACCCTGTTCAAAGCCACTACGGTACCTGCCGGCGAAGACCAGGAACCGATGCTTGAGGTGACCCGCGAACTGGTACGCCGCTTCAACCAGATCTACGCTCCGGTACTCGTAGAGCCGGAGATTATGCTGCCCGAGAACGCCACCGCACGCCGACTGCCGGGAACCGACGGCAAAGAGAAGATGAGCAAGAGCCTCGGCAACTGCATCTATCTCTCTGACTCGGAAAAGGAGGTGTGGAAGAAGGTGAAGAAGATGTCGAACGGTGCGCCGCGCATGTCGATGGACGAGCCGGGCAACCTTGAGGGCAATGCCGTGTTCACGTACCTTGAGGCGTTCAGCTGCGATGATGACTTTGCCAACTACTGGCCTGAGTTCAAGAATCTTGACGAACTCAAGGAGCACTATGTGCATGGCGGTATAGGCGACGGAACATGCAAGAAATTCCTCAACACCATCCTCAACAACATGCTCGAACCGATGCGCCAGCGCCGTCAGGAACTGCAGAAGGATATTCCCGAGATATTCAACATACTGAAAAAGGGTACGGAAAAGGCACGCGAGACAGCGGCACAGACCATGGACGAGGTGCGCAAGGCCATGCGCATAGACTATTTCAACGATACCGACCTGATAAACAGTCAGGCAGAGAAATACAAATAAGATGGGTTCTATCATTCGCTTTTGATAATTCTCCCAAAAACACCGCAAAAAAACGAAGGTACCTTCATGAGCCAACGCAGGTACCTTCATGAGCCAACGCAGATACCTGCAATGACCAACGCAGGTATCTGCGTTTTTTAGGGTACGTTTCTTCACTGCATAGTTTCCTGCGGTATCCGTCTCACGCTTTTCTGGATTTGAACAAATTCCACCCGTTTCAGAACAAGGGGTTCACGCTTTTTTTCTTACCTTTGCACAGGAAAAAACTACTGTATGCCAAATGAAGAATACCATTTATCTGCTCCTCATCCTGACGTTCTGCTCGTGTGGCGATGTGTTCCAATACCACCCCTACGACGTGCGCATCAGCGGTGAGCACCACATCAATGCCACCAACATCGAGCGCATCGAGCGCGAGTGTATGGACAAGTCAGAGATAAAGGTGGCAGTGATAAGCGACTCGCACGGATGGCTCACCTCACTGAAAAAGGCTGTCAGCCACATCAACGACCGCAACGATATCGACTTCATTATCCACTGCGGCGACCTGACCGACTGTGCCACCACCAAGGAGTTTGTGGCGAGCCGCGACGCCTTGCTGCAACTGCAGCGACCTTGGGTGGCACTGATAGGCAACCACGACTTCCTGGGTACGGGAGATGAAGCATACGACTACATCTTCGGTGAGGTGGATTTCAGTTTCATCGCAGGACGCACCAAGTTCATCTGCCTGAACACCAATGCCACGGAGTACGACTACATCGCAGCTGTACCCAACTTTGACTTCATGGAAAATGAGATTACCAACCGCGATACGGAATACGAGCATAGCGTGGTGGTGATGCACGCAGCCCCCTACAGCGACCAGTTCAACAACAATGTAGCCAAGTCGTTCGGGCATTACCTGCAGTTCTTCAAACAGCTACACTGCGTCATCTACGGCCATGAACACCGTCTGGAGCAACAGGACATATACCACAACGGTCTGATATTCTATGGCATGGACTCTACCGAACATGGCAACTATGCCGTTTTCACCTTCACCCAAACAGGCTATACCCATGAAACAGTATATTTTTAACACCGTGCTGGTATGCCTGACGCTGGTCACCGTACAGCCTGCCAAGGCACTGGAGCGGGATTCCGATACCATCATCACAAGCTACGACAAGCGCATCCACCGTATGCGCCAGCACTGGGCATCACTCATCCCCACACAGAGTATCATACAGTATGCAGGCAACATGGGTTTGATATCCATCGGCATGGGATGGGAATACGGCAAGCACCGGCAGTGGGAGACCGACCTGCTGATAGGCTATCTGCCCAAATTCCAGAGCAGGCGCGGCAAACTGACCATGACGCTGAAGGAGACATTCATCCCATGGAACGTGACTCTGTCCAACGACTTCTTCCTGGAACCACTGACCTGCGGACTGTATATCAACACGGTGTATGGCCACGAATTCTGGAGCCGCCAGCCCAGCCGCTATCCTGACAAGTATTACGAAGCACTCTCCACCAAGGCTCGCCTCAACGTGTTTCTGGGACAGCGCATAGGCGTGTATGTGCCCCATGCGCGCAGAAAGTTTGTGAAAGAGATACGCCTGTTCTACGAGGTGAGTACCTGCGACCTGTACGTCCGCTCCATGATACAGGATTCCGACGTGTCACTCTGGGACATTCTGGGGCTCTCCCTGGGCATCAAACTGCAGCTGTTCTGAGTTTCACCCATCTGCCTGCAGCCACATCCGTCCATCTACAAAAAAACCGGCATCTCCGCTCAAATGCTTGCAGGAAATACCGGTTTTGTTTGTCATCAGATGCCCTTACGCGTCAATGGTGGCATAGGTGGCATGCTTTTCAATAAACTCACGACGGGGCTCCACATCATCACCCATCAGCATGGAGAATATCTCGTCTGCCTCAGCCGCATTCTCTATGGTCACCTGTTTGAGCAGTCGTGTCTCGGGGTTCATGGTGGTCTCCCACAGCTGCTCGGGGTTCATCTCACCCAAACCTTTATAGCGCTGTGTGTGCAGGCTCTTGCCGTCTTCCACACCGCCTCCCCACTTGTCGAGGAACGCCTGGCGCTGCTGGTCGGTATAGCAGTATTCCCTTGCCTTGTTCTTGTAGGTACAGAGATACAATGGCGGGTTGGCAATGTAAAGATGCCCCTCCTGAATCACCTTGGGCATAAAGCGGTAGAAGAGTGTCATGATAAGCGTGTCGATGTGCGATCCATCGACGTCGGCGTCGGTCATGATGATAATCTTGTCGTAGCGCAACTTGTCAATATTCGCCTCCTTGTCGTCCTCGCCGTTCACACCGAAGCGCACACCGATGCTCTGGATGATGTTCATCACGCTCTCGCTCTCAAACACCTTGTGCCACATCACTTTCTCCACGTTCAGTATCTTTCCGCGCAGGGGAAGGATAGCCTGTGTGTATCTGTCGCGTCCCTGCTTGGCGGAACCACCTGCAGAGTCACCCTCCACGAGGAATATCTCACACTGCTTGGGGTCTTTGTTGGAACAGTCAGCCAGCTTGCCGGGGAGTCCGCCTCCGGTCATCGGATTCTTGCGCTGCACACTCTCACGCGCCTTGCGTGCGGCGATACGCGCGGTAGCTGCGAGAATCACCTTGTCACATATCAGCTTTGCCTCTTTGGGATGCTCCTCCAGATAGTACGAGAGAGCCTCACCCACTGCCTGCTGCACGGCTCCCGCCACCTCGCTGTTGCCGAGTTTGGTCTTTGTCTGTCCCTCAAACTGGGGTTCTGCCACTTTGATGGAAATCACGGCGGTAAGTCCCTCACGGAAGTCTTCTCCCGCAATCTCTATCTTGGCTTTCTCTATCTGCTTGCTGATGGCAGGATCGTTATCAGCATACTTTTTCAGCGTGCGGGTGAGTGCCATTCTGAAGCCCACCAGGTGGGTACCTCCCTCAATGGTATTGATATTGTTCACATACGAGTGTATGTTCTCGTTATAGTCGGTATTATACATCACAGCCACCTCAATGGGGATGCCCTGCTTCTCTGTTTTCAGATAGATAACATCGTCAAACAGGTGGGTACGGTGCCTGTCAACATAACGCACAAATTCCTTCAGTCCCTCCTTGGCATGGAACACCTCTTGTTTGGTATTGCCTTCTTCATCGGGGCGCAGGTCAGTCAGGGTAATGGTGATGCCGGCATTGAGATATGCCAGTTCGCGCATACGCTTGGCGATGATTTCGTACTTGTATTCGGTGGTGGTAAATATGGAACCGTCGGGCCAGAACTGCTGGCGGGTACCGCGCAAATCGGTCTCGCCCACCACCTTCACGGAGTAGAGGGGCTTGCCTTTCTCGTATTCCTGCTGGTAAATCTTGCCATCGCGGAACACCTGCGAGAGCATACGGGTGGAGAGTGCGTTCACACAACTTACACCCACGCCGTGCAGACCACCGCTGACCTTATAGGAACCTTTGTCAAACTTACCTCCGGCATGGAGCACGGTCATCACCACCTCAAGAGCCGACTTGTGCAGTTTGGCATGTTCATCCACAGGGATGCCTCGACCGTTGTCCTGTACGGTGATGGAGTTGTCGGTATTGATGGTCACTTCAATATGCGTGCAATATCCCGCCATCGCCTCGTCGATGGAATTGTCAACGGTTTCGTTCACCAAATGGTGCAAACCCTTTTCACTGATATCCCCGATATACATGGCGGGGCGTTTGCGCACAGCTTCCAGTCCCTCGAGTACCTGAATGTTACTCGCGGAATAATTACTATCCTTGATAATGTCTTCTGCCATTTTTCTGATTGTTTTCAGGAAATTCTATAATGTTTGCAAAGATAGTAAAAATAAACGAGTTGAACGATGTTTGAATGACATTTTTGCAACGCCGAAAACCAAAAAAAACATAAACCCACCTATTCGGAAAACACCGGGCGCACGGGAAGACCGGTATATCTGTTGGCATTGGTATTGATGGCCGCCGAATTGCCGAGATTGGTGGATATCGCCTTGATGCTGTTCACTGTACTTGCAGAACTTGTCCAGTAATAGCCTGTGGATGTGGAGGTAGGGGTACTGCTGTCATAGTAGCCCAGTGGTTTCATCTTTATGCTGTTGCCCGTCTTTTTGCTGGTGAAGGTAATGATGCCGTCAGCCATCTTGTAGGTGCATGAGCTGTACAGTTCCTGCCATTCATCAACGGTGGGAGTTCTCCATTTACCGCCCCAAAGATTGGTGGCGGCATCATAGACGGGGTTGCCCGTGAAGTTATAGCCGATGGGCAGCTTGTTAGGCGGGGTACCCACCGTAATACTGTTGTTGTAGGCAATATAGGCACTGTTTCCATAGCCGCCAGTGTCTTTATTGGCACCCCACATCACGCAGATACCTTTCATCGTACTTATATTCTCCGCTGTCGCTGTCAGGTCGTCCTCTGCTCCAAGATTGAAACTTGCCCACATCACGGAGGTTCCCATGTCAACAGCCGTGTTGTATGGCACCTTGACGGCATTCTCATCCAAGGTGTAGCTGTGTCCGGCAGCGGTGTAGATAGGTCGCAGCTCTTTCCATATACCGGTTTCAACCCTGTACAACCTGCCATTATACACGTACTTGACACAGAAGTCCAATATGCCGCCGGGTTTGAAAAGATATCGGTACTCATCTTGTCCGTCAGCGGTACCCATGAGGTAAGGTGTGAAGTCCTCGTCCCCAAACAGATAGTCATACTTCACAGAGCCTTCAGGAATCCGGAACCTGAGCATCGCCAGGGCATGGGCAAAGGTGAGGCTGACATGCTTGCCCTCTATCGATACCTCCCCGTATTCACATCCGGATATGTTGCTTGCCACCAGCAGGTCATAGTCCGTAAACGAACGGCTCTGGTCGGCTGTCAGCGTATTCATAAAGTTATCCACGTATGCCTGCAACGTCTCGCCACTGGCAGCACTGCCGAGAGCCTCATCATACGGGTAATAGGCAAAATATGTGGAACCCTGTCCAAGGAGCTCTGCCATAGTGTAATTGGAACTGCTGCCCTGCGTGCCGCCTTCCTTATATATAGACCACACCGTAGCCCCCTTATTGTCCAGTCCCGAACAATACACCTTCACGTTGCTTGCCTTGACGGTTCCGTCTTCTCCCAGCACGAAGAGACCGAAGAAGTCGCCCGTCTCAAACTCGGTATGCTCACCTTTCGTCCCGCTGTACGCCACCCTTGAGGCCCCCGGGTTGGTTTCTTGCAGGGTACTGATACTGACACGAAGACTGCTTTCCGTGTCCAAGCCCTCCGTATGTACGGACTCATCGGTACAGGCTACGGCGAACAGGAGCAGGAGTACTGATAATATATGTGGTGCCCTTTTCATCTGTCTGTCATTGGTTCTTGTTCTCGTTAGGACTATAAACCGGTCTTACGAGCATACCGGTATAGCGACTTCCGTCTATATTGATATTCTGCCGGGTATCTGTGAAATAGGCGTATGATATACACCTAAGGATAGTGGGCGAGGCGCTGCTGCTCAGATAGTAAGCAGTGGTGGGATATACTAATCCCGCATTTTTCTTCCCATCGCCAGAGTCGGTATATTGTCCGTCTTCTCCTTTTTCCGGCTCCACGGTGCCATCCAAATACCCTCCGGTGGAGAAATGGATAAACTTTTCCGGATTCCTTTTGCTTGTCACCTTGATGAGGTTGAACCTGTACGTTCCCTTGCTGCGCCCGTCGTAGTCGCCTATGTATCGTGTGTTCGTTTCACTATAACTGCCCACATTCTCGAAGGTGCATCCTGCATACATGGCACGGAACTCGTTCTCCGTGGGCAGGCGCCATTTGCCCCTCCACCACTTGGCATGCGCCACATCGTACTCTGTTTCCTTGATGGTTCCGCCGAGAGGTGCCACCATATACTCCTTGTCAAAATAGTTGTTATACCCATAGCCATTGTAGCCCGTCAGTCCGTTGTCGTATTGGGTGAAGGTGGTTGCCCAGGCGTAGTAGTCTCCCCTTGCCTCCGGGTCTTTGCCTCCGTTCTGCCCTCCCTTGTCTTTGGCTGCCGGTGCAAAGGGGTACTTCTCGGCAGCAGACTCTCCAAGGTTGTATTTGGACCAGATGACCGTATGACCTAATATGATGGTGTCACCGTTCTTATCCACAAACGGCACGGAGTCGAGTTCCAGATCAACGCCATCAGTGTAGGGTACAGACGGTTCTCCCTCGAATGAGATAGAGTACAGATGCCCCGGCTCAATATCAATCGTGTGGCTGAAGTAGCGGTAACTGGTTTCCTCAAGTCGTCCCACCAGTTTTACCGTAGGATTTTTCCGGGGATTGACCAGGTATCTTCGCCGGTGTTCATACTCATTGGCTGAGAGTTGCGAACGGTAGGTATGGGCGATGGTGAGCCCCGTTGGAGTGGTTTCGGAAAAGAGAGTAATGGGATAGAGGGGTGCGCCCTCGGTGCTCCATTCGTTGTTATAGAAAATGGAAACGGTAGCCATCTTGTGGTTCATCACAAAACGGAGTTCCGAACCTTCTGGCAGCAGGGGCTCATCGGGAGCCATCAAATCGCTCTTGGTGAAGTCCTCTTTGGTATGCTGGTCTTCCTGAACGGTGAAATGGGCTGTGATATAGTCCAGATTCTTCCCATCCCACTTAGGGTCATAGGGATAGTATGCAAAATACTTCGCCCCGCTGACCTTTTCCACAAAGCCGTAGCCGCGGTCGTTCAGAAACGATGACCAGATATTTCCATCCACCGTTTCTGATTGCTGATAGACAAACCTGACATTGTTGCATACATCTATCACATTACCATCGGCGTCAACACCCGTCACCCCTATCTCGTCCCCCTCTTCAAATGAGGTGAGGAAACCATGGTTGGCAGCCCGGGTCTGCGGCAGCACTTCTTCAGGAAAAGGCAGTAACATAGCACTGATATAAAGCCTCGCCTGACTTTCAGGCAGCTCTGCCTCATCTCTGCTGCAGGCAGAAAATGCCAGCATGCTTGCCAACAGCAGTATGGATAACTTACAATTCTTCATCTTGGAGTATTGCTCTTACGGGGTATCGGTTGTTCTTGGCTGCACCTGTAAACTCATACAGGTCACTGCCAGAGTGGAGTATCTTAGTGAAATCAGAGAATGTAGAGGTTTCGTTTTCTACCGTCTCTGTCTGCGTAAAGGCGAAATGCAGTAGCCAGGCGTTGCTTTCATCCACGGCGTCTCTTGTC
Organism: Prevotella sp.; assembly: GCA_051878715.1. Lineage (GTDB taxonomy): Bacteria > Bacteroidota > Bacteroidia > Bacteroidales > Bacteroidaceae > Prevotella. Next base: position 28,646 of record JBJEKQ010000035.1, read on the forward strand.
CAGTAATATCCGTGAAACTCTCTCTTGATATGGGTGACGCCCTCTTCGTTATAATCGGTCTTGGTGGTGTAGGAACAAGGAAGGAAGATAGATGTTCCGGGACTTGCCGAACTCTTCACTCGCAGTCCATAGCAGCCCGAAGCACTGTCTCTACACATCTCTATATTCTCCTCCACACTGAGTAGCCGGACGAAGTCTGCCTTTGCGGGAGTCTGCCACTTGAAGTCGGTGATACCATCGAAGTAGTCAGACAGATAATCCATATCCGACTCACTTGATGGCGCCACCTGATTCCAGAAAAACAGGTTGTCAGTGGCGTAATAAAGGTATTCACCGATGTTACACTCTCCCCACAGAGTGACGGTGGATTCGTCTTTGCTCATCTTCAAGAAACCGTAGGTATAGAGGTTATGCCTGTCCTGCACCCAATAGGAGGGGTTGAGCGACACGAAGGCAGAGACCTCCTCTGTGGGATAATAGAATGGCACGTCTTGCCAGTCGGAGACTGTTACTCCTTCCAGTTCTACGGAGTTCTCGTTCAGCGTAATGTTGAAGGTGTATATCCTGTTGCTCTCGAACTTCTTGTGACCTGATTCGGCATCGCGGAAGAACTCGCTTGCACTCACGTTGAAGGTGTGTATCTTTTCCTTTGTCTCTACTATGAAAGCGAGTGTCGCTCCCTCCATGTCAGCATCACTGTCGTATGGCAGGCACATGGCATAGTACGTTCCCTGGCTCGTTGTCTCTCCTGTCTTTGCCGCTATCACCTCCCCGTAACCAGGATTGACGGCGGTCTTTATGGTGTTGGAGTAGCCCGACTTGTCTGCCATCTCGCCCATGCCTGCGCTCTCGGCATCGCAACGCCATTGCAGGCGGTCGGGGAAAAGGCGGTCGCATGTTATCTTCACCGACTCTATGGTCACGTCCCCGGCGGTGTTGTTGGATATGTTGAAGCGGAAGGTGGCGGGTATGGAGCGGAAGCGGGTGGTGTTGGAAACGAAGTTCTTGTTTCCGCTGGAGGGAACGCTCAGCACTGTTGACTCACCGTGAATGAAGCAGTATGGCTCAAACTCCTCCAGTCTTCCCGTGGCACTCTGTGTAAAGACGTCGGGCATGGAGAAGGTCACCGCCACTCCATCCTGCGCTGCCACGGTGGTGCATAGCGCAGAACCGTTGACGGGTGAGAAGTAGAAGAGCCTGTCCCCCACCCTTGCTGCATCCGAGGGGATGGTGAGGGCTGAGCCTGCTCCCAACACCTTGTCGCTGCTTGTAGGGTCAAGCAGGGAGATGTTCATGGGGGAATAGTAGCTGCCGTCCGTCCACTGTGCCATTGACGTACCGTTTGACACGGCAGCTATCATGCTGCTGCCCACATCCCAGACAAAGACCGCCGTGCCTTCGTTGTCTGTGAAGTGTGCCCTGGTGAGTGACTGCGGGCTGAGCGACATCTCAAGCTGTGCGGCGGAGGTGCTGTCTGACGACATGTCGCTCTCGCTGCAAGCAGTGATGATTGCCCATGCTGCAAGGGGCAGGTATTTCTTTCCCGGTATTCTCATGTTAGTTGAAGTTATGCGTTCCGCCGTCCTCCAGGCTCTCTCCTACAAACAGTTCCGTGGCAGTACCTGCAAATACGAGGTTTGCCTCTGCGGTGTATTCAAAGCGATATACATACGCCCTCCCCGGCTCCCACGGCTCGTCTATGGTAAACTCAGCCTCTTTGGTCTCACTGCCTATGGTAATGCATACCTTCCATGTTCCCGTTGCATAGGGGTCGGGTATCATGTACCAGGGGACAGCGGTCTGGACAGCTGCATCAGAATTGGCGGGCACTGCCACGTCCGGGAAGGACAGGGCGTCGCTGCTCCGTTCGCTGGCTGTCAGTGTCCCGGGAGATGTGGCAGACAGCATCCAGTTGTAGTCTATCCGGAGTGAAGCAACCGTGGCATAAGGGGAGGGAGGGATGAGCCTTATGTCGGTGATGCTTGTCTGGGTATCTGACAGATACTTGAAAGCCAGATTGACACAGGCATTGGCATAAGTGAACGTCAGGTCCACCACATTCCCGAAGGCGGGGTCGGTGCGCCTCACCTCACAAGGCTTGCTGTAAAGACAAGTCTCGCTGAGCATGGTGGTGGCTTTCATGCCTAAGGTAAGCGAGGATTCGGCAATGGCGTGCACCCTTGCAGCCGGTGCTCCGGCATGGAAGCGGTACATGCTTGCAGCGTTGTTCCAATACTGGAGCGTCTGGTATTCGGTGCCCTCGCCTATGGAATAGGTCCACCCCACAGTGACATTGTAGTTCACCCTGTAGCCCGGCATGATGCCTGCACTGCCGCCATCGGTGATACAGGTTCCCCACACCTGGAAATTTTCAAAGAGGGAGGACAGTCCTGTCCTGGTCTGTTGTGTTGAGAAAGACAAAGGTGCGCCCTCCTCTGCAGGGAGGTCACTATTCTGACATGCCGCCAACACAGACAGCAGCAGGATGACGGACAGGAAGGTACGCTTTCTCATTGTCATCAGTGGCTGGAGGGACTATGATGCCCCTCCAGCCGGAAAGGGATTAGAGGTTGATGGTAATAGTGGTATTGTTGGAATCCCAGTCATCAACGGTGGCGTTGAACTTGATGTGGTTTACACCGATAGCCTCACCCTTGTCGTCATCTGTATCACCATCTCCGTCGAGGTCACCAGGATATTGCGGGTCAACGAAGCCTGCGCCCGTTCCCTCAGAGAAGAAGTTGAAGATGATGGTGTATTTCTTGCCTTGTTGATAGTTGTAAACCAATTCGTCCTTAACTACGCTTGGCATAGGCATAGCCATCCATGCAAATGTCTCTGCCTCCTCACTTGCAGGTATCGGGTATATCGGTGCCTCGGTGTTTGTTGAGGTTATCTTCACCTTAAGGGCAAGGTAAGCACCTTTTGCGCTGTTTGTCTGGTCTGTTGACTGAACCCATGGACTTACGGTCTGGGGGATAAGATACCATTTGCCGTTGCCTAAGTCAGTCATCATTTCGTGATCCTCACTGGTGAGCTGCTTGGCGGTGAATGAAGCCGTAAACTCTTTTATGCCATTCTTGGCAGTCATAGTTTCGTCGCTAAACTTGTAATTACCTTCACTCATGATGTTTCTAATTGCCACGTCAGAAACCTCCACCTTGTAATCTTCTGTATTGCTGTTCTTTGCCTTGACTACAATCTGTGTAAGGATGTGCTTGAAGGTGAGGTTGACGGCATGATTGGCATTGGAACTTGTGTTTGCCATTGTCTGCTCTGTAGCTTTCGCAACAACGAAGTCCTCCTGATTGGCAAGTTCCTTTGCCACGGTGATGTCAATGTTCTTGTTTTCATCTAATTTGATATACTTGGTGAAGATAGTTGGGTCTGTTTCGCTGGTATTCTCCGGAACTTTGTAGGCATAGAAGTCCAGTTTGTAGTTAGGCCACACATACTGGTCTTCGCTTTCCCATACTTCGCCTTTCTTTGTAAAGGTGACGTCACTGAAGTAGAGTTGTTCGTTGTCGCTGCTTATCGCCGTAACGTTGAACGAGGTAAGGTTGGCTGTCGTCACATCGGTCTGCACAGCTTTGGTAAGTTTGTTGGCATAGGCAGAGAAGCTGATGCTCTCCGGCGCATCCTGAGTACTGGTGTTCACAATCTCAGTCTCTGAGCAGCCTGCTGCAACGAGCGTAAGGGCTGCGAAAAACAACGTTTCTTTTTTCATGATTAAAACAATTTTTTGTTAACGATTATACTTGTATTTCTCTGATTTACATGGGTATATCTATTATCTCCTCTTCCCACTCACCCACTCCGGTGTTGAAGCCTCCCCCTTCTTCGCCTTCCACCTTGGGGAGTTCTATCTCCAGGGCAAGATTCAGGGAGAGCTTCAGGGAGAGAGACACATCCACCACGATAAGGTCGGTCACATCAAACGTCAAGGGATAGGACTCGCCGTTGACAAGCACGAAGTTGATGTCGAGGTAGTATCTGCTGCCGGTCTTGCCGTTTCCCAGCAGTCCGAACGAGAGAAACTCTGCCGTGATGGTGCCGTCGCTGTCAGAGCCGGGGTCAAAGACCCTGTTGTTGAGCACGAATGCTTGCGCCACCTGTTCACAGGTATTCTCTTCCATGCCGGGATAATGGCCGCCAGCCACTCCCCTCAGATACGACTGGGTGATGCCGCGTGCATAGCAGAGTCCCTTGACATGGGCTTTGATGTTCACCGTGGAGATGACGGGAGCGGGCACTGCCTGCACCTCCATGACTGCCTCTGCAGAAGTGTTATTCTGAGGCTGGTCGTAGTAGTATTCCATCTGCTGCGGCGTTACATGCACTCCCCTCACCACAGCCACCGCAAGGGTGTCGGGCGCCACGATGCAATAGTCTGCCGCAGAAGCATCTGCCTTGGTTTTCAGATAATCCGTAAGCCTCATGCTTTTCTGCTCATCCCTCACTCCCCTGACCTGGAAGGTACGGATGTTGTCCTCATCACAGAAGGTCATTGTCTCTTCCAGTTCTTCGGGACTGTCGTTCATCACCACCAAGGTATAGTCTCCCCCGGGCAGTCTGATGCGACACTTCTCCTGCACCGCTACTGGCGGAAAACGCCTGTACAGACTCCCATCCGCCTCGTTGTAGGCAAATACACTCACACCGTTCGGACTGACACCCGATACACTCCAGTCGGTCTCAACAAGTACCGTTGCCATGTCAGAGGTACCATAATAGAGATGGTCTCTGGCACATGACACGAGGGAGAACAGCAGCGTAAAGAGCGGAAGCATCCGAACAGCCTTCATCGAGTACCTCCTTTCCTTGAAGAAAAAAGCCAGACAAGCGACACTTCTAACTTGCTTGGTAGAAATCCGGAAATCCTTTTCTTTTCCCAGGGATATTCCACTACCTTGATATCACCGTACTTGGTGCCCTCCACGCTTTCGTATTCGCGGTAGTCACTTCGCAGATAGCCCACACCCAGACTGTATTCCAGTCTGAGTCTTCTCCCGATGCGGTGTGCATAGCCGGCACTGATTCCTCCCATCACATAAAAGTCGCCCTGCACCCCATCACCGTTCGAGAGGGAGCCAAGTTGAAAGTCATAGTAACCGGCTCCACCGTATATGCCAGCGAAAAAACCGGTAAGAAGACTCTTTTGGCTTCTGTTGCCCAACCAGTAACGCCCTTCTAACGTTCCTCCAAGCATCTGTATGGTGATATCGTTGGCACGGCTCTTCCACCAGGGGAAATAGAACATGCCTGCTATGCTGTACCTCTCTCCAACAGGTATCTCAATGCCTATGTTCACCAGCGTGGCTGCATCGGCAAGCAGGTTTGTCTTGACCGCACACAATGGTTTTCCGGGGAGGGGAAGAGGCTCTGTGGAAACACTTATTGGCTCTTCAGCAGGGAAAGACGATTGCGGCAGGGATGACAGGGAATCAGGTTCTCTGACTTCCTGTACTTGCGTATCGCCATGTTGTATTTCGTATGCACTGGAAGAGTAGTGTACTGTCAGCGTGGCCTGTCTCAGCAGGGGAAAAATATGCTTGTTCATCTCACGCCACAGAACTCCTCCCTGCATGTCCATCACAGATTTTTTCCGGCTTCCTACGATGCTCCCCTTATGGAACACCCAATCGGGTGTATTCTCTATTACCTCTATCGCCTTCTCCTTACCTTGTATCTTGGAGGCGCGTAGCAGTGCTGACAGGGTTTCCCAGTCTTCACCCCTTGCGATGATTCGAAACCTCACATCGGCTTTGCTGTGTTCTCTGAAAAGGGTCTCCACGGATGCAGCACGCCTGCGGCTCAGCATGTCATTGGCTTTGACAGAACCCTCGGGAGAGGCTGATGAACTGACCAGTACCACACTGTCTATCCTCACCGACTCAGCCTTGGCAAGACTATCAAAAGTGGCGAAAAACCGGGATATATGCTCCTGATTGCACTTGAAACCGGGTTCTATGTCTGAATGATTGGTTCTGAAGAATATCTGCACAGAAAGACTGTCTGTAGAGCAACCCTTGCCACTCACGTTTTTACAAAAGCAAAAAATGGGTGAACAAGCAAAAAGGAAAGCTCCTAAACATACAGCTAACTTTCTGAAAAACATAAACCACTCCTATCATCTTACGTTCTTCCGGCGAAGATAACCATAAACAGAAAAAGAGGAATAAAAAAGAAAAGATTTTAGCAAATAAATATAAATCTCTTGATTTACATCAATGGGGGGGGGGGGGTATTATTACAAAGAAAAAGTCGATACCATGAGTACCGACTTTATTCTTGTGGCTATGTCCGCGTTTAGCCTAATCTATTCACGTGCAAGGCAACACCAGACTTGAGGTTGGCAGCCTTGTTCTTGTGGATAATGTGAGTCTTTACCAGTTTGTCCAGCATCTTCTGAACCAAGGGAAGCATCTTCACAGCCTCTTCCTTGTCTGTTGTAGCACGAAGCTTACGCACAGCATTACGCATTGTCTTGGCGTAGTACTTGTTGTGCAGTGTTCTCGTCTTCTCCTGACGAATTCTTTTGATTGATGATTTGTGATTTGCCATCTTTATTATACTTCTTTAAATGAGTAGTCCCTAGGAGAGTCGAACTCCTCTTTAGAGAATGAAAATCTCTCGTCCTAACCGATAGACGAAGGGACCAATGCTGATTTGCGGGTGCAAAGTTATACATAAATTCTTAATCCCCAAAACTTTTACAGAGAAAAATGCAAGCAATTTAGCCTTTTTTGAATTTTTACTCGTACTTTTGCAGAAAATAGGCTGCACTCAACAAATGAAGACAAGTTTTCTTTGTATTCGTTGGCACTATTTTTGCAGAAAATAGGCTGCACTCAACAAATGATTATACAGACTGAGGCTTTGGTATTGCGTGTTATCAAGCACGCCGACAACAGAATGATTGTAGAGATGTTCACCCGCTCACAAGGCAGGGTGTCGTTTGCTGTTCCTCGTTCCACATCACCCAAAGCCCGGTTGAAGCGGCAGTATTTCATCCCGCTGACACTGCTCTCGGTGGTGTACAACCAGCGCCCCGGCACCTCACTGCAACATCTGCAGGATGCGGCTCCACTACACCCTTATATCTCTATTCCAACCCATCCGGGCAAACTGGGCATCGCACTGTTTGTCTCTGAGTTTCTCACCCATGCACTCAAGGGAGAGGAGGGCGACGAAATGCTGTTCGACTACATTGCCGACAGCCTGATGTGGCTGGACCACTGCACGGAAGCCTTTGCCAACTTCCACATCGTGTTCATGCTGAAACTCACACAGTTTCTGGGTTTTTGTCCCAACCTTACCGACTACACGCCAGGCTGTTGTTTCGACCTGCGAAGCGCCTGTTTCTGTGCTTCGGCTCCCATTCACCAGCAGTTTTTAAGACCTGAAGAGGCGGTGGTCATCCTCTCGCTGATGCGCCTCAGCTATGCCACCATGCATCTGTTCCGCATGTCACGTGTAGAGCGCCAGCGACTCATCGAGGTCATCGAGCAGTTCTACCGCCTGCATCTGCCCAGCTTCCCCGAGCTGCGTTCACCGGATGTGCTGGGAGATTTATACAAGTAGGGAAGTCAGAAACTGCGGAACCACAGTTCCAGATCAAGCATCAACTGGATATGCCCTGCAAAATCAGGTTTGCATCCCCAGCCGTGCCCTCCCGAGGGATAGACATGCAGGGCGGCAGGCACATCATGGCGGTAACATTCCAGATAGTAGTTCACTCCATTGGCAGGCAGCACGTCCATATCGTCGTCGCAGAGTGCGATGAAAGCACGCGGCGTGACACGGCTCACCTGCTGGTCGCTGCTGTAGGTACGCACGTGCTTCTTGCTGGGGTGCTCCCCGAGAAACTGCGTCATGGTAACCTTATGGGTAAACCCGGGCTCCATGGTGATGACGGGATAGAACAGCAGTTGGTAGTCGGGGGCAGCGTCGCCACGTGCCTGCGTTGCCACCACCGATGCCAGATGTCCTCCGGCAGAAAAGCCCATGACACCCACCTTCTGCGGATGGATATTCCAGCTCTTCGCCATCTGTCTCACCAGTTTCACCGCCTCCTCGGCATCCTCCACGGGAATCTGCCTGTTGCCGTGGGGCAACCTGTATTTCAGCACAATGGCTGCCACTCCCATCTTATTGAGATAGGGAGCCCAGTCCTTTCCTTCATGCCCCATGGACAGTCCCACATAACCGCCGCCGGGACATATCACTACCGCCTTGCCCGTAGCGATGGAGGCGTCGGGCAGATATACATACACCTTGGCTGTATCGGCAGCATCGGCGCTCTTATGCGGTGCTCCCACGGGCCACAGGTTCAGCACAAGGGGTTTACCGGCTGCCATCGCGCCTGATGCAAGCATGATGACGAGGAGCAACAAGAATGATTTCTTCATGATGATATTCGTGGTTTTTACCTTTTGTTTGCAGGTGATTTGGAGCAAGAGGCGCGACTTTCATTCACGATTCTGCCGCGCAATGTTTGCAAAGGTAAAAAAATTTTTGTACTATTGCATCATCATTCAGCACATTCACTGTTAGAATAAACGAATTTTAAGATATGATTCATCCCTTGGACAAGTTTGCCTATTGCCCCAAATGCGGCAGCAAACATTTTATGGTCAACAACGAGAAAAGCAAGGTTTGTGACAACTGCGGTTTTGTCTATTACATGAATGCCTGCGCAGCTACGGCTGCATTCATACTGAACGGGCAGGGAGAACTTCTGGTGGCACGGCGTGCCAAGGAGCCTGCCAAAGGCACACTGGACCTGCCCGGAGGCTTTGTGGATATGGAAGAGACTGCCGAGGAGGCGATAGCCCGGGAAATCAAGGAGGAGACAGGACTTGACATTTCCTCCTCGAAATACCTGTTCAGCGTGCCTAACATCTACCATTTTTCCGACCTTGACATCCACACGCTCGACCTTTTCTTCCTGTGTTCCGTGGACGAAGGGGCGGAAATACGTGCCGCTGATGATGTAGAGGAGTGCATGTGGGTACCTCTGCACGATATCCACACCGAGCAGTTCGGACTGCGCAGCATCCGCCAGGCGCTTCACATGTTCCTGAAGCAGCAATAAGAAGAATGAAGGCGGGTTCGCTCTTCACGCTTACCGCGCTTCCTCTACCTGCCTTCTGAAGATGTGCAGATAAAGCATGCCTGCCACAAACAGGCACACGGGGAATGCCGACCACACACCGAGGAGTCCGCCGCCGAGCACGATGCCCAACAGCCAACTCAGGGGGATGGACACGCCTATATACGCCACTATGGAGGCACGCATCAGCGGTTTCATGCAGGCAAGTCCGCGCAGGGCATTGGCATAGGTGCACTGCAGTCCGTCGCCAAACTGGTAGAGGATAAGGGGAATGATGGTGACTGCCACGAGACGGCTCACCTCGGCATCATCGGTAAACCAGCCGCCCACCTGATTTCTCAGCAGGAACACGGGCACCGCCACCGTGGTTGCCATCAGCAGGATGATGTGGAAACCTGCCTTGCTGGTATCGACAATGGCACGCCAGTCGTGCTGACCGTTGAAATGACTCACCCTGACAAGCACTGCCGAGGCGATGCCGAGATAGACCATATAGAACAGGCCCGACACGGTAATCATTATCTGATGGGCTGCCAGCGCACGGGTGCCTATCCATCCTACAAAGACAGAGGTAAGGGTGAAGGCTGCCGTCTCTATGCCCACCTGCACTGCAGAGGGCCATCCCAAGACGTTGAGCCGGCGGAACAGAGCGGCATCGGTTCTTGAAGTGAGCAGGTCCTTGCGGTAGATGCGGCAGCTGCCGGCAAAGGCGAACACCAGCACAAAACCTGTCATCATCAGCACACGCGAAAGGGCGGTTGCCACTCCTGCTCCCAGCAGTCCCCACTCAGGCAGACCGCACAGACCGTAGATGAGCAGGGCATTGCCCACGATATTGGTCACATTGCCGCACACCATCACCACCATGGACACCTTGGTACGCCCTATCGCCTCGAAGAACTGCTTGAACACATTGATGACACAGGCAAAGGGTATCAAAAGCATGTTGACCAGCAGGTAGGGCTTCATCAGCGGCAGCAGTTCGGCGGGCTGTCCCAACAGGTGCAGGTTGGCGTAGAGCAGTGCCGTGACCACCAGCAGAAGCAGTGCCAGCAGCAGGTTTGCCCACAATGCCGCCCGCAGCACCCCACCGATATGGCGGTGCTCGCCACGCCCGAAATGCCTGCCCACAATGGGCGAAAGCCCCATGGAGAAGCCTAAGGCGAAGATGACAAGAAGCAGGAACATGGTGTTGACAAAGGCGGCAGCCGCCAGCTCGCGCATACTGTGCCATCCTATCATCAACGTGTCGGAAAAACTGAGCACCACCTGCCCGATGTTGCCCACCACAATGGGCACACCCAACTGCAGCAATGCCTTGTAGTGACTGCCGTATCTATGAAACAGGGAAGGAATCATTGTATTACCGTTGTATGAAGTATGCTATGGTCCCCAAAAAGGACTGTGAAAACGATGCAAAGGTAGCACTTTTCTTTGACACTGTCAAAAACTATCATTACCTTTGCAACAAAGACAACTTTCCAGAACCTGTACCGGATTCCGGCAACAGGTTCCGCATACCTTTACCATGGCAATAAGATATACAAGAAAAGAAGAACTTTGGAACACCTGGTCGCATGCCGCGGGCATTGTGATAGGCGTGGTGGTCGGTGTGTTCCTGCTGATATACTGCTTCAAGGGCGACAGCAGTTGGGCACGTGTGGGCGTTATCCTCTATCTCTTCGGCATGATTTCCTCCTATGCCGCCTCCACCGTATATCATGCCATGCCGCGCCGTAGCAAATGGAAAGAGCGTCTGCGCCGTTGGGACCATGCCGCCATCTACTGGAACATAGCAGGCTGCTACTCACCCATCACCTTGGTGGCACTACGCGAACAAGGCTACTGGGGTTGGAGTCTGTTCTGCTTTGTGTGGCTCTCTGCCATTGCCGGCAGCATCGTCAGTTTCACAAGACTCAAAGAACACAGCAACACCGAGACGCTCTGCTTTGTGGGCATGGGCCTCTCGGTGCTGGTGGCTTTCAAACCCCTCATCAACGCTGTCAGTCCCGCCGCTGTAGGCTGGATTATTGCCGAAGGGGTTTTTGATATCACGGGTGCCGTGTTCTATTCGCTCAACAAGCGCCGCTTCATGCACTCCGTGTTCCATTTCTTCATCCTTGCCGGCAGCATCTGCCACCTCATTGCCGTGTGGGACATGCTGCTGGGCATGGAGTAGCCGGCATAGCCTTATTTCATCATCTTTTTGGCAGTGCGCACGCCATTCTGCTGGCTTACCACGATATAGGTACCTGCACCCAACTGGTTGGCGGGAACTGTCACCTTTCTGCCGTCTATGGTATAGATGCCTTCTACTGCCGTGCTCTTCATGGCAGCCACGGTATTTTCAATACCCGTAGCAACGGCATCATGTACCTCAGCCTTGGTGACAGTCAGTTTCTCTGACTTCACGTTGCCGTAAGCATAGTGGGTCACTACAATGAAGTCCATGGCATCACGGTTGGGGTCGAACGACACCTCACTTTGGCACACGCTATTGTCGGTAAACTCATCCTTGATGACAAAATAGTCTGTAGTGCCGATGACATTCCAGAAATACACCTGGTTGTTGATGAAGCCCATCGACTCAGTAACTGCAGGAGCATCCCACTCCAGGGTAATATATCTGGAGGTCATAGAGGCACCCTCCTGGGTGTAAGTCTCCGCGCGTGCCGACGTCATGCGCAGGTTGGTAGCTGCGGCAAGAGAGTAATCCACATTAATTTCCGACTGCTCGGAGATACAGGTGCTCACCCAATATACCTCACTCTCATCCTCTATCAGTTCGGGAGCCATGCCAATCTGGGGTACTATATAATAGACGTGTGTACCCTCTTTCACATTCTCGTCTGTCATGGTTACGATACCATCCTCGCCGATGCTCAGTTCTTGCAGACTCTTGGTATCGATAAGATGACCGTCACGATAGAGTTCTACCTTGGCACGTTCGCGCATCTGCAACAAGGCAGGAACCTCGAACATCACCTTCACCGCATGGTTCTCCACATCCTGTACAGTATTCACATGCACGTATGCCAGCTCGTTGATATCTGCAGAGAAGGGGGCATATACCTCCACGGTGGGCAGTCCGCCCTTGGTCCACTTGTCCAGACTGGCAGTATAGGAGTAGGTGGTTATCTTGGTCTGGTACGGGTTGTTGTTGAACATCTCGTAGGTCTTCTTGCTGCTCTGCGCAGGCTCCTTGGTGGTACTGCCACCCGATTTCTTCAGATACTCAGTAAGCACACCGTCGGCATAGGTCCATTGCTCCACGATATAGGCATACTCGGCGCTCTCGTCGGTCTCCTTGCCTGTGGGACGTTTGTACTGCACTGCTTCAGTCTTGTTGCCCTGGGCATCATATTCAAATACTGTCTTGAGTTTGAACTTGCCATTCTTGTCAGTGCTCACAGTCTGCTGCAACTGCCCCTTATTATTATAGGTATAGGCTATCTCTTCCGACAACGCTCCCGTAGAGGCGATACTCTTAGACTCCTTGGTCAGTCTGCCGTCGGTATAGGTATAATCGTAGGTGTAAGTAGAGGTAACGTTCTTCACCATATTGCCCTCTGCATCGTACAATACATAGGTAGCGGCAGTACTGTTCTTGAATCCCATATCACCGAAATCGTACCGACCCCACTGCATGGTTTTTGAAGTGCGCTCCACACCTCCGTCCGAAGTAGGGGTATAGGTATATACTGTCATGTTGGTCAGTACAAACTCCTCAGTAGTTCCCGTGCCATAGTTGCAGGTACGCATCAGATTGCCCTTGGCATCAAAGAAATGCTTCTCCATTTTGGTAATCTTTTCACCGGAAGTGCCTTCATCGAGTAATTCCCCCAATGTATAGGTGGCCACCAGTTTCAGTTCTTCCTCATCGTCCGCCCATGCCGAAGTAACGGCAGAGGCACTCATCATGGCTGTCAATGCCATGGAAAATAGTAAATGCTTTTTCATACGTTGATTTATACTATAATAATATCTATAATAATATGTGTGCAAAATTAAAGATAATCTGCGAGATTATTCAGTAAAAAAGAAAAAAAAATACCTATATCTTCTTTTCTTTCCTTTTTTGATGAATAATGACTATTTTTGCAGACAAACTGTCAAACTACCAACTGTTTTAAATCGCATCATGAAAAAGACACTTCTGTTCCTGCTATGCAGCATAGCTGTCTGCATTCCTGCATCTGCATCCGTGATAGGCTATTCCGATGGCACCATCTATAAATACCAGATGCTCAGTGTGGGCGAATCGTCACAGCAGGGCATCGCCATCAAACTGCCGGCAGGAAAGATCAAGATGCTGCAAGGACAGACCATCCATGCTATTCAGGCTGTGTTCGGGTCGCTCAATACCACCGACGGCAAGGCTACCCTGTTCATCGCCACCTCATTAGAAGAGACACCGCTACTGCAACAGGCAGTAGAGATAAGTGCCACGGCAAAATGGCTTACCTATGCTCTGGACCATTCCTATACCATCACGGGCAACGAAGAAGCATTGTATATAGGCTATACCGCAGAAATATCGCCGAGTTACAAACTGCTTTCCACTGACAAAAGCAATGATATCCACGACGGATGCTTTGTAATGAAAGACGGTGTATGGACCGATACCTACGGCATGAATGTGGGCGTGGGTAACATCCGTATAGAGACCGACGGGCAAGAGGCTTTCACCGATGTGTGTGTCAAGATGCCACAATGGGACAATTACTACCGTTCGGGCACACCGGCTGACTTCACCGCCGAACTGTGTAACATGGGTACTGAAACCATCCGGTCGCTGGACGCCACCCTGCAGATAGGCGACGGAAAAGCCATCCACGTGACGCAGGACAACCTGCAATGGTTGCCGGGCACCAACTACACACTGTCGCTGCCTGCCATAGAGATGAGCACAGAAGGCGAAGTACAGGCTGTTTTCACCGTCAGCAACATCAACAACGGCACGGCAGATGCCGACGAATCAGACAACCATACCCGCCTGCCAATCTATATTTATCCTGCCAACATGGAACGCACCGTACTCGTGGAGTCATTCACAGGACAGGACTGCACCTCGTGTGCCAACGGCCATAGCATTGTGAGTGAGGTTCTGGAGTCGCTGCCGCCGTTCACAGCCGCAGAGGTGAGCCATCATGTGGGGTTCTTCCCTGATGCGTTCACCATGCTCGAAGACTCTGCACTGCTGTTCTACTATCCCTCGCAGAGCACATACGCTCCGGCTGTGATGGTCAACAGGTTGGTAGAAGCGGCAGGAGGAGCCGCTACCCCCATCTTCTCACCGGAAAAGGAGAGACTGAAGGATGCCATCGCCACGGCACAACAGCAGAAGCCCTACGTGTCGCTGCAACTGAAAACAAGCTACCAAACCGACACACGCAAGGTGGAGATTGAGGTGGGAGTGATGCCCCACACCCCCCTGCCCGATGGCGACAACCGGCTGAACGTGGCACTGGTGCAGCACAACATCAAGGCATACCAGGCCAACGCCGGCGGCACCTACGCCCATCCCTATGTATCAAGGGGGATGCTCATCCCCGACGGTGGGGCGGCACTCGACAACGGAAACAGCGAGATACAACGCTGGACCGCCACGTTCACACTGCCCGAGAGCATACGGTCATCCTGGTGGACCGACCAGCGGTTGCAGAATGCAGCCATGGATGTGAGCGAGGTGACATGGGCAACGGATGTGCCCAACATGTACATAGTGGCGTGGGTGGGCGCCTTCGATGGCGTAAACAACAATGCCAACAGGGTGTATAACTGCATCAGCACCGCCTTGGGAACCTCACACACCCATGCCGCCTACCACGATGATACCGACGGCATAGCCTCCGCTCCGCAGGCAGCGCACCTGGTCAGACAGGTGGGTGACGCCTTGGTGCCCGCAAATAACGGCACTGCCCTGCATATCTACGACCTGAGCGGTCGCTCCTATGCTGCGGGCAGTGCCTTGCCTCATGGTATATATATCGTCAGGGTGATTGCCAATGGCATATCATCCTCTTTCCGCTGGCTGCGATGACGCCTGCTGCTACATGGCAAAACAGTTGAAACCGCCGTCCACCACAGCCACGGTGCCGGTGACGAACTTGGCAGCGTCACTCATCAAGTAGTGGATGGTGCCGCAGAGTTCTTCGGGTTCTCCCATGCGTCCGAAGGGAGTCTGATGAATCACATCCTTGCCGCGCTGGGTATAGGAGCCGTCGGAATTGGTGAGCAGGGTACGGTTCTGCTCGGTGATGAAGAAGCCGGGGGCAATGGCGTTGACACGGATGCCCTCTCCAAACTTCCTGGCACACTCGGTGGCCATATAGCCGGTAAAGTTGCTGATGCCTGCCTTGGCTGCCGAATAGCCGCACACGCGGGTGATGGCACGGAAAGCCGACATGGAAGAGAAATTGATGATATTGCCCTTGCCCTGTGCCACCATAGGCTTGAGGAATATCTGCGTGGGTATCACAGTGCCCGTAAGGTTGAGCGAGAGCACCTGCTCAAAAGCCTCCACCTGCAGGTCAAAGAAAGTCTGGTCAGGGGCTATCACGGCACCTGCCATATTGCCGCCCGCTGCATTGAGCAGCGTATCTACCCTGCCGTATCTGGCAAGGATGGCATCACAGTTGGCCTGCACCTTGGCGGCATCCATCACATCGGTCTTCATAAAGCAGCATTCTCCGCCCGCTTCACAAATATCGTGCGCAATGGCATTGCCCACATCCTCCTTTCTACCCAGTATTACCACTTTGGCACCATTGAGTGCCAGATACTTGGCGATGGTCTTGCCCAATACGCCGGTACCGCCGGTGATTACTACCACCTGGTCTTTGATGTTGAAAAGTTCGTTCATGTCAGTATGTGTTTTCAATGCGATACATAGAGGTGGCGACCGCACGCCCTGCAAGCCTTGTCCACCGAGGACAAAGTTACGCTTTTTTTATTCAACAGAGGTCTTTTCCCCGTTTTTTTCAAGTAACTTTTTTTTGTTTTTTGCTGCAATAGAGCATTATTGTACTACCTTTGCATCGGACAAAGGGCACCAGAAAAGACATTACCTGATGATAAAGAACAAACTATACCTTACGACGATGCTTCTGGCATGGACGGTTGCCATGCCTCTGGCAGCACAACACAAGAGCGGCAACCTTGCCGTTGACATTGCCCACAAAACGGATGACAGCCTTAAGACAAGCAACGTAAACATCGGTATCTTCGGAGCCTCGCAGCGCATGCACGGGGCACAAATAAACGTGTTCAGCAGTTCGGCAAAGGAGATGCGTGGCGTGCAGATGGCGGGCATCGCCAGTCTTGCCAAGAGTGCCAACGGACTGCAACTGTCGGGAATGACCAACGTGTGCTCCACTCCCATGCGTGGCGTGCAGATGGCCGGGGTGAGCAACGTGGCACGCGGTGTGAAGCGCGGTGTACAGATGGCGGGCGTGGTGAACGTGTGCGCCCAGACCATGAGGGGCGTACAGGCATCCCTATACAACCACGCTGACACGCTGAGCGGATGGCAGTGCGGCATCATCAACGCCTGTTCCCACCATCCCAAGGGGGTGCAGGTGGGCATCATCAACATGAGTGGCGACACCGTGGCACACAAGATAGGACTGGTGAACATCAACCCCAAGACGGTGGTGGATGTGATGGTCTATGGCGGCTCCTCCACCAAGACCAATGTGGCAGTGCGCTTCCGCAACAGGAGTACCTACAGCATCCTGGGAGTGGGCACCCACTTCATGGGACTGGACAGCAAGTTCTCGGGTGCCGTGTTCTACCGGTTGGGACAGTACCTGTCTGTAGGTCCGAAGCTGAGCCTCAGCGCCGATATCGGCTACTACCACGTGGAAACATTCGAAGAGCACGACAACGCCACCCCCCAACGGCTGTACTCCCTGCAGGGACGCATCAACATAGACTACCGACTGGGGCGCACACTGGGCTGCTTTGCCTCGGTGGGCTACGGCGATACCCGCTATTACCACCACTCCACCCGCTACCGCCAAAGGATGCTTGGCGAGGCAGGCATCACCCTGAACATCAACCACCATCATCATAAATAAGGCGCACCATGAACAGAAGATTATCCGTCGCCCTGGCAGGCACCATGATATGGGGCGCCGTCACCGCCCACGCCACCACCGCTCCCCTTGACTCTGTAATGACAGCGGCGGAAGAGCAGCATGCTGACTCCACCCTCTGCGGCACCACCCCTGCTGACAGCACCGCCATCTATGCCTGCAACCGCCCGGGCTACGGCAAGAAGAAGCCTTGGCTGGCTGTCGCCGAAACGGTGGGCATCAACGCTTTTGTGCAGAGCTTCGACCGCTTTGTGCTCAATGCCGACTTTGCCCAAATCAACATGCACACCATTCACCATAACCTGAAGACGGGCTTCGTATGGGACAACGACCAGTTCTCTACCAACCTCTTTGCCCACCCCTACCACGGCGGACTGGACTTCAACGCCGCCCGCAGCAACGGACTGGACTTCTGGCAGTCGGTGCCCTACTCCTTTGGCGGAAGCCTGATGTGGGAGACCCTCTGCGAGATAGAGCCACCTGCCATCAACGACCTGATAGCCACCACGATGGGCGGCGTGTGCATCGGCGAGGTGACCCACCGCCTGAGTCAGCTGGTATATGATGACAGCAAGCGCGGATGGGCACGCTTCTGGCGCGAGGCACTGGGTGCCGCCATCTGCCCTATAGGTGCCCTCAACCGTATCATCAACGGCGACGCATGGAAGGTAAGACACCAGTACTACAAATACCACGACTACAGCAGGCTGCCCGTCACGGCAGTACTGTCAATGGGCGACAGATACATCGCCGACAACAATGCCATGTTCAGAGGCGAACATGCTCCCTACATCAATGTGAGCCTCTCCTACGGCGACTCCTACGACGTGGACAACAACAAGCCCTACGACTACTTCGCCGCCGACGTGACCTTCGGACTGAGCAGCAACCAGCCGCTGATAAACAGCGTGCACCTGGTGGGAAGACTCTGGGGCATCCCCATACACACCGAGGATGACATGAAGGCGATGTTCGGCTTCTTCCAGCACTTCAACTACTACGACTCGCAGCCGGTGAAAGACGGTTCGTCACTGGTTCCCTACCGCATCTCCGAGGCAGCCGCATTGGGTCCGGGCTTCATCTACCGCTTCCCGCAGATGGGCAACCTGATGGGCATCGAACAGCGCATCTTCCTGAATGCCATCCTGTTGGGAGGCTCACTCAGCGACCACTACAACGTGATTGACCGCGACTATAACCTGGGCAGTGGCTTCAGCGCCAAGGTAGGCACCACCCTCGACTTCGGTATCTACGGATCGCTCATCATCAACGCCGACTACTACCGCATCTATACGTGGAAAGGATATGAGGGGAAAGATCTGGAGACCATCGACCCCCTCTATCTCAACGCACAGGGCGACAAGGGCAATGCCTCGCTCCTGGTGCTGAGTCCAAGAATGATTTTCCGCATCAACAACAAGTGGAGCACCGAGGTGGCTGCCTCATACTACTGGCGCGACACCCGCTACAAATACCACGACAACGTGAGGGCAAAGACCTTTGACGCCCGCGTAGGACTGATGATGAAACTCTAAGCATCCCCGCATGATCAACGAAGCCACACGCCTCTTCATCCGGCAGCACCGCCATGAAGACCTGAGACAGACAGCACTGAAATACGGCAAGACCGGCAACGGGGTGGATATGCCTATGGCACTGCAACAGATGGCGGGATGGCAGACGGCACGCGGCAAACTGCCGTCATGGGCGGCACGGCAAGAGGTAATCTACCCTGTACACCTGTCTATGGAACAGTGTTCGGGCGAAGCCACCGCACGCTATAAGGCCAAGGTGGCAAGACAGTGGATGGAAGCTCACGGCATCATGAGGCCACACGCCATGACCGACCTGACCGGAGGATTCGGAGTGGATTTCACCCTGATGGCACCGCTGTTCGGGCGTGCCACCTATGTGGAACAAAACAGCACACTGGCTGCCATCGTGGAACACAACCTGCAGGTGATGCAGATGCAAAACACCCGGACTGTATGCGCCGACGCCGCTGACCACCTGCACGGCATGTCACCTGTAACCATGCTCTTTGCCGACCCTGCACGACGCGACCTGCACGGCAACCGTACCTTTGCCATCAGCGACTGCACACCCAACGTAAAAGAGCTGAAACCGCTGCTGATGCAGAAAGCACAGATGGTGATGCTCAAACTCTCGCCCATGCTCGACTGGCGCAAGGCTGTGGCAGACATGGCACCATGGGTGAGCCAGGTGCATATCGTGTCGGTGAACAACGAATGCAAGGAACTGCTTCTGCTGATGGAACATCCCTCCGGAACAGCACCTGCAGGCACAGGACATCAGGAAGCAAGAGTGGTGTGCCACGGAGAGCGCATCGACAGCCAAGGCAACTGCACAGGCTGTATGGAAGAGGAGTTCCGCAGCCCCTGGCAACAGGTAGAGCCTCTCCGTACCAGACAACTGCCACCGGAAGGCTGGTACCTGTATGAACCGGATGCGGCTTGGATGAAGGCAGGACTCTTTGAACAGATGGAACAGCGGTACGGCATGATGCAACTGTCGCCTAACAGCCACCTCTTCACCAGCAACACCTACCAGCCCTCTTTTCCCGGCAGGCATTTTGCCGTCACCCGGACAGGCACCATGGGAAAAGACCTGAAGAAAACCATGCAGGGCGTGGCTCAGGCAAACATCACCGTGCGCAACTTCCCCCTGTCGGTGGCTGACCTGCGCAAGCGACTGAGGATAAAGGAGGGAGGCAGCACCTTCATCTTTGCCACCACGCTGTGGGACAAGTCAAAAGTGCTGCTCGTCTGCGAACGTCTCGGCGACGGATTCCAACACACGACACACTGAAGGTGAGTTTTATAAGTGATGATAAAAAAATAACTTGGCACGATTTGTAATTTGCCATCATCCGAGGTAAATCGTGCCAAGCTATTTTTCACCATCACTAAATTCCGTTATTTGGGGTAAACTATCCCCAAACTGGTAGCTGTTTCCAATTGCTGGGGAAACCCATATCACGCAAAGATAATAGGCGTACATTTCTATTCAGTAAAGAAAGTAGGATTTCTTTGAAGCCATTTGATACGTCTATGGAATCCAAAAGGTATTTAATGGCTGATAGTAATGGGAAAAGTTTGTTGCGCTTTATTGTATTCAAACTTTCTCTGTCCATAAACAGTCTTGATGTATTGTAGGGCAGTACCATATTGACCATAAAACGGCGGTTCCATATTCTGCCATGATGTGCACAGCAGTTACGAAGATTAGAGATGGCATGAAGCCAATTTTCAAACACACTTATGTCCGCTATACCATATGATTGGGCTAACCGTTTCTTATTGTCATCCCTCTTTAATGATTGATAAAGGCGGCTGAGTGTTCCAAACGAAACCACTTCAAGGGACATCCAGCATGGAGGTAATTCTGGCTCATCATACTTATTATAATAATGCTTTATAAATTCCTCATTGCTTCGGTTCACATCAGCGGCAATATCTTCTATAAGCTTATCAAAATCACAACGATACAACTCTTTATCTAAAAAGTAATGGCTGTCACTTGTTTCCTCTGAATAGATTTGTGTCATACGGGCACGAATGGAGACCTCAATTCTTGCAATAGCATTGAAAAGCAAGAAACGTAAGTCACGGTCAAATTTGTAAAGGTCTATGATTTCCGAGAAATGGATGTCCTCCCTTACAAACAAGTGCTCACCGTCATCACTGTTGTCTTGAAATGGATAAGTATATGCACGGAGTCTATAATAGCTTACGTCAAGCAGAAATTGTTCCGCTTCTTTCTTGTCATCAAAAAGCAGTCCCTTACTTTCAAGTTTATCCACCTGTTCAGACAAACTGAAAGGTCTCTTGTTATATGTGTTTTTAGACATAAACCCCGTAAAAACTCGAAGACCTCCCCGGGTGCGCTGGTCTACGGGAAGCGTGGGAGGTCATATCGCTTGCAAAGTTACAAATTTTTCTGAACTTACAACCATTTATCATCATTTTTCTTCATATTGACTTCAACCATCAGTTCGTCCCTGCACACAAGTATGATGCAAAGTACTCGTACAAACAGGATTTCGGGCATTTCCCGCCTTAAGGAACGGAAAAATCCCAAATCATTCGCTTATTTTAATTATTATTCCTAACTTTGTGCCTTGATTAGGCTCGTTTTATCAAACGGAAACAGGTGGGTTTCAATGCTATAACAGCATCACCCCATACACGCCGCCTGCGCATTATTTAGAGAAAACAGAATGTCAAACATCGAAATAAGAAAAGTAGCCAGCAAAAAAGACCTGGATACTTTTATCCAGTTTAATTACGACCTGTATCGTAATTGCGAATATGCAGTACCCAACCTGTATCGCGACGAGGTTTTTACCCTAAGCAAGGACAAGAATGCCGCTTTCGAATTTTGCGAAACCGACTACTTCCTCGCCTATAAGGACGGCAAAGTGGTGGGGCGCGTGGCAGCCATCATCAACAACAGGGCAAACACCAAATGGAACCGCAAGCGTGTGCGCTTCGGATGGATAGACTTCATCGACGACATCGAGGTAAGCAAGGCACTGCTGCATGCCGTGGAGCAATGGGGCAAGGAGCGCGGCATGACCGAGATAGTGGGTCCGCTGGGCTTTACCGACATGGACCGCGAAGGCATGCTCACCCACGGCTTCGAGCACATAGGAACCCAGTTCACCACCTACAACTACCCCTACTACCCCAAGCACATGGAACGGCTACAGGGATGGGAAAAAGACAACGACTATGTGGAGTACAGGATGGATGTGCCCGACAAGGTGCCCGAGAAATACGCCAAGATAGCCAAGATGATCAGCGAGCGCTACAACCTGCAGGTGAAAAAGATTACCAAGAAGGATATATACAAGCGACAGTACGGACAGCGCATCTTCCAGCTGATCAACGAGACCTTCAAGGACCTGTACGGCTACTCGGAGATGACTCCCAAACAGATAGACCAGTACGTAAATATGTATTTCCCCGTGCTCGACCTGAATCTGGTGACCGTGCTGGAAGACTGGAACACCCCCGACCACAAAATCATAGGCGTAGGCATATCGGTGCCCTCCATGTCGCACGCTTTCAGGAAATGCAGGAACGGACGGCTGCTGCCCTTCGGCTGGTGGCACATACTCCGGGCACTGGTGTTCCACAAGGCACCCTCGGTGGACTTGATTCTCATCGGCGTACTGCCCGAATACCGCTCCAAAGGAGCCAACTCCCTGCTCTTTGCCGACCTTATACCACGCTACCGGAAAAACGGATATGCCTTTGGCGAAACACAGGTGGAGATGGAGACCAACATCAACGTGCAGAGCCAGTGGGGCCCCCTGAACCCCGTGAACCACAAGCGCCGCCGCTGCTACGTGAAGAAGATAGACTGATTGACTATAATGACTATATGGAAGAGCAGCAGACACTACAACCTATCGTAAACTACACTGACGAAAACATCAGACACCTCTCGGACATGGAGCATGTGCGCACCCGTCCGGGCATGTACATCGGACGTCTGGGCGACGGCTCGCTGCCCGAAGACGGCATCTATGTGCTGCTCAAGGAGGTGATAGACAACTCCATCGACGAGTTCAAGATGCAGGCGGGCAACAGGATAGAGGTGGATGTGGACGAACAGTTGCGCGTCAGCGTGCGCGACTACGGACGCGGCATTCCGCAAGGCAAACTGATTGAGGCGGTGAGCGTGCTCAACACCGGCGGAAAATACGACTCCAAGGCCTTCAAGAAGAGCGTGGGACTGAACGGTGTGGGTATCAAGGCGGTCAACGCCCTGAGCAGCAGGTTCGAGGTGCGCTCCTACCGTGAGGGCAAGGTGCGCAGCGCGGTGTTCGAGAGGGGGGAACTGAAAAGCGACACCACGGAAGACTCCGCCGACGAGACAGGCACCTACATCTTCTTTGAACCCGACAACAGCCTGTTTGTCAACTACGCTTTCCACAACGACATCATCGTCACCATGCTCCGCAACTACACCTATCTCAATACGGGGCTTGCCATCATGTACAACAAGAGGCGTATCGTGAGCCGCAACGGACTCAAGGACCTGCTCAACGACAACATGACCAATGACGGCATCTACCCCATCATCCACCTCAAGGGAGATGACATCGAGATAGCC
>JBJEKQ010000036.1:0-15207 GCA_051878715.1 Prevotella sp.
CTGAACTGCGTGCCTGAATGGAGTCTTGCAACCGGCTTTTCGGACTGACCCCAAAAATCTTATGAGAGTTAACAAACGAACTTCTGCCACCTAACAAACATCCTTGTCTGACCTTAACTTATGCCCTCATAATATTATATAAACAACGAGTTACATCTTCAAGTTTTTCCCTATATATTAATCCCTCAACATATTCCGACGGAATAGAATCATATCCGTATTTAGCTCCGAGAATAGCACATGCCACAGCCGCATTTGTATCAGCATCGCCTCCGGCATTCACCACCTTAAGCAATCCATCCACGAAAGATTTTGAATGCCAATACGCCTACGGCCAATGTCACAAGCGTATATCCCATGCTGTCATCGTCCATTAGATTTGCAATGTTGTCCTCTATAATCAAAGAGCGCAGGTCGAAAAACCTGCGCTCTTGTTGGCCATGCTCTCCTGGCTCATAGGCGTCCATGCATGACCATTCATTCCCCGAAAAAGCAGCCGTCGCCGTCGCCCTTCATACTGCCGTAACCATCACCCTCGTCGATGGAGCGGGATGACACTGCAAGCATAAAATGCCTTATGTCGATGTCCATTACCTGCATCTGCGGTTGGATATACTGTTTCTTTTCCATTTTATAATTTATTTTATTATCACTTTTCTTGTTTTGTTTCCGTTTTTCACGATGTTCACGCCCTTTCGGAGCAACGTGATGCGCTGTCCGTTGAGGTCGTAGTAGGTTTCGCTGTCCGAGTTGTCGGGCGCAGCGTCGAAGTTCTCTATTGAGGTAGTCTCTCCGTCGTTGTCGATGAAGTCAATCGAGAGCATACGGGCGGCATAGGAGGCGGAGGTGTTTTCGACTGCCGGCATGATGTATGCACGGTAGGGGTTCACCTTCACTCTCTTGACGTTCTGTCCTTCCTCTTTCAGCTTTCCTACATTCCAGAATGCGTCCTTGCTGATGATATATCCATCGTCGGGCACGTCCACCGTGCGGAATGTTCCCACTAAGCGCCATGCGCTTTCGTCCGTGGGATTGGCGTTGGCGGTGGTCTTTACTTCCTGGTCGCTTGCCGATATGGTCACGTCCTGCGACTCCTCCGCCACTCTCTTGATGGCTACGGGTGTGCCTGCGGCTATCGTGCCGTTCTCGTATTCCGTGAATGTCAGTGCGTCGGCGGTTGCCGAGGTGAGGCTGTACAGCTTATAGCCTCCGTTCTCGCTGTCGTAGGTCACGTCAAACGGCAGGCACAGCGTGCCCCATTGGCTTGCCATCGTGCGCGTGTACGTTATGCCACCGCTTACATTGAGCGGCACATTCGTCACGATGTCCCCGTCGGTGAAGTTGAGTGATGAAATATTATATTTGTCACTGCCGTAAAGCTCTGTCTTCGTCCTATTCACCATATAGTAGGTCTTGAAATAGCCCTCCGTGTAGTTGGCATGGGTCTTGTCCGTTTTGCCTGAGTTGTATGAAATTGCGCCTACAAGTTTTGTGCAGCCGGTGAACATTAATTCGGAACTCGTCCCGCTGCCAGTCGTGAATTTGTCCGACGCATAGATAGTGGCGAGCTGTGAGCAGTCGGCGAACATTCCGCTCATGTCCGTCACTTTCGCCGTGTTGAAGCCCGTCAGGTCGAGGGATGTGAGCAGTGAGCAGTCTTCGAACATAGAGTTCATGTTCGTCACATTCTCCGTGTTGAAGTTCGTCAGGTCGAGGGCTGTGAGCAGTGAGCAGTCATAGAACATATTGCTCATGTTCGTCACCTTCTCCGTGTTGAAGCTTGTCAGGGTGAGGGCTGTGAGCTTTGAGCAGTCGTAGAACATATAGCTTATGTCCGTCACATTCGCAGTGTTGAAGCCCGTGAGGTCGAGGGCTGTGAGATTTGAGCAGTTTTCGAACATTGCGTACATATCCGTCACATTCTCCGTGTTGAAGCTTGTCAGGTCGAGGGATGTGAGATTTGAGCAGTTATAGAACATATAGCTCATGTTCGTTACCTTCTCCGTGTTGAAGTTCGACAGGTCGAGGGCTGTGAGATTTGAGCAGCCGTTGAACATTCCGTTCATGTTCATCACTTCCGATGTGTTCAGATACTTAATTCCCTCGATGGTAGTCAAATTTGCGCTGTAATAACCGCAAAACCACTTATAGCAGCTTGTGGGGCGTGCGTTCTTGAAGGAGTAGTCGAAAATTACTTTTGTGATTGGATTGTCGTTCCAATCGGGGTAAGCAATTCCCGTGTTCAGGGCATCAGCCCCTGTGGGCTTTGCCGCTCCGTACTTGAAAGTCAGTGTACCGCTGTCAGAGTCAAATATGGCATAAGCAAATCCTGCGCCCACGGCAGGAAGTTTTGTGAAATAGCCTGTAAGGTAGTTGGCATAGGTCGCGTCCGTCTTGCTTGATTCGTATGGATTTGCGCCTACAAGGCTTGTGCAGCCCTTGAACATGTCGTCGGAATTATTCACTTTGCCAGTCGAAAATCCGTCCGACACATAGATAGTGGTGAGCTGTGTGCAGCCGTCGAACATAGAGACCATGAGCGTCACATTCGCCGTGTTGAAGCTTGTCAGGTCGAGGGATGTGAGCCCTGAGCAGCCGTCGAACATTTGGTGCATGTCATTCACATTCGCCGTGTTGAATTTCGTCACGTCGAGGGATGTGAGCCCTGAGCATTCGGAGAACATTAAGCACATGTTCGTCACCTTCGCCGTGTTGAATTTCGTCACGTCGAGGGATGTGAGCCCTGAACATTCGGAGAACATATGGCTCATGTTCGTCACATTCGGCGTTCTGAAGCTTGTCACGTCGAGGGATGTGAGCCCTGTGCAGCCGGAGAACATATAGCTCATGTTCGTCACATTCGCAGTGTTGAAGTTCGACAGGTCGAGGGATGTGAGCAGTGAGCAGCCGTAGAACATATAGCTTATGTCCTTCACATTCGCAGTGTTGAAGCCCGACAGGTTGAGGGATGTGAGCAGTGAGCAGTTGTGGAACATCATGCTCATGTCCTCCACATTCGCTGTGTTGAAGCCCGACAGGTCGAGGGAAGTGAGCTTTGAGCAGCCGGAGAACATCAAGCATATGTTCGTCACTTCCGATGTGTTCAGATACTTTATTCCATCGATGGTAGTCAAGTTGTTGCAACCGTAGAACCAACAATAGCAGCTTGTGGGGCGTGCATCGCTGAACGACTCGTCGAAAATTACTTTTGTGATTGAACTTGCCTTGCTGCTCCATTCGGGGGCATTAGCTCCTGTCTTCAGGTCATATACCGTTTCGTTCGTTCCGGCAGCCGTTTTTTCGCCATACTTGAACGTGAGCGTGCCGTCGCTGGAATTAAACACTGCATAGCCCACATTTTCGGCTGCTATCGTCAGCGGAAATAGCATCATCATGACCAATGTCATGAGAATTGTTAGTTTTTGTCTCATTTTCATATTATTGTATAATATACTGAATCGAGTTAAGGTTTTATTCCTCGCTCTGCAAGTGGCAGTCGTTTCCCGGTATTCTGTCATGTTCCGGCAGTTGCGGGAATGGTGGAAGGAATTTGTGCGCAAAGTTACGAATTATATTTTAATCTATTGTTCAAATCATACAGAGTTTGTGAGGAAATCAACCATGTAATCCGTTTGCAGTGAGCAGATTGCCTGCCGTCGGTTTTGTCGATGCCCGGTCGCTCTGTCATTCCGTGTCTTCAGTGGATTGTTCTCGAGCAGCCTGTCGCGTCAACAAAGGAACGGCAAGCTATTCTACAAAACGGATTTTCTCCTGTTTTCTCGGTTTGGCAGCCGGCATTTCGTCGGGATAGCCGAGAGCGATACAGTAGAGAAGTTCATAGCCATCGGAAAAAGCCATGCGTTCAAGGAAGGGCCTGGCTGAAGGAGAGTCCATTATCCATCGTGCGGAACTGCCAAGGCAGCAGGAGCCGATACCCTTTGCCCATGCGGCAAGGATGATATTCTCGCCCAACAAGCCACAATCCACCTGCGCCATGTCGTAACTCTTGTCGTAAGCGATACACACAACACATGGCGCATTGACAAAGATATTCCTGAAACCCTCGCGCTCCGCTATCCTTGGATTGTCGCGCACAACGGCAGCGGTAATGGAGTCGATAAGAGCGGGCGAATCAATCACCCTAATCTCATACGCCTGCAGGTTTTTTCCGTTAGGCGCGTTGATGCCACATTCCAAAATACTGTTCAGGGTCTCCCGGCTGACAACGGAGTCCTTATAGGCGCGTATGCTCCTGCGACTCATCATCACGCCGGTTACAACACTTGCGGTATCCGCTTTGGTCACCGTCTCCTGCATCCTGTTTTCACTGCACGCCGTTGAAAGCAGGGAGGCGACAGCCATGGCAATCATCATTCTATTCATTGGTATGGTAAACTTAACGGTTATAATTTCGTTATATTCATATCTACGGCGGGACCATGTAACTGACAAACTCCTCTAAAAAGTTATGTGTGAATAATTTGACAGAATCCACCTATAGGTATTTATAGGTTGCAAATTTACGGAAAAATGCCGAATTTCCAACAGCGTCAAGTCAAAAAAATTGACCGTTCTGTTCACTTGCCAACTGAATGCCCTGTTCACTTGCCAACTGGATGCCCTGTTCAGTTGTCAACTGATTGCCCTGTTCTGTTGGCAAGCCTTCTGCAATGGGTAAAAATATGGCCATAGCCACGCTGAAGAAAGAAGAAATCAACACTTTAGACTTGATTTTTTATCTTGTCGGCATATAATCTCGCGGATTATGTGTAAATTTGCATTTCGAAAAATTATGAAGTAAAGAAACGAGATGAACAACAGTCAGAACGAGAAGGCTTTTTCGGTCATTGCAGATATAGACGGAGACTTTGCAGAATTATCCAACAAGATAACTTTTCCCGAGTCGGTAGCCATATTGCCCGTGAGGAATATGGTATTGTTTCCCGGAGTCATCGCCCCCATTCTGGTGGGACGCGCGTCCAGCCTGTCGCTGGTGAAGAACGCAGAAAAGGCGGGAAGCATCATAGGCGTGGTGTGCCAGCGTGATGCAGACGTAGAAGACCCCTTGCAAAAGGATTTATACGAGTTTGGCGTATATGCAAGAATCGTCAAGATACTACAGATGCCGGGCGGTTCGGTCACGGCTATCGTACAAGGAATAGCCCGCCTTCATCTTGACAAAATCAACAAATACAGGCCCTATCTTAGGGGGCAGGTAAGCCGTGCAGACGAGTGGATTCCAAAGGATTCGGACCAGGAGTTCACCACTGCCATTGAAGACCTGAGAGCACGCACGGTGGAGTATATCAAAATCAACGATGACATACCCGAGGAGGCTTCCTTTGCCGTCAACAATGTGTCGAACAACGTGATTTCCATCAACTTTATCTGCGCCAACATGCCCTTTGCATTGGAAGAGAAAATCAGGCTCCTGCAGATAGACGACATGAAGGAAAGGGTGTTTTATGTACTGAAACTGGTGAACAGGGAGTTTTCCTTGCAGAACATCAAGCAGAACATCAGAAACAAGACAAGAGACGACATCGACGAGCAGCAGAAGAACTATTTCCTGCAACAGCAGATCAAGAACATCCAGGCAGAAATAGGCAACGGAGAGAACAATCCGGAAAAGAACGAACTTGTCCAGAAGGCCAAGTCGCTGAGATGGAACGATGACGTGAGAAAGACCTTTGAAAAGGAAGTGAACAAACTGGACAACCTGAACCCGCAGAGTCCTGACTACAATGTGCAACTGACTTATCTTGAAACCCTCGTTTCGCTGCCCTGGGGCCTGTACACGAAAGATGACCTCAACCTGAAGAAAGTGCAAAAAACGCTCGACGGCGACCATTACGGCATGGAAAAGGTAAAGGAGCGCATTTTGGAACACATAGCAGTATTGTCGCTGAGAGGGGATTTGAAATCTCCCATCATCTGCCTGTATGGTGCCCCCGGCGTAGGAAAGACCAGTCTGGGGAAAAGCATTGCCAAGGCGATGAACAGGAAATACGTGAGAATATCACTGGGTGGTGTGCACGACGAGTCGGAAATCAGAGGGCACCGACGCACCTACATAGGTGCCATGCCGGGAAGAATCATCAAGAGTATCCAGAAGGCTGAATCGTCCAATCCGGTGTTTGTTCTGGACGAGATAGACAAAATCACCCAAAACACCATACACGGCGACCCCGCATCGGCACTGCTGGAAGTTCTGGACCCGGAACAGAACACGGCATTCCACGACAATTACCTTGACGTGGACTATGACCTTTCCAAGGTGCTGTTCATCGCCACTGCCAACGACCTGAACACCATACCCAAGCCCCTGCTCGACCGCATGGAGCTTATTGAAGTGAGCGGATACATCACCGAGGAAAAAACAGAGATAGCAAAGCGGCACCTGGTGCCTAAGGAAAAGGGAAATACGGGTCTGGGCAACAGGAAAGACCTGTATCTTTCCAAATCCGCCATCGTGAAAATCATAGAGCAATACACCCGCGAGAGCGGTGTGAGACAACTGGAGAAACAAATCAACAAGGTGTTCCGGAAGGTGGCTTACGGCTATGCCTCCCTCAGTTCGGTTCCTTACAACAGGATTACCGACAGGGAAATAGAAGAACTGCTGGGCAAGCCGCCCTACTACCGCGACATCTACCAGGGAAACAGTTATGCCGGCGTGGTGACAGGACTGGCATGGACCAGCGTAGGCGGAGAGATACTCTTCATAGAGACAAGCCTGAGCAAAGGCAAAGGCTCCAAACTCACACTTACGGGTAATCTGGGGGATGTGATGAAAGAATCTGCCATGCTGGCACTGGAATACGTCAAGGCACACGGAGACAAGCTGAACCTGGACTACAGGATATTTGACAACTGGAACATACATATCCACGTTCCGGAGGGAGCGACCCCCAAAGACGGTCCGTCGGCAGGCATCACCATCGCCACCTCCATTGCATCGGCACTGACCCAGCGCAAAGTGCGCAGCAACACGGCAATGACAGGCGAGATAACCCTGCGCGGAAAAGTGCTGCCGGTAGGAGGCATCAAAGAGAAGATACTTGCCGCCAAACGGGCAGGCATCACCCATATACTGCTGTGTGCAGACAACAAGAAGGATATTGACGAGATACCCGGCGTATATCTGAAGGGAGTGAACTTCCACTACGTGGAGAACATCCAGGACGTATGGGACTTTGCCCTGACAGACGAATCGGTCGATCATCCCATGACATTTGAGGTAGAAGAAAAATGAAATTCGATTTAATATATACCGACCCCAATTCTGACGCACGTGCAGGAGTCATCACTACCGACCATGGCTCCATCACGACACCTATCTTCATGCCTGTAGGTACCTGCGGAAGTGTGAAGGGGGTTCATTTTTCCGAACTGGAGAACCAAGTCAATGCACAAATCATTCTGGGAAACACCTACCACCTGTATCTGAGGCCGGGTACAGACATTCTGCACCAGGCACACGGACTGCACAACTTCATAGGCTGGAACAAGCCCATTCTTACCGACTCGGGCGGGTTTCAGGTATTCTCGCTCACAGGAATACGCAAACTGAACGAGAATGGCTGCGAATTCCGCTCGCACATTGACGGTTCGAAGCATGTGTTCACGCCCGAGAACGTGATTGACACGCAAAGACTGATTGGGGCGGATATCATGATGGCATTTGACGAGTGTCCTCCGGGACAGAGCGATTTCCAATATGCCAGGAAGAGCCTTCAACTCACCCGGCGCTGGCTGGACCGCTGCATCAAGAGATTCGACGAGACTGCCCCACTATACGGGCACCGTCAGGCATTGTTTCCCATCGTACAGGGATGCACATTCAAGGAACTGCGGCAAGAAGCGGCAAGGCATGTAGCGGATAAAGAGGCAGAGGGAAACGCCATTGGAGGACTGGCGGTGGGCGAGCCCACACACCTGATGTACGAAATGATTGAGGTGGTGAACGAAATCCTGCCGAAGGACAAGCCGCGATACCTCATGGGCGTGGGTACTCCACAGAACCTGCTGGAGGCCATAGAGCGAGGTGTTGACATGTTTGACTGTGTGATGCCTACACGCAACGGAAGAAATGCGATGCTGTTCACCTACGAAGGCACCATGAACATGAGAAACAAGAAATGGGAAAACGACTTCAGCCCCATCGACAGCAACGGCTGTGAGACAGACAGGATATACACCAAGGCCTATCTGCACCATCTGTTCAAAGCCAAGGAGCTGCTTGCCATGCAGATAGCGAGCATCCACAACCTGGCATTCTATCTGCGGTTGGCGGGAGACGCGCGCGAGCACATCCTGGCGGGCGACTTTGCAGCATGGAAAAGGGGCGTCGTTGCAGAACTGGGTAATAGAAGATAACTGAGAATGAAAGACTACAGGTTTGTCGGCACAAATTTATCACGCGGGATGGCGTATCTGAATCCCATGCGATATATCAGGCATATTGACTGGTACATCATCAGGAAGTTCATCGGCACGTATTTTTACTCCATCATCCTCATTATCTCCATCTCCATCGTATTTGACATCAACGAGAACCTGGCAAAGTTTTCCACTCACAACGCGCCACTGCACGCAATCGTATTTGACTACTATGCCAACTTCGTGCCCTACTTCGCCAACCTTTTCAGTCCGCTGTTTGTCTTCATTGCCGTGATATTCTTCACCTCCAAACTGGCAGGCAATTCTGAAATCATCGCCATGCTGGCATGTGGAATGAGTTTCAAGCGCCTGTTGCGCCCATACATCATTTCCGCCGCCCTTATCTCTATACTGAATTTTTACTTGGGCGCCTATATTATACCCAAAGGAACGGTGGTGAGACAAGAGTTTGAATCGCTATACAAAAACAACAAGAAGAACACGTCTGCAAGCAATGTGCAGCTGCAGGTAGATAAAGGGGTTATCGCATATATCTCCCAATACGACGACAAGACGAAGACGGGCTACGGCTTCTCGCTCGACAAATTCGAGAAAAAGAAGCTGGTGAGCCACATGACCGCCAACGTGATACGCTACGACACCATTTCCGACAGCCGCTACCACTGGAAAGTGATTAACTACAAGATACGCACCCTGAAAGGAAAACGGGAGCATATAGTGTCGGGCATGGAACTGGACACCATGATTGTAATGGAACCCATGGACCTGGTATTCAGCAAAGGGCAGCAGGAGACTTTTACCAGTCCGGAACTGAAACGGTACATCAACAAGCAAAAAGACAGGGGGTCGAGCAATGTGGTGCAGTATGAAGTGGAATACCACAAGCGTATAGCCTCTTGTTTCGCGTCGTTCATACTGACCATTATCGGAGCAAGCCTGAGTGCACGCAAGCGCAAAGGAGGCATGGGACTGTATCTGGGCATCGGCATGGGACTGAGTTTCTCATACATACTGTTGCAGACCGTCAGCTCTACCTTTGCCATCAATGCTGACACCCCTCCCATCCTGGCAGCATGGATTCCCAACATACTGTACGCATTCATTGCCTACTTCTGTTTCAGACATGCCCCGAACTAAATCCACCTGTGTCACGGCATTCTGCAACAATCCAAAAGAGCATATACATCATTTGACCCAACCTTCGGAAGATTACAATGAAATTTGAAGAAACAGACCTGAACGACAACATCCTGGACGCACTGTACGATATGAAATTCGACGAGTGTACACCCATCCAGGAAAAATGTATTCCCAAAATACTGAACTACAACGACCTCATCGGCATAGCACAGACCGGCACGGGGAAAACCGCCGCCTATCTCTTGCCGATACTCAGCCTGATAGACGACGGTGTTTATCCGAAAGATGCCATCAACTGCGTCATCATGTCGCCCACGCGCGAACTGGCACAACAGATAGACCAGGCGATGCAGGGATTTGGCTATTATGTGGATGGCGTGAGCAGCATAACCGTATATGGCGGAAATGACGGAAACCGATATGACCAGGAGACCAAGAGCCTGAGACTGGGTGCTGATATTGTCATTGCCACTCCAGGCCGTCTGTTGAGCCACATCAAAATGGGCAATGTCAACCTGGGGAAAGTGAGTTTCTTTGTACTGGACGAAGCGGACAGAATGCTCGATATGGGGTTTTATGATGACATACTGCAAATAGCCGGCCATCTGCCCCAAAACCACCAAACCATCATGTTCTCTGCCACCATGCCGCCAAAAATCAGGACTTTGGCAAAGAGCCTGCTGCACAACCCCGTGGAAGTAAGGATAGCAGTAACCAAACCGGCAGAAAAGATACTGCAGCAGGCATACGTGTGCTACGAGA
The DNA here is from genome assembly GCA_051878715.1 of Prevotella sp. Classification (GTDB taxonomy): domain Bacteria; phylum Bacteroidota; class Bacteroidia; order Bacteroidales; family Bacteroidaceae; genus Prevotella. Next base: position 10,306 of record JBJEKQ010000036.1, read on the forward strand.
ACCAGAAACCCGACATCATCAGCGAACTGTCAAAAAGCGGAGCACTCAACCGTTCCATCATCTTTTCCGGAAAAAAGGACAAGGTAAAGGAAATATACAAATCACTGCTCCGCAACAGGATAAACTGCGGGCAGATGCACAGCGACCTGACCCAGCAGGAAAGGGATGAAACCATGCTCAAGTTCAAGTCAAGACAGTATGACGTGCTGATTGCTACCGACATAGTGGCAAGAGGGATAGACATTGACGACATCAACCTGGTGATAAACTATGATGTTCCGCGGGATGTGGAAGACTATGTGCACCGTATAGGACGTACGGCAAGAGCCCAGAGAGACGGAAGGGCCATCACCCTGATAAGCGAGCAAGACATCAAGTATTTCAGAAAAATAGAATCCTTCCTGACCAAGGATATCGAAAAGCTGGAATTGCCTTCACACCTTGGCGGCGGTCCGGAATATACTGTCGCGGATAAGAAAGAGAAGCACAACGGAAAAAGAAGATGGCACAGCCACGGCAACAGGCATCGTGGCGGACAGAAGAAAAACAAGTAAAGGGCACCCATGCAGGATTTGTCACTCATACAGCAATTGCTGGAGTTCTTGGGCACGTTTGCCTTTGCGATTTCAGGTATCAGGCATGCTGCCGCAAAGCATTTTGACTGGTTTGGCGGCTATGTCTGCGGGGTGGCAGTGGCAATCGGCGGCGGCACTATCAGGGACGTGATGCTTGAAACCAGTCCGTTTTGGACCACCAGTCCGTTCTATCTGCTGTGTACCGCTTTTGCATTGTTGTTTGTGGTGGTCTTCAGAAAGCATCTGGAAAAGCTCAAGAACGCATGGTTCGTATTTGACACGCTTGGTCTGGCACTGTTCACCATAGCAGGCATACAGAAGAGCATCGCTTTCGGGCAGCCCTATTGGGTGGCAATCATTATGGGATGTATCACCGGTGCAGCGGGAGGCGTTATCAGAGACATCCTGCTGAACAATGAGCCAGTAATCTTTCAAAAAGAGATTTATGCCACTGCCTGTGTCCTTGGCGGCATCTCCTATTGGGCTGCCATTATGCTGGATTTTCCCCTGGAAGCTGCCACCATCTGCAGCTTTCTGGTTACATGTATCATACGCTTTGTGGCTGTAAGATACCACATAGCACTCCCCAAACTAAAGGACTGAGAGAGAATCACTTGTTCATCATTCCACACTGTCCGCACACGCCCTTGTGAGACATTTCCGCTCCACAATTACCGCAAAAGTACCTGTGATAACTGTGTGACCTGTATCTGACGAGAGAGAAAAAGGCATAAACCGGCAACAGCACATATCCCGCATAATAAAGAGTGGATACCGTGAACGCCACATATATCACCCCGCAAACAGCAGCCAAGCCACAGAGGTAAAGAACCGCATCGGAAGCGGGGAGTTTCCGGATGACATCATCTACCGCTGCAATAGCCAGAATGGCCATCGCCCATATGGTGATGAGGAACAAGGACAGCAACAGCGGCAATGAGAACGGATTCAAGGACGGATAATAAAAGAAATGCTTCCATTCCTCTTCCGCAAAATGCTGGATAGTGGCATACAATGTGGCAGACGTTGCCACAGACAATACCAATAGGGTCGGGAAAACGGAGGAAATATCACGTATATGCACAATGTATGCCTTGCGCCTGTCCAACAGTGTGAGACCGTAGGCCGCCACGCCGCACACGCACAAAGCAAGGACAATGAGCAGTTTAGTACTGGAGAACATACTGATAAACTGGGAGATAGGGTCATCGGGATCTACATTGTCCAACAACACTTTTTCCTGAATCCAGCCCTGTGTCAACTGGTCGCGCGCCACCTTGACCCAGACGGTGTTCTCTCCGGCACTTTCTATGGTGATGTATTCAGCCACAACCACCCTGTCGCCAGGATAGATGGTGACGGAATCAAACGGCAACTCATCAGGCGACTGGCAAGACAAGACCATAGAATCTCCCCTGACTATGAAGTTATAGCCCAAGGAGGGACCTTGCGTCTGCTGCCTGCCATGATAGCATGAAGAAAAGGTGAAGACAAGCAGCATAAGCAAAGAATATGCCAGCACGTTCATCTTGCACCTGAGACAATCGAACTGCAGCCTGAACCGTCTGCCGTCCGACAGCCTCAAGAACAAGGGTTCTACCCAAGGAGACTGTTTGCCGCCATTCTTTTTGCAATAACCCAAGGCATATTTTATACAATGCTTACACTGCATCAGCAAAGCATCCTTTGGAGGGTGTATCTCATAGGCATCCGCATCTATGTCCTGTGACTCATAAAACGCCCTTGAAACGCTGTTTGCTGCATTGTACATATAGGAGGAAGACGGGTCGTACCTGTCCTGCAAAGGAACTTTCGTGACAGGTGCCTCCGTACCGTTTTCTTCCGCCCTGTCGCCGGCACTCGCCGGCATTGGATGGCGGAGCATGGAATACAGCTGTTCCGTCATGCTTCTGCGCAACCCCGACAACTTGCTGGAGGGAATGAAATAATCAAAATCATCTTCAACAATGACTTCCTGACAACAGAAGACCGTGTTGCCCCATTTTGACAGTTGTGCCCTTACGTTTTCCGATTGGCTGCTTCTCGCCTTTTCATGCTCCATGTCAAGCAGCAGGCTACATTCCACACCTGTATGCAGGATTTCTGCCGTGAGTCTGAACCCTTGGGGAGCAATGCCAAACCTGAGCCGTATGGGTATGCTTCTTTTCCCCTTATCGGAAAGGACCGCACTCAGGAAACTCTGGTCAATGTTTCTGAACAGTGACTTGCCGGCCATTGAAGAGGGGAAACTCGTGCCAAAGACCTCTATCGTTTGCAGAAAGGTTCCGCCCGACACTGCCGAAATGCCGCCTTGTCTGGGACGAGTGTTGCCTGTCACCTTGTTTACCCTGAAGCCCCTCAATCGGCCGGAATCATCCACATACGACAAGCCGTCCCCGTTTGTCAACAGGGAGTTACCGGAAACCGTCAGGACATTCTTACTGACTTTTTCTACCCTGCCAACGGGAGTACCCATGTTCTTAGGTGTCAGGAAAGAGCTGACGTCCGAGCGTTTCCCGTCCAGGAAATAATCCGTAAAACCTCTGTTGAAAGACTTGTTCACGTCAGGGACAAAAGAGAGGTTGCACCTTCCGGCGGATTGCCGCTGGTACAGTTGCGGATACTTCCGCACCAATGCATCAAGTTGTGCACTATATGCTGCCGTCACGTTCCTGACATACGAAACATCCTTCAGCCGTCCCTCTATCTTGAAAGAAGAAACGCCGGCCTCAGCCATCTCCTGTATGTAGTCGAGACGGTTCATGTCTTTCAACGACAAGAGATGCTTTTGCCCGATGACAACCTTGTCACCGGCATCGGTCAAATCAAACGGCAACCTGCAGAACTGGGCGCATTCTCCCCTGTTTGCAGAACGCCTGAAACAGTATTGCGAGGCATAACACAATCCGCTGTAACTCACACACAAGGCACCGTGTACAAAGGCTTCCAGTTCTACTTCCGGACAGCGGCTGTGTATTGCCGAGATTTCTGCCAATGACAGCTCGCGAGCCAGCACCACCCTTTTATAACCATGTGACCACAGCCACTCCACCTTGTTGGCACTACGGGTATCTGTCTGAGTGCTGGAATGTATGACCAGGCGCATCTTTTCTGCCATCTGAGCCACACCCCAGTCTTGCACAATCACGGCGTCCACGCCAATGGTCTTCAATGCACCAAGCAGTTCTTCCACGGCATGCAGCTCATGGTCATAGACAATGGTATTGACCGTGACATAGACCCTCACACCAAACAGATGCGCATAATCACAGACCTCTGCTATGTCAGAAACTTGATTGCCGGCAGACAAACGGGCACCGAAACGGACAGCCCCCATATATACAGCATCTGCGCCACTATCAACCGCAGCAAAGGCAGTATCTTTGTCTTTTGCAGGAGCCAGCAACTCTAAATACCTCATTTAATCTTACTTATATCGAACGGCGTTTCTTGATAAACGTAATAATTTATCCAATTGCTATAAAACAGGTTGGCATGCGCCCGCCAAGTAACCCGTGGAGCCAGATGACAATCATCATTCGGATAATAGTTGACAGGAAGTTCCACATCGTTGCGGACACCCATATCCCGTTTGTACTCTTTATCCAAAGTGTCTGGAGCATACTCTATATGTCCGGTAATGAAAAACTCACGACCGTTGCGTGCCATCACGATGCCCACTCCACTCTGTGCCGACTCGGCAATGACAGACAGTGCCTTGTTCTGCAGGATGTCCTCTTTCCGTATCTCGGTATGCCTGCTGTGAGGAATATAAAACACATCATCAAACCCTCTGAAGATGGGCAACCGGGGCATTAAGGACGTATGCGGGAAGACTCCGAACATCTTCTTGGGAAGATTGTACTTGGGGATTCCATAATGGTAATACAGTCCCGCCTGGGCAGCCCAGCATATATATAATGTGGAAGTGACGTGTGTCTTGGCCCAACTGAAAATGGCGGTAATCTCATCCCAATAGGTTACATCTTCAAAATCATAAGTTTCAACAGGAGCACCCGTGATAATCATTCCGTCGAAATTTTCATCTTTCATTTCTTCGAAGTCACGGTAGAACATCAGCATGTGCTTGATGGGAGTATTTTTGGGCGTATGGCTTTTAAGTTTCATAAAATGTATGTCCAACTGCAAAGGAGTATTTGACAAAAGCCTGACCAAGTCTGTTTCGGTGGTGATTTTGATGGGCATCAGATTCAGGATTACAATCTTCAGAGGACGGATATCCTGCTCCGTAGCACGACTGTTATCAATTACAAATATATTCTCCCTTTTCAGTATCTCAATGGCAGGGAGTTTGTCTGGTAAGTTT
>JBJEKQ010000037.1:0-15201 GCA_051878715.1 Prevotella sp.
CGAAATAATACGCTTCGTTTTGCGTTCCGCGAACATTTCGTTTTGCGGATTATACAGGAAAATCAGTTGCTGACTGAACAGGGCAATCAGTTGCTAACTGAATAGGGCAATCAGTTGCTAACTGAATAGGGCATTCAGTTGACAAGTGAATAGGGCATTCCTTCTCCTGTGCCCTGTTTCTCTATGGTTTGTTGGGTGAGCCGTGATTTGCGGATTTATGAAAAACAGGAGGTAAACGCCTTTTTGGGTTGGCATTTACCTCCTGTCTGATGATATCCTTTCAGGATGCTGTTACTTCACGCCCAGCTTATATACCTGCTGCTTGTCGGCACCCTGTATCTTGACGATAAGTACAGAGCCGGAAGTGCCGTACAAGGGGATGAAGATGTTCTCATTGGTGGGAGTATCGAAGGACTTGATGAGAGCGCCTGCCTCATTGTAGATGTGGATGGCGTTGATACGTCCCTTATCGACATTGACCACGTTGAGAACCTGCTGGTTGACAAACACTTTCATTTCGCCCAATGGCAGGGTGGCAATGGCGGTAGCCACCGTTGAGAACTTGTTCTGTGTCGCCCATTTACTGTTTTGTGCCTCACACTCAGCCATGACACTCCAAATATAGTTGGCGTCCGGGTCAAGGTTCTGCAACTCGTAGGAAGTCTGGGTCAGTCCGTTTATTTCTGTCCATGCGGCATCAGTGCCCTTGCGGTAGTGCAGGTTCCAGCGCAGGTTGCTCACGTCGGCAGTCCAGCTTACCATTGCGCTGTTGCTTGAAATGCCCGCTACGGTGAGCTCTGTAGGAGTGACGCACTCAGGAATGTCAATGGTGCTGAAGAAGATGGGTTCTGACCACAGGCTTGAATCGCTTGCACTGCAGTATGACATCATCTTCAGAGTGTAGTCAGTCTTGGGAGTGAGTCCCTTGATTGCGGTCTCGTTCGCCTTTTCCACCAGCACCTCTTTCCAGTCCATAGTTTCCACCGGAGCATAGGCAATGCGGTAACTCTCAGCCTCGCCGGTCCATGTCACCACTACGCTGTCCCAAGCGGCAACAGCCTTGATGTCGGTAGGAGCAAAGCAAGTCTCTTCCAGTGTACGGAAAGTGGCAGGAGCAGTCCACTCGCTGGTATCTCCTTCGATGGTGCTGCACATTGCCTGGATGCTGTATTCATATTCTGTATTCTGCTGCAGATTGCCTATCAGGGCGCAGGTATCGGTGACCTGAACAGTGGTTTTGCCGCCCTCGCCATCGGTACGTCCGTACCTCACGTTGTATGCTGACGCCTCTGCTGTCCATTCCACCAATGCCGCATATTTCTGCGGAGTCACCTTCACATCGGTCACAGGGGCACACTTGCCATAGGCCAGTGTAGTGAAAGGCACGATGATAACCTTGGCGGTATCGCCCTCCTCACAGGTCTTGGTAAGACCGATTTCGTAGTCGGTACGTGGCTCCAGGTTGTCGAAGCATATCTTTTTCTTGTCGGTCTTCACGAATGGACGGCTCTCGTCGCCAGCCTTGCGGATGAATACGAGTGTGGTGTCATCGGCATTCTCCCATGCCACGTTGACAGATACGTTGGTGGTGTCAGAGGTAACGATATCCGTAATGTCGTTCACGCAGGAGCGGTTCACACCAAAGGTGAGCACCTGTATCTGTGCAGGCGCACTGTTGGTAGAGGTGCTGTAAAGGGCGAAGCGGGTAATGCCCTTGTGTCCCCTGAAGATAACGGAGTACTCCGTCTGCTTGTTGCGTGCCGGCAGTTCCTCATTGGTGAGGGTGTCAATGACATCGGCCTCGTTGAAGGTGACGCCATCCTTAGACATCAGTACCAGATATTTGGCATCGGTAGTATCGGCAGCCACTTTAGTAGTGATCAGAGTGAATTTCACTTCAAAGTTGGAAAGGTCATCGTCGAGTTCAAACTTGGGTGACAGCAGCCATTGGTCGCCTGCTGCAGTGGGTTTGAAAGCGAGTTGTCCTTGTTTGCGGAAATTGATAGCCCAGCTCCAGTTGGTGGAAGCCTCCCTGTCGAGTTCGGTAGGTGTAGCCAGTTTGCCACCTGCAAACTCCCATCCTGCATCCAGCGTGCTCAAAGAGGCAAATGTCACATCAATGGGCAGTACATATCCTGTAGTGCACTGTGCTGTCTCCGACCATTTGCTCTGATGCTCGGCATCGCATACGGCACGTACTTCTATCAGGTAGTCAGTCTGTCCGTCCAGCCCGCCCAGGGTGTAGGGTTTGCTGTCAACGTCAATCACGTCGCTCCAAGTCTCATCCTCCATCTTCTTGTAGCGCAGTTGCCATTTGTTCTCGTTGCCCTGACGGTCCCAGTCAAGTACCAGTGTTCCGCCTATTGACAGACTGTCATCAGACATAATGTCGATGGGGTAGTCACAGTCATCCACACTTTCTACTTCCAGATTGCGTATCTGCAGTTCGGGTGCACTGAATGTCTTCCACAGCACACGGATCTTCACCTGTTTGCCTGCATAGTTGTCAAAGGGAAGGCGCAATGTCTTTATGTCCTCTTCGTCCGCGAACTCGATGGGGTTTTTAGCATCAAATACGGAGAAGTTGGTGTAGTTGGTGCCGTCTTCACTCACCTGGAAGATGAGGCTGTCGCCCTTTTCCCATTCGGTGAAGGGGGCTCTGACGCTTCCAAATCCACCAGACACTGTAATGCTGACACCTGCCTTCAGGCGGTTGGTCCCCTCAGACAACTGGATCCATGGGGTGGCAATGGAGTTGGTCACGCCTTCGGTAGCATTGGCGGTCTGCATTAAGCAATGCAGGTATTTTTCACCGTCGCGACCGTCGGAATAGAGTGTAAAGTCACCGTTGCTGTCCCAACCGATAGGTGCCATATAGTTCGGGGTATTGGTGAAGTTGGGAGCAAAAGGTTCGTCGCTTCCCGTGCTTATTGCATCGTCGAGATAGGTGGAAGAGCATACTCCGTTGGCATCGATGGTCCAGGCACGGAAGAAATACACGGTATTGAGGTTCAGGTCGTTCATCTCCAACACCTCACTGTCGTCACCCACATGCAGGATTACCGCTCCTGTGGAAGTCGTTTCGCCTTCCTTGACGGTTTCGGGCAGATTGCCGAAGTCACCGTAAGTCTGCATCTGTTCGTATTGGTCATAGGCAGGTATTGTTGTACATGCCACCACGATGCTTTCGCCCTTGGCGTTCGCCTTGAGGCTTATTTTTGTCGTGTTCTTGTTGACAGCCACCGCTTCCAGTGTCTGCGGTGCCATTGCCAGGGTTGTGATGCCCTTTGAGAGCACTTCGGTGGTGTTATATACGGGTCCGAACATACACATGGAGTTGGCGGCCACCACAGTGATGTAGTAGTCAGAGGCACCCTGCAGGGTATCTGCCGTAGCGAAGGTCTCTTCTGTGGTATATCCCACCACTTGGGCACTGCCTATCATGTCGCCTGCGGCATAGTACGTGCCGTTCTCGGGCAGTGTGCCGAGGGTGGCTTCTTTCGAGAGCAGCACCAGGTAGTGGTCGGCATCGGCTGTCTTCACAAAACTGCCGCTGATGGCAGTACTGGTGGATGTGAGCTGCAGGTCAGTGGGAATGGTGGCAGGAACGGCACAGTCGCCCGGTGCCTCAAAGGTATATATCGTGCCGTCGGCAGGATATTCGGTTTGAGACAGGGTGATGGTTGCCTCTTTGCTGCTTAAGGTCGGTTCTGCCCATGAGCCTGAGAACATCACCTTGTCATCGCCCGAGCCATGTATCAGCAGGCGTGAAAAGATGTTGTAGCTTTCCTCTGCTGACTCGGGAGCCCAACCGTTGAATATTGCCGAGATGTTGCCCGTTTCCTCATAGAGGCGTATCTGCATGTCGCCGGTCATAACATCGGTGCCCCAGAATCCCTGCATGGCAGACAGGTTTTTCCATTGTACCACCAGCACGCGCTTGCCTTCCTCACCCTGTACCTTGTAGGTGATTTGGGTAGCTTCGGTACCGTAAAAGTCCTTGTTGACGGTCATGGCAATCACGTTGGGCTCTTTCAAGGCATAGTCTATGCTGTGAAGAGAGTTGGTGGCATTGGTGACACGCACGCTGTCGCTGCCAAGACGGATATGTGCCGCGCCGATGACAAAGCGTTTCATCAACGCGTTGTTGAACCTGAAGTCAAAACCGATGGGAAGACCCAAGGAGGCTGCAGGCTCGCTCTTGCCGTTCAGCTCATCGTCGAAGAGCTGGCTGGTGAAAGCCGATTCGGCAGCAACCGCCTGGGTGACCGGTGTGCCATCGGTGATTTCCTCGTATGTGCCCTGCTGTATATCCAGCTGATAGCCGGCGCATACCTGTGCAAAGGCAGTGACGATGCCAGCTGCCCATGCGAATAAAAGAAACAGTGTTTTTCTCATAACTGTGTGGCTTTTTGTGATTATTGAATTGCCACCTTGCGGGTGGTGTTGGTGTTGTTGTTCTTCAGCAGATAGATGCCCTTGTTGAGATGGAGGCAGTCTTGTGTGGTGGTTCCAAGCTGCACACCGCCAAGGGTATAGATGGTGCATTCGCCCTGGACGGCAGTGTTATCCACACTTTGGATGGAAGAGGTTCCGTCGCCCAGCGTACCATCGGTATTGACACGCTGCATGAACAGCAGCTGTTCATCCACATGCTCGCCGTAACGGGCATCTTCGAAATTGCAAATCCAGTATTTCCCGTCTATAAGTGCCGAGGAGAGCAGGTTGCTCTTCTCTGAAACGGTGGTGGCGAAGTTGAGAGGCTGTTCCCAGAGGGCATTGCCGTCGGCATCGTACTTCTGGCAGAAGGAGTAAGCCTCTTTTCCGCCTGCGGCATTGTCCATATAGAACACGGCGATGTTGCCGTCGCCTGCTGTTTGCACGGTGGCATATCCCAAGGCTCTCTCTTCCTGCATGGCAACCACAGGTTTGCCGGTGCCGCCCCACAGCAGTTCACCGTCCATGCTGATCTTCTGCATATAGATGCCCTTGTAGTTCTGGCGTGCCTGCGCAAACTGCAGATAGGTGACATACACGCAGTCGGCGGTTTCGTCGTACACCAGCATCGGTCCCATGCGGGAGAAATCGTCGTCATGACTTATCTTCAGTGCATTGACACCTCCGGGGAATCCCAGTGTACCGTCGTTTTTTACGTAGGAGATATAGTTGGCATACGAACCCTCGTAGCTCCTGTCATCTCTCCAGGTGACAAATACACCACCCTTGGGGGCTTGCCATACCTTGAAGTGGGTGTGTATGGGAGTAGAGTCAAAACCGCCCTGATAAATCTTGGTGTCGGCTTCCCAAACCTGCGAGCCGTCGAAATCGAGCATACGCGCCATGACGGTATGGTTGGTTCCTTGCAGGAACACCAGCAACACCTGATTGTCGCCCGCATTCTTGATATAGGGGTATTCGTATGCCACCTTGCTGTCCTTGATTTCCTGTTTCCATAGTGACTTGCCGTCGGCGGAAAGTTTTTCTATCCTGATGAAGGAGGGGGCATCGTTGGAATACTCTTGCCAAGCGAAGAGATAGCCGCCGTCATCAGTCTGTGTGATGCTCATGGCAGCATTGCCTTCGCTCACCTCACCGTCCCAAAGGTCTGTACCCTTGCTCCACAGCAGTTCGCCTTGCCTGTTGATTTTGTAGGCGGTGTATCCCTTGTCGTTTGAGGTCGGCTGGGCATTGCGGCAGTCGTGTACCGCGATGATGGCGTTCTCGTCTTTATCTGCCATCAGACTCTGGTTGATGACGGTGTACGACCTGTTGGGTTCCTGTGATATGGTTTTTCCTCCGTCGGGCAAAACCTTGCTGCCCTGCTTATCTACTATCTGCACTGAATAGGCGAGCAGGCTTCTGCCGTTCGCATCCTTTCCAGAGGGTATGATTTTCAGCACGTAGGAAAGTCCGTTGGGGGTAGTGACTACGGAGGTGCCATAGTCAGTGGTGCCCACAGAGTCAATCAGATTGTTTTTCGCCGCATCGGCACTCCATTGTGCGGAAACGTGGAGCGCAAAGAGCGACACTACAAATAAAAGTAAACTTTTCTTCATAATCTACTGTGTTTAGAATTTGACTGTATTTATTGATGTATGGTATGTGTTTATCTGGTGATGCCTTTCATCCATTTCCTGCTCTTGCCGGTGGCTCTTTCATACAGGATATAGGTACCCTGTGGCAGGGTGGAGAGGTCTGGCGTTGCCTCTATGCGTACTCCGTACATGTTGTACACCTCCATGGCAGTACCTGCAGTGCCGGTCTCGGAGCTGATGCCTTCGATACCTGTGTCTTCACGACTGGTAATGAAGAAGGTGCGGACGCCGAAATCAGGGATGTCAAACACCTGTGCAATCAGTTTCTTGTCGGAAGAGCGCAAGGTGTAAGAGCCTTTGGGACTATAGATGCCGTCGCCCCAGGCATCGGTAATCTCGAAACAATACACTTTGCCCGCCTGCAACTCTGCGGATTCTGTGGTTTCTGTCTTCTCTCCCCCTGCGTAGGGTCCGAAGGTATGCACCGTATTGCCCTCTGCATCTCGGATGACAAAGGTGTTCTCGTTTGCCTCTTTGTTGGTGGCAAGTTCCAGAATCACCGACTTGGTGGCTGCTATGGGGGCGGCAAAAGAGCCTGTTATGGGAGTACTTTCCACTGTTTCATCATTGAGCGACTTCAGCAAAATGCTGTAATCATAGTTTTTTCCTTCCTCTATAGCATAGGTGCAGGGCAGTCTAAGGGTTGCATGGCCGAAAGCATCCACATTGCCTTGCCACTGGCTCTCAGCGGTCACGCCATTGACGGTGATGTCGAAGGCGGCTTTGGCAATACTCACGTTGGTAAGACTGTTGAGGTTGACTTCAAAGAAGTTAAAACCGTAGGTATCGCCCACTGGAATATCGGGTGCGGTCACCTCTGCCATGATGGGCAAGGACAGGTCAGGACAGGCGGGTTTCTGACCTATGACATTGAGCACATTCCGCTTGTCTTGGGTGACAAACGCAACGAGTTGGATGTCCTGTGGCTTCACCGGTACCTCGTTGATGGCTGTCGGCAGGGTGACGGTATAGTCTTGCTGGAAATACTTGCCGCCCTCTGCCGGGACGATGGTATCGCCCCACACGTCGCTCAGATAATCTCTCAGCATGTGCCGGTGCACGTACTCATCGCCCATGTTGGCTCCGTTTTGCGGACCGATGATGTTGCTTTGGGTCCATAGCACATTCAGCTTGAGATTGTCTTTCAGTGTGTCTGCCAGGAGATAGCCTTCCACGTGTACTGACAGGCTGCGGTCTTTGTCGGAATAGGTGGACTGCATGTACAGATTGACGGGGGCAATATCTTCTACTATCTGTTTTGCAGCGGGTGTCCAGGAACTTCTGCCCAGCACAACGTCGCCCTCGCTCTGGTAAGGCACCCGGTTCACCGTGCCGCTGGGATAGCTTGTGATGCCAAAGCCGTCGTTGATGGCAGTACCTTCTTCCGTGCGGTAGTCTGGTTCGTCGTACCCCGGCACGGCATAGTGTCCGGCATGAACCGCCACTACTATTACCTGATTGGTGGCGCGTGTCAGCGTGTTGGCTATAAGGTGTCCCTTGGGACAGAAACCGCAATGAATGCCGGTAAATTCCTCAAGGAGCACATTCCTGGATTGAGGAGCGGTGTCCACCTGCCATGTGCCGGCAGCGGATTGCTTGCCATGGGTTTGTGCATTGACCGGTGTGACAAACGGGAAAAATATAGCCATACCGCAATACAACAATATATATTGCAGTGCCCGGCCTGCTGTCCGTGTTTTCATTTTGTAGTCCATGATACCTTGTTTTCTTTTCAATTCATTACCATTAAGAGCTGTTTTCTTACATTTTTCCATCTTTTCTCTGCAAATTGCGACTGATTGATTGCAAAATTAGGGAATGATATGGGAAATGGACAAGAAATTACATGGACAAGATATGGACAACAATGTTAAAGCATCTTAATTGTCGCGTCCAAATCTTCTCCTTGTTTGAGCTGCATTTTCTTGCGTAGCCGGTAACGGGTTTTGTGAAGGCTCTCTACGGTGATATTGAACAGCGAGGCAATTTCTTGAGAATTCATGCCCATACGTATGAATGAAATGAGTCGCACATCATTCTGTGAGAGTTGGGGATAATGCTTGTTCAGACGCTTCAGAAAGTCGGGGTCCAGTTCTTTGACTGAGCGCTCGAAGGATGACAGATTGCCTATTTCATCGCTTTTTGAGGCTATCTGCAATCCCATTACCACATTCTCTTTCTTTATCTCGTTGAGCTGTTGCTGCTTCTTTTCCATCTTGAGGTTCAGCAATTCCTTCTCTGCCTGCTGGCGGGCGGTCTCGGCATCGCCTCTTTGACGTTCGAGTATCACCATTCTGCGTTTGGCTTTCAGATTCTTTATTACCAGCAGCAGGATGACGATGAGTGCCACAATGGTGATAGCCATGAAGTTCAGTATCAGGTTGTGGCGCATGTCGCTGTTTTCCTTGGCGCGTAGCAGCATGTCCATCTTGTATTGCTCCTGCATCACGGCTATCTTGTAATGTACCTGGTCACCCTCCAGGACAGTGGTCAGACTGTCGAGGGCGTGGCGGTGGTTCACATAGTTCAGAAAGTCAGTGCGTGCGCTGTCGATGGCAAGCATGCTCTGCAACGCTGCCTTCAGGTTGTCGAAAGCCTGTGCCTTCTTGGCATAGTGTACGGCGGTTGAATAGTATTGATAGGCGGTATCCGGGTTGCCCTGTATCTCGCTGATCATACCTTTGCTTCTGTACAGCTGGGAGTTGATGATGCTGTGTTCCTTGGGGGCTCTGCGTTCCACCTCTTCGATAAGTTGCATCGACTTTTTCAAATCTTTCTTATAGATGCATAGCTCAGCCTGGTTAGCCATGTCCATGAAAACCATGTTGCTGTCGTTGGGATAGCGGAGCTTGGAAAAATTGATGGCACGCTGGTTGTATTCCTCTGCCTTGTCGTAGTCCTTGACCAGGGTAAGGTAGTAGTATGCCATCATACGCAGGTAGTACTGCGAACTGTAAAAGCTGTAGGGTGCTACGTCACGGTAGTGCAGATGGCGCAGCATGGTATATGCCGTGTCGCGTCGCCCAATCTGGTCGTAAAGCATCACCAGATAGACCGTACATTCGAAGAGGGCATCCTGGTTGTCCTGCTTCTTGAAGGCGCCATGCGCCTGCTGCAGGTTGTAGAATGCCTCTGGTACGTGATTGACGTTGAACTCCTGTTGTCCCTTGCGCAGCATGTCATAGGCAGTCTGTTCCTCCTGTTGCGTGTTGGAACGGAAGAACAGCCACCAGCATGCCGTTGCAAGAGCGACAATAACGACGGCAACAATGATGTACCAGACGCGGAATCTTTTAGTAAACATATATTCTGTAGTCCTTGATGGCTCCAGGTACGCCCTGCTCCGCACGGGGCAGGTACTGGAGGGCAGACACTGTCTGTGCGCTGCCCATGTCGATGATGATGTGATGGGGTGCCTTGCTCCCCTTGGCATTCATCCAGTAGGTTGATTCCTGCAGGTCGAACACCTTGTCAGCGGTATAGTTGCCGCTGCCTGTCTCTTCGCTGCTTGCCTGCTGCACAGTCCACTGCTCGCGGCTCAGTCGCTGTGTCTTGTCGTTGAGCATATAGAGTTCGGCGATGGATACAGTACCGCTCTTGTCATAGGTCGAGAGGCATTCGATAGCGATGAAACGCCCCTTCTTCGGCTGTTTGAAAGTGACTGTCTGCCATCCGTTTTCATGTTTCAGGGAGCCTTGTGCCATCAGGTTGTCGTCGGTAAGTTGGGGGCGTGGGCGCATTTTGCGGGCTATTGCACCTTGATATGCGCTGCCAAGACGGTCGAGTACGGGCAGTTCCTTGCCGTCGCACACCGCCTTTTTGGGGCCCAGCACATCGAGTACGATGATTTCGTTACGCCCTTTCTTCAACCAGCACCCGGGCAGGTAGAGCGTCTGTTGCGGTCCCTTGTTCCAGAAACGTCCCAAGGCATGACCGTTGACATACACCTGTCCTTTGCCCCATGACTCCATGTTGATAAATGTGTCGCCAGTCTTCTTCAGCGTGAGCCAGCCTCTGTAATAGCCTGCAGGCTGTGTCCCTGTTGTCTCTTTCTCTGTCGCAATGGCTGTGGGGCGAGCTGCCAATGCCTTTTCCAGGGCGGTACGGGCCGTCTCTACCTCATCGTTGATGCGGCAGATAGTCCAGTTCTTCAAGGTATAGGTGAGCAGATGTCCCTTGCTCTCGGTGCTCACGCTGACCTTGTCGGTGATGCCCTTGAAGTCTTTGATGGCTTTGCCGAAGTTGATGCGTCCCATGCCTTCGAGCACGATACGCAGTTCCTGTCCTTCGGTGGTGGCGGGCAGTGTGAGTTGTGTCTGTTTGCGGCTGCGGTCGATGGTGCCCGCAAGGCAGTCATCTACATATACCACAGCAAAGTCGTGAGGTTCCTCTATGGTGAGCACAGCCCCCTTGTCCAATGCGGGTAGCAGGGTAGAGTAGAGCAGGGTGCCCCATCCCATGTTCATCTGTTCGAAGGTGAGCAGACCGTTGCTGCGCACCACACTGTCGATGCCTGCATGCAGGGGAGCATATTCGGAAAGTTCCACTTCCGGAAAGGAGATGCGTTGGGTGGGCATGGCGGGAATGGCAGGCAGACGGCGGCTGCTGTATTTCTGCATGGTGGCACGCAGCAGATGGAACTTCTTGGTGGCCTCTCCCCACTCGTTGATAGGCGCGTCGTAGTCGTAACTGGTCACATCGGGCGAGAATCCCGGACTGTTGGCACCTGCCCAATGGGAGAAACTGGTGCCTCCATGTGCCATGTAGAGCGAGAAGGAGATTCCCTTGCCCAGCATCTCGTCGATGCCTGCCACCATCTTGTCGGCAGGGCGTGTCTCGTGCTTGGCACCCCATTTGTCAAACCATCCGCTCCAGTACTCCGAGCACATCAGCGGAGCGTTGGGGCGCAGGCTCTTCAGTTTCTCAAACTGCTTGTCTATGTTGGCACCTGTGCCGAAATTCATGGTCCACACCAGGTCGTCGAGTGCATTTTTGGTAAAGTTGCTTGCCCAGTCGCACTGGAACATCTGCGGTGCCGGCACCCAGTATTTCCTCAGCACATCGCGTATGGCAGCCACATATTCCTTGTCTTCGCCGTAGGCACCGTATTCGTTTTCCACTTGTAGCATGATGATGGGACCGCCCCGCTGTATGGTAAGGGGTGCCAGTTGTGCCGCCACTTCGCGCTCGAATATCTCCACGCGCTGCATGAACCACTCGTCTTGCCGGCGCAGCTGGATATCCTGTTTCTTCAGCATCCACCAGGGAAGTCCTCCCATCTCCCATTCGGCGCACACATAGGGGCCTGGGCGCACGATGACATACATGCCGTGCTTCTGCGCCAGACGGCAGAAAGCCGCCACGTCGTTCTGTCCGCTCCAGCAGAAATGGTCCTGTTGTGGTTCATGCAGGTTCCAGAATACGTACAGGCAGATGGTGTTCATGCCCATTGCCTTGCACATCCTGATGCGGTGCTCCCAATAAGGTTGCGGAATGCGGGGATAGTGAAGTTCGGCTGCCTTGATGACAAAAGGCTCACCGTTGAGCAGGAACGTGCCCTGTCCAACGGTGAATGTATTGTTTTCTTCGGCTTGTTTTGCCTGAAGTCCCGATACCAGCAGCAATGCGGCACCAAGAAGTATGCTTTTCAATAAGGTCATTGTTTCATGAATTTCATGCTTGATATGGTGCCGTCGGGCATAGTTACTACCATCATATAGGCTCCGCTCTGCAGGTTACCCACCTGCATCTTGCTGCCCTGAGTGTTGCCCACCATCATGCCGTTGAGGGAGTAAAGTACTATTCGGTTGGCATCCTTCACGCTGAGCACGCCTTCCTTGAGCACGGCTTCGGGGCGTGATGCCTGCTGTGCGGCAATGGTCTCTATGCCTGTTGTCACATTATCATATATATAGAGTGCGGGCAGGTCGATGGACTGTGCGCTCAGGTCGCGCCATGGCTCGTTGACGGTGGTGCCGTACTTGAAGCCGATGCTCTCGAAGAAAGCCTGGTCCTTCTGCTCCAGATTGGCACCGTTGACAGTGGTATCGCTGGCGGTGCTCTGGTCTATGGCGATGGCATAGGTGGAGGTGGCATAATTCTGTGCCAGTCCCTCGTCCGTGTAGTGCTTTTCGCTGGCACTGTATTCCTCGTTGGCGATGGTCCATCCGGCAATGCGGTTGGTGGTGGCGTTCTGTTCCACTCCCTCGGGCAGCAGGATGTTCACGTCGGCCACGTTGCCTCTGACCACTTTGGCAGAAGAGTTGGCCCAGTTGCTGGCAAGGTAGCCCACGATGCCTCCCATGTTGTAGTTGGTTGCAGAGGCTTCGGCAGTGGATACGATGATGCCTGTAGCGATACAGTTGGTGATGGGAGCTCTGGAAAAGCTTTCGCCCACAATGCCTCCTATCGTCTGGTTTCCTATCAGGGTGGTGCTTGCCTTGCAGTTGGTCACCGGTGTGCCGTTGCCCGTGGTGCCCACGATGCCGCCCAATGAACTTGTTCCTCTGATTTTCATCGTGTTGGCTTCACAGGCGCTGATGGAAGAGGATGTGCGGATGTCTCCGGCAATTCCTCCCATGGAAACAGAGTTGCCTGCATCCAGTCCTGTGTTGTACACCATGCTTCCTTCTATCACGCTGTAGAGGGCGGCCTGACCCACGATGCCGCCTATCTTGGCATTTATTGTTCCGTTGGTCTCTGCATCCGCTATCGCACTGTTGTTCACCACTACATTGCTGATGGTGTCGGTAGTGGCGGTACCAGCCAGCATGCCTGCACAGCTGTTGCCCGTACTCAGGATTATCAGGGCGCCGTTGATGGTGAGGTCTTGGATGCGGCATCCTAAGTCAAGGTCGCTGAACAGTCCCACCGATGCGGTGTGGACGTTGTCGATATACATCTTGTTCAGGGTATGGTTGTTGCCGTAAAGGGTGCCCTTGAAGTTCCTGATGGGTTCCCATGACTTGTTCATGGTGCTCAGATTGAGGTCGTTGACAATGCTGTAATAGCCCTCGCCTGCCTTGCCTATCTGCTGCAGGTCGCCGGCAGTGGCAATGAGATAGGGGTCGTTCTTGGTACCCTTGCCTCCCTTGCTGAAGCGGGTGAGTGGCAGTGGATAGAATTCTACATTATATATGCCCTCGCTCTGGTTGTAGTTGATAATCATGAGTTCCTTGTTTTCCACGTTATCGGTGAGCAGTACCACGGTGTGCAGTGCCCCCTTGATAGAGTCGGTGTGGTATTCCATCACTTCCTCGCCGCTGCATTTGTTGATGCACAGCACGTTCTTCTTCTTGCTGCTTCCTTCCACCGTCACAGCCTTGATGTAGATGATTTCCATGGTCTCGTCGGTGTCGAACAGGTAGGGGTCCATTGCTTGTGATGCCATGTGGGGAGTGAAGTTCTCCACACCCTTGCCCATATTGAAATAGGAGAAACTGTCGATGCGTGCCTCGGGGGTTATCCATGCCATGCGTGCCAGTACGCCTCCGTCGGTGGCTGTCTTGGCAGAACCTAATGCCATGAGGTAGGTGTGGCCCTGCGGATTGTCTCCATGCAGTCTGTTGAACTGTGTGGATACCTGCTCTCCGTCGATGGTAGAGGGGAAACAGGTGGTTTTCTGGCAAGAGGGGAATGCCACCATCTGTATCTGCTGGTCGTCGCCGATGTTCTGCAGGAAGCCTATCTCATCGTTCTTATTCAGCAGGGGAGACAACTCTATGACACTCGATACCTTGTCGCAGATGGGGAGCGAAAGATTTCCCTGGTTGTCATATACGTTGTATTCGCTCAGGAAGTCGTCGAGAGAGGTGATGTAGTCGCTGAAGCCCACGATATAGTCGAATTTACCGGTATGGGAAAAGAAGTCTTTCGACAAATCGTAGTCTGTAAGGATGCCGAACGAGGCAAAACGGTAAAGAGCGTCATCTCCCTTGACGATGGGCACGGCAAGGCTGTCCACCATTTCAAAGCCGTTGTTGTAGGTCTTGATTACCAGACTGTTGTTGTCTTCCACAATCATTTCGCCGGTACTCATGTCGTAGCCTTTCACGAAAGGCTTGGCATAGTGGCTGATGACATAGTGGATTTCGTCGTTTATCGCGTAGGTGTTCAGATAGCTGCCCTCCAGATAGGTGGTGAGGATGGCTGGTATCTCGAAGGTGTGCACCACAGAGGGGGTGTCGGTCTTTATGGTGGGGGGCACCATCACATCCACACGTATCACGGTGCTGTCCTCAGTGACAGCTACATCCTGTGGGCACAGCAGTCGCTGCACGGGTTCCCAGCTCCTCACGGTGGCATCCACCATCACGCAGGCATAGGGATAGTTTGCCACGAAAGCGCCGTTGAGGCTATACACCTGGGTGTCGTAAGACCCCTGGTAGTTGTTGTCGGCGTTGCCTGCGCAGTGTATGTTCACCATCAGTTCGATGGTGCCCTGCTTTTTGTCAAAGAACTTCTTGGTGAGATAGCCGAAAGGTTCTATCATGTTGACACGCTCCTTGTCGGACACATCCACAGTGATGACACCTTTCTGCACGTGCATCTCGTCATATACGGTGATGGTGGCACCACTGTAATAGTAGGTGTTGGCAAAGGTGAAGTCTTCCTTGTAGAACCACAGTTTGCCTTCGGGACCCATCAGCGTGCCATAGGCGTTGGCACTCAGTGTGGAGGGGGTGGGCAGGGCTACAGCAGCCTTCTTGCCGGTAGGAATAGAGGGCATGGCGCTCCACGGCTTGAAAGCAGACTCTGCTCCTGGAACGGAGAGCACCGTGGGCTGTTTTGCCTTCCCGTTGTTGTGTACCACGGGCATGCGCAGGTCGGCTCCATTGGCTTTCAACTGTTGCAGTCGCTGTTGCACATTGTCATCGGCGGCGTATGCCGTCATTCCCGCCATCATCAGTATGGCCATCAGTACGTTCTTTCTCATCTTCAGTTTCTCTGTTTTATTGTATGGTTTACATTGTTTGTCATTTCTTCAGCACAGGCTCACAGGTGATGTTGATGCCCAGTTTCTTGAATATCTTCTGATCCACTTCACCCAGCGTCACGGTACAGTGCACCTGGCAGCCACGCAGTTTGGGCAGCTGTTGCAGGGCGC
>JBJEKQ010000038.1:0-3354 GCA_051878715.1 Prevotella sp.
GAAATGTGGCAATACCATCAGGACACACACTACATACATCACAAATGTGGCCCATACCGTGCATACCCATCCCTTCATACCGTCGGCAAAGGTCTCCATCTGCAACCGTTGCAGCAGCTCCGGCACCAGCAGCCCTGGCAAATCAGCGGTCAACCCTTCACCTGTCAGTTTCAGCACCGCCTCTTTTCTCGTCCACCACTCCGCAAAGCGTAGAGGGCCGTCCGCTGCCAAACGAATATCTTCCTGTTCTGCTTTCGAAAAGCAGTAACGGACCATATCTTCATCCACCACAGCCGGCACCTCCTCTATATCTATCCCCACCGGACTATCGTGCAGGACACATGCCACTCTCTTCCGGCAATGACTCCAATTGAAGTGTATAGAAGGATAGTCCTTCAGCAAAGGCTTTCCGTGAGAGGAATAGACCAACTCCGGCAAGGCATCAATGCCATATTCTTCCCGCAGCCCCTGACAGAACAGACGGTATGCCTCCACCGACAACACACGATCAATCAGCTGTCGGTATTTCATAGCATATACCCTCCGCTGCATGGAAACTTCCTGCAGGTGCCGGAGCAAGTCCGCCTCATTCACTGCCTGGGGCTGATCCATCAGCCATATTCTCATAGGTTACATCGTCCGCGTTCAGTCAAGATCGAAGAATCCCAGCGACCTTACGCTCTCTATGGCTTTACGGATATAGTCATCGCCTGTCATAGGCCATACAAACCCCAGCCGGTAGAGCACTTTGATGGAAAAATCCGAGTTCCATTCCACCGTCTTCACCAGATGGCCACTGGCACTCGACCTATACGAAATGAGTCCGCCCACCTTGTCGTCTTCGCTCCTTTCCAACGCTCCCATCAGCCGTTGGCTGAACTCCTCGTCCGTCACCATGGCCACTTTCATGCCCATCTCGTTCAACATCCCGATGATGTCAATCAGGTGAACACGATGGCAGTTGTAAACATGGAAAACCGTAAATTCCGGATTGGTGTCAGAAAGCATCACAATGGCTTTCGCTACCGAGTCAATCGGCGAAAACTCATACGCTTTATCGGCCATCGAAACGGGGCAGCATCCCAGACCTACATATCCCTTCAGCGTACGCATGAATCCGTTGGTCTGGAAATTGATCTGGAACTCCCCGTCTGCATTGCGGCTCATCAGGTTGCCCACACGCACTATCTTCCCCTTCAGTCCGCGAGATACGAGACTGAGCAATGCCTCCTCCCCTCGCGACTTGGTGTCGATATAGACATTAGAGGTGGTGTCCTGTCCGAAAAACAGGTCGTTCTCATGGAAAGTCCTGTTCTCATCCAAGGCATTGTCTATATTCAGTCCCGCTACGCTCAACGTGGAAATATGCGTGATGCGACGGTGCGTACGCAGACACAGCTCCGCCAGATAACGTACACCCTCCACATTCACGCGCTCCAGCGAATCATCGTTGCTGAAATGCTTCACGATGGCAGCTGCATTGATGAGGACCTCAAAGTCGATGTCGGCCAGTCCATCTACAAATGCCTTGTCGCTGATCTCACCATCCAGACAATGGATACGGGTGCCGAACAGCTCCGCATAATCCGTACTGAAATAGTAGAACAGCAGTGTCTTCAGCCGTTTCTCCACAGATTCCCACTTCCCTTTCCGGACGAGACAATATACCGTAGCATCAGTTTCAGTCAGCAGACGGTTGAGGATGTGGATACCCAGATACCCCGTCGCGCCGGTCAGAAGATAGGTATGGCAAGAAGATGACGAAAGCAAGGAAAGGTGCGACACCGTATTGTACCGCAATGCCTCCCGCCACGGTTCGGTGGAAGTGGCCGGTTCTGCCGTTTCCGCATATTGGCGTTCCTCTGTCAACTCCTGCAGACGCTTCTCGCCTCCTCGTTCTTTTCCTTCCAGATAGGCAGCCAACTCTGCCGGCATCGCATATTGGAAGACATCGGAATAGACCACCTGCAGACCCTTGATCATACATTTCATCGCCACTTTGGTAGCAAGGATGGAAGTACCACCGATAAGGAAAAAGTTGTCGGTCATGCCTACCTGTTCCAAGCCAAGCACATCGGCAAAGATGCCGCAAATGGTCTTCTGCAGTTCTGTCTTGGGAGCGACAAACGATTTGACGGTATCTTCCTGTTTCCACTCAGGAACAGGCAATGCCTTCTTGTTCACCTTCTGGTTCTGGTTGAGCGGAATCTGGTCTATCTGCATCGTCACGGCAGGTACCATGTAAGGCGGTTTCCTCTCTTCGATGAAGGCATTGAGGCACTGCACATCCACCTTCTCGTCGCTGACGATATAGGCGCAGATGAACTTGCCGCCACCAGGGGCATCGAAAGCCTGGACGGTGGCATCCTTTATCGACGGATATTCCCTCACGACAGCCTCCACCTCGGTGAGTTCGATGCGGAAACCGCGAATCTTCACCTGGGCATCCTTGCGACCTACAAACTCTATGTTGCCATCGGGCAGCCAGCGCACAATGTCGCCAGTGTGATATATGCGCTCATATCCCTCCTCGTTTGAGAAAGGATTAGGCTCATAGGCTTTGGCGGTCTGCTCCGGACGGTTGAGATAGCCGCGAGTAACTTGCGGTCCGGATATGCACAGTTCGCCTGCCGCACCGACGGGCAGGAGATGTTTCTGCTTGTCGATGACGTAGGCCTTCATGTTGTCAACGGGACGACCGATGGGCACATTGGCATACAGACGGTCAACAATAAACGACGTTGCCACGATTGTACCTTCGGTAGGTCCATAGGCATTATGAAGCATATAGTTCTTTGGAGGATTACATGGCACAAGTTTCTCACCGCCCACATTCAGATGATGCAGGGAGTGGTTGTCAATCTCGGTGGCAAACTGGCGACCTATCTGGGTTGTCATGAGACAATGCGTGATGCCGTTGTACTCAAAGTAGTCGTTGAGTCCTACAAGGTTCATCCTCAGATCTTCACTGATGATGTGTACAGAAGCACCGATAGTCAAGGCTGGCCATGTGTCCATCATATTGGCATCGAAACCATAGCTGGCGTATGCGGAGGCACGGCTCTCGGATGTGAGCTGATATTCGCACTGGTACCAATGGCAGAATGCCACGATGTTGCGATGCTCTATCTGGCAGCCTTTGGGCGTGCCGGTGGAGCCTGATGTGTAGAGGAGGATGAAGAGGGAGGAGGGGAGAGGGGAAATCGGGAGCCCCGAAGCAAAACTTCGGGGAACGGTGGCTTGTATTTCATCTATGTAGATGATGTCGCCTTGGTATTCATTCACCTTGGGACGGAGGGAGCGGTCGCAGATGAGGAGGCGGGCATCGGCATCCTTCATCATGAAGTTCAGCCG
>JBJEKQ010000039.1:0-15167 GCA_051878715.1 Prevotella sp.
CCACTACGGGACTTTCTGTGGCTTGTGCCATGCCTAATGCATAGAAGGCAGCCGAACGCTCGTCGGTCACTGCCACGGTGTGTATCTCGGGTGCTGTATATAAATTATGTACGATGGCAGCGTTCCTGCTGCCAGGACATACTACAGCGTGTCTTACTCCATGTTGTATTAGCAGTGAGGTCAGTATGTTGATGTTGGTTTTGTTGCAATAAGTCATGCCTGAAGCCGGTTATTTTTGTTTGTCATGGAAGTAATCAGTTGGCGCATCGTATCCATCTTTATCTCTGTTTCATGCCACTCCTGTGCGCGGACGCTCTCTTTCAGCAGTCCTCCGCCGGCATAGAGGCAATAGTGTTGCGGCTGTATCTCCATGCAGCGCAGCGACACATAGAGGTGGGTGCCGTTTCCGGTTGTCTGTAACGGCCCTGCAAATCCGCTGTAATAGCGTCGCCGGTGCCCCTCATTGCGGATGATGAAATCGTATGCCTGTCGTTTGGGAAGTCCGCATACGGCAGGTGTAGGATGCAGAGCCATTAGCAAATCCCCCACGCTTATTCCCTCTTTCATCACGAAGGTGAAGTCGCTCCGCAGGTGCACTATGTTGCCTGCCCTCACCGTATAAGGTCCCTTTTCGGTGCGTTGCCGTGCAAATCTTTTCAGGCATTCCGCGATATAGGATGCCACATACCGCTGTTCCTGTATGTTCTTCTCGCTCCAGCGTATGGCATCTGCGGGCAGCGATTGTGGGGGATTGTCAAATTGCAGCAGTTCTCCTTCGAGCGGCATGGTACCTGCCAGGGCAACGGTACGCCAGTGATTGTCTTGTT
Source organism: Prevotella sp. (assembly GCA_051878715.1). Classification (GTDB taxonomy): domain Bacteria; phylum Bacteroidota; class Bacteroidia; order Bacteroidales; family Bacteroidaceae; genus Prevotella. Next base: position 828 of record JBJEKQ010000039.1, read on the forward strand.
GTTCCAGCAGTATCTCGGGGGTTGCCATTAGCCATGTGCCATGTTGCCGTGCCGATACCAGTGCTACGAACATGCGGGGATATGTTTGACAGGCTTTCAGAAATAGTTGATGTACGTCACATGATGCATCATGCGGTAGCAGGGCGTGGCGTGATAGTACCAGTTTGTTGAACCTGTTTTCCTGTAATGCACTTTGAAAAGTGCGGAAAGCCTTTTCCCATACTTCGGGCGAACAGGATGAATCTGCGGTTTGGGTATTGGGGGGTGAAATTTTGAAGTCCAGTGTCTCTTCTCTGAAAAACAGGGGGAGCGTGATATCTCCGCCCGATTCTAATGGGGAATGGATGGTGTGCTCTCCCTGAAACAGTAGGATGGGACAGTCGGTTTGCGGATGAAAAGGAGCCATTACGAATCCGCTCCGCCCTTTGAGTTGTGCTGCAGATAACAATGTTTCGGCAGACGTGCCGCGCTGCACCACCCTGTGGTACTCCTTTTGGTGAGGCAGCCGGTAGCAGGCGTAAGCTGTGATGGCATCACTCATGTGTCGCCTCCTTGACGAAATTGGTCACTTGTACCGAGGAAACCAGCATTCCCTTGCTGTCGCTCACTTCTACCTGCCAAACATGCAGGTGCTTGCTTTGGTTGATGATGCGTGCCCTTGCCGTCACCGTGTCGCCTTCATAGGCACTCTTGACATGGTTGGCACTTACGTTGATGCCCACGCATGTCTGACCGGGACACAGAGCTATGGAACCTGCGCCCGCCAGCGTCTCTGCCAGTGCCAGGGTGGCTCCTCCGCTCAATACTCCGTAAGGTTGGCGTGTATGTTCGTTCACTGGCATGGTGGCTACACACACATCCGGCTCGGATGTGGATACAAACTCCATTCCGAGCCGGGTGGATAGGGCAGGCACATCGCCTATTGCCTTCTTGATTGTTTCTAAGTCCATGTGTTTCTCTGGTGCTGATGCCTAAACGTCTGTTTATTTGAATAGTGAATACTCTTTCACTTCCCATGCCAGGGCACTGGCTCCCAATACGTCGCGCTCCCTGTTGTCGAGCAGGGATGGCAACAACTTCACCTTGCCCCGTATGTTATAGAACAAATGATCGTTGAAAGACTGCTCTGTGGGGTCAAGCAACCATTTCCCGGCTCTGATTACACCGCCTGCCAGAATGATGGCTTCAGGGTCATAGACAGCAGCAAAATTGGCAAGTGAAATACCTAACAGATGACCCGTGCGGCGATATACCTCAATGGCAAGTTTGTCGCCTTTCTCGCAACAGTCGGAGATGGTCTTGGGCTTTATCTCGTTGAGGTCGCGCATCAGGGAAGGTTCATCACTCTCTTTCAGCATCTCCTTGGCGGTACGCACGATACCTTTTTCTGCCACATACGCCTCCAGGCAGCCTTTGAGTCCGCATTCACACTGGCGCCCGTTATCTACTACACAGGTGTGTCCCAACTCGCCTGCAAATCCGTGGGCTCCCAAGTGCATGTGCTTGTAGGAACAAAGGAAGTTGCCAAGCCCATGACCGATGGTCACGATGGCGAAGTCTCGCATACCGTGAGCTGAACCGAACATCTGTTCGCCCAGTGCGATGGCATGGCTGTCGTTGCCCAGAGCCACTGCCAATCCCAAACGGTCGCGCAGCATGGCTCCCAAAGGAATCACTCCTTTCCAAGGCAAATTGGGCGAATTCTCAATGCACCCCGTGGCATAGTTGCCACTGGGACCGCTTATGCCCACCGAGCGGATGTTCTCCAGCCCTCCGTTTTCCTCAGCCAGAAAGATGATTTTCTCTGCCAGTACGTTCACGTAGTTGTTCACATTATCATAATCGCTGGTCACAAACTGGTCTTTTGCAATGATGTTTCCTCGTAAATCCACGATAGCGTATGTCGTGGCATTGATGCTTATATCAACGCCCACCACTTTGGTCTTGATAGGGGATGTGTCCATAGTATAATTTAGTTTTGGAATTCTTCGGAGTCGAATAGTTTTTTTTTCGTAAGGCTTGCCATCCTATACGCTTAGGAATAGCTATCGCAACAAAGATACACCATTTTTTTCTTACCTGCAAAGGGTTGAGGGCATTTTTCTTAATCTATGTGACAATTTGATGATTATAAGAGAATTTTCCAGTAAAAAAGAGGCAAAGAATAGGCTCATGCAAGATTTATTTATTAAATTTGCACCCACAAGTATATTTAACACGGTGCATGACATTTGTACCTATAACAGACAAACATGAACATATTAGAACTGAGTGAACAGGAAATAGGCAGAAGAGAGAGCCTGCAAGAGTTGCGTCAGATGGGTATCAATCCCTATCCGGCAGCAGAGTATCCTACCAATGCCTTCAGCACGGAAATAAAGGAATCTTTCAGCGATGGGGAGGAGCAGCGACAGGTGTGCATTGCCGGACGGCTGATGGGCAGAAGGGTGATGGGAAAGGCAAGTTTTGCCGAGTTGCAGGACTCTAAAGGAAGAATCCAGGTGTATATCTCGCGCGATGACCTTTGTCCCGGTGAAGACAAGGACTTGTATAATAAGGTATTCAAGCGGTTGCTTGACATTGGTGACTTCATCGGAGTAAAAGGCTATGTGTTCCGCACTCAGACGGGTGAAATCAGTGTTCATGCCCAAGAGCTCACCCTGCTTTCCAAAAGCCTGAAGCCGCTACCCATTGTGAAGTACAAGGATGGAGTAGCATACGACAAGTTTGACGATCCCGAACTGCGCTACCGTCAGCGCTATGTGGATTTGGTGGTCAATGAAGGAGTGAAAGATACCTTCCTGCAACGCGCCACCGTGATACGTACTATCCGCAGGGTGCTCGACGAGGCAGGTTATACCGAGGTGGAAACTCCTACCCTGCAGGCTATTGCAGGCGGTGCCAGTGCGCGCCCGTTCATCACCCATTTCAATGCCCTTAACGTGGATATGTATATGCGTATTGCCACCGAACTTTATCTCAAACGCTTGATTGTGGGCGGCTTTGAAGGAGTATATGAGATAGGCAAGAACTTCCGCAACGAGGGAATGGATCGTAATCATAATCCCGAGTTTACCTGCATGGAACTCTATGTGCAGTATAAGGACTATAATTGGATGATGTCGTTTACGGAAAAACTGCTTGAAACAGTGTGTCTTGCCGTGAACGGTACAACCGAGCGCGAGATAGACGGGAAAATGATTAGTTTCAAGGCCCCCTACCGCCGTTTGCCCATCCTTGACGCTATCAAGGAGAAGACCGGGTTTGACTGTACAGGGAAGACTGAGGAGGAGATACGTGCCTTCTGTCTGGAAAAAGGGATGGAGGTGGATGATACCATGGGCAAGGGCAAACTCATTGACGAGCTGTTTGGCGAGTTCTGCGAAGGCACTTTCATCCAACCTACCTTTATCACCGATTATCCTGTGGAGATGAGTCCGCTCACCAAGATGCACCGCTCCAAGCCAGGACTTACCGAACGCTTTGAGCTGATGGTCAACGGCAAGGAGTTGGCTAACGCCTATTCGGAGCTGAACGACCCCATCGATCAGGAGGAACGTTTCAAAGAACAGATGCGGTTGGCAGATAAGGGCGACGATGAAGCGATGATTATTGACCAGGACTTCCTGCGTGCCTTGCAGTATGGTATGCCGCCTACCAGCGGCATCGGCATTGGCATCGACCGCTTGGTGATGTTGATGACAGGCAAGACCTATATCCAGGAGGTGCTCTTCTTCCCGCAGATGAAGCCCGAGAAAAAGGCGCCTCGTAGCACGCAGGCAGAGTGGGAGGCAATCGGTGTGACTCCTGAATGGATTCCCCTGTTCAACAAGGCTGGCTACTACCTTGTGGGTGATATCAAGGATGTAAAGGCACAGAAACTGCAGATGGATGTCTGCGGTATCAATAAGAAGTACAAGTTAGGACTCGACAACCTTAAGGTGGAAGAGTTCGAGAAATATATCAATCAAGCAAACGCATAGTAAGTTACAACCGCTATGTTCGATTGTGGCAAGATAGCAATCATTGGTGGCGGTAGTTGGGCTACAGCCATTGCCAAGATAGTGGTGGGACACACCCATCACATTGGCTGGTACATGCGCCGTGACGATCGTATCAAGGATTTCAAGCGTCTGGGACACAATCCTGCCTATCTGGTGAGTGTGCGCTTTAATACCGACGAAATTTTTTTCTCAAGCGATCTCAATGAGGTGGTACAGTTGTACGACACACTGGTGTTTGTCACTCCGTCACCCTATTTGAAGAACCATCTTCGCAAGTTGCGTACACGCATACGCGATAAGTTCATTCTTACAGCCATCAAGGGCATTGTGCCCGATGAGAATGTGGTGTGTTCGGAGTATTTCCATCAGGTATATGACGTGCCCTACGAGAATTTGGCGTGCCTGGCAGGGCCCTCTCATGCTGAGGAGGTGGCACTTGAGCGTCTCAGTTATCTCACGGTGGCTTGTGCTGATGAAGAAAAGGCAGAGAGTTTTGCCGAAGTGTTGCGCAGTGACTATATCAAGACAAAGACAAGTACCGACGTGGCGGGCATTGAGTATTCATCTGTGTTGAAGAATGTATATGCCATAGCAGCGGGTATATGTAGCGGATTGAAGTTTGGCGACAATTTCCAGGCTGTGCTCATGTCCAATGCCATTCAGGAGATGTCGCGCTTCCTGCGTTCGGTGCTTCCCTCGGAGCGTGATGTGGATGACTCTGCCTATCTGGGAGACCTGCTGGTTACCGGCTATTCCAATTTCTCGCGCAACAGGGTGTTTGGCACCATGATAGGCAAGGGCTACAGTGTGAAAAGTGCACAGATTGAGATGGAGATGATTGCCGAAGGCTATTTTGGTACCAAGTGCATGAAGGAGATAAACCGCCACTGCCATGTCAACATGCCTATCCTTGATGCCGTTTATAACATTCTGTACGAGCGCATCTCTCCGCAGGTGGAAATCAAGTTGCTCACCGATTCATTCAGATAGGTGGTGCATCCAAGCTGTTTACTCATCTTCCTCCTGTCTTTCAGCATATGAATAATGGAGGAGTAAAACTATAATATTATGAACAACATTCAGTTAAACATTGCAAAGGCAGCCCGCTTCTTGCAGCCGGGCGCAGTAAAAGCTTTGGAGCCACAGGTAAGAAAGGCTCAGGAAGCATTGGAAAATGGCACCTGTCCGGGTAACGATTTCTTGGGATGGTTACATCTCCCCTCGTCTATCACCCCCGCTTTTCTGGCGGAATTGCAGGCATGTGCACAGGTACTTCGCGAGCGCTGCGAAGTAGTGGTGGTGGCAGGTATCGGTGGCAGCTATTTAGGTGCCCGTGCCGTGATTGAAGCCTTGAGCAATTCTTTTGCATGGCTTGTGGGTGACAGGAAGAACCCTACTATCCTCTTTGCCGGCAACAACATTGGTGAGGATTATCTTTTTGAACTCACCACCTATCTCAAAGACAAGAAATTTGGTGTTATCAACATATCCAAGTCGGGTACAACCACCGAAACGGCGCTCACTTTCCGTCTGCTCAAGAAGCAGTGTGAAGACCAGCGCGGCAAGGAAGAGGCACGCAAGGTTATCGTTGCCATCACCGATGCCAAGAAAGGTGCTGCACGCACATGCGCTGACAAGGAAGGCTATACATCGTTCATCATTCCCGACAATGTGGGAGGCCGCTTCTCCGTGCTTACACCGGTAGGCTTGCTGCCTATCGCCTGCGCAGGTTTCGATATCACCCAACTGGTGGCTGGTGCTGCTGATATGGAAAAGGCGTGCGCTTTGGACGTGCCCTTCGACCAGAACCCCGCCGCACAATATGCAGCGGTGCGCAACGCATTGTATGCCGAGGCAGGAAAGAAGATAGAAATCATGGTGAACTACCAACCCAAACTGCACTTCATGAGCGAGTGGTGGAAACAGCTTTACGGAGAGAGTGAGGGCAAGGATCATAAAGGCATCTTCCCCGCTTCCTGTGACTTCACTACCGACCTCCATTCCATGGGTCAGTGGATTCAGGACGGCGAGCGCACCATCTACGAGACAGTTATCAGTGTGGCTCAACCGGAAAATAACTTGCTCTTCCCCGCTGATGAGGAAAACCTCGACGGATTGAACTTTCTGGCAGGCAAGCGGGTAGATGAGGTGAACAAGATGGCAGAACTGGGTACACAGTTGGCACATGTGGATGGCGGAGTGCCCAATATCCATATCACCATGCCCCGGCTCAACGAGTACTACATCGGCCAACTCATCTATTTCTTTGAGATTGCCTGTGGTATCAGCGGCAATGTGCTTGGCGTCAATCCGTTCAACCAGCCTGGTGTGGAGGCTTACAAGAAGAATATGTTTGCACTGCTCAACAAGCCCGGATATGAGGCAGAGAGCAAGGCCATTCAGGAACGATTGGCTCAAGAGGATTAAACGTCTAAGCAGAATTTAATGTATCAACAAGCAATACAGCAATATTTACAACAGCACGGCTTTGGGGAGTTTTGCCCCAAGGCCGTACTTTTTGATATGGACGGCGTGCTCTACGATTCCATGCCCAATCATGCACACAGTTGGCACACCGCCATGGAGCGCTATGGACTTGTGATGCCGCCCGAGGATGCCTATCTGTATGAGGGTATGCGCGGGGTAGAAACCATCAAACTGCTGTGCAAGGAGCAGTGGGGGCGCACAGTCAGCGATGAAGAGTCGGCACGGATGTATGCCCGTAAGTCGGAAATCTATGCCTCCTGTCCTATGGCAGAGGTGATGCCTGGAGTAGGGCAACTGATGCAGCAGATATATCAGATGGGCATGACCATTATGGTGGTAACGGGCAGCGGACAGCAAACGCTGCTGGAACGTCTGGCAACCGATTTTGTTCCCTATATCCAGCCGCAGAATATCATTTCCGCCTTTGACGTGCAGCGCGGCAAGCCTCATCCCGAACCTTACCTTAAAGGCTTGGAAAGGGCAGGCGTACAGCCATGGCAGGCAGTGGTAGTGGAGAATGCTCCTTTGGGGGTGCGTGCCGCTGTGGCTGCCCGGATATTCACTGTGGCTGTCAATACAGGTCCTCTGGCAGATGAGGTGCTGGCAAGGGAGGGTGCCTCCTTGGTGCTCCCTGATATGCTTGAGGCGAGGAGTTTCTTTCAATCAATAACCATATAAATCCCTAAAACCAATAAATATGATCAACCGGAACAAAATGACTACTGTATTTATAATGGCAGCTGCCACGCTGCTGCTACAATGCAAGGAAAAGACGCGCAATGATATCATCATCACGCAGAAGGTGGAGAAACCTCAGCCACAAGGTCCCGTAGCAATGCAGGATTACCGCCAGAACACACAGGTGCAGTGGCAGAATGCCGACTATGTGTGTGATGTTCATCGCACGGCGTGTGACAGCGTGAAGACAGTGACCAACGAGGAGGGACAATTGTTTATTGACAACCGTATCACGCTCACGGTGACCCGTGCCGACGGAACGGTATTTTTCAAGAAAGAGTTTGTCAAGGGGAACTTCAGTTCCCTGCTCGACAATAACTTTCGGAATAACGGTATTCTGGAAGGCTTGGTCTTTGACAGGGTAGATGGTGAACGCTTGCGCTTTGCCGCCAGTGTCTGTCTTCCCCAGACAGATGAATACCTCCCCATCGTGATTTTCGTCAACCGACAGGGAGGTATCAGCATGGAGGTTGCTACCGAAGAGGAGTAGCCACTCCAATTCCTTCATGGAGCGATGCTAAGGGGGGTTATTCTTTTCCCTTTGAATACTCCTCGTATTGCTCTTTGGTCATGATGCCTTTTACGGCATTGTTGTAAGCCTCGGTACGCTCTTGCATTTTTTTGAGTCGCTCCTCTCTTATCTGCTTCTGTTCCTCGGTGAGTTGGTGTTTGGGCATGATGCTGTCAGTGCCCTCGGCGCGTTTCATGCCGGGTCTTTCGCTTTTGCCGCGCATATCAGGTCTCTCACCTCTGTTGTCTCTCATCTCAGGTCCCTGGCCCCTGCCGCGCTTCATACCCGGGCGCATGGCTGGTCTTCTGCCGTTGCCTGTTGCAAACGCCTGCGTTCTCAGTACATCGGCGTATGCCTCGTTCACCTTGAGCAAACTGTCTGCCTGCATGGGATCTAAGTTGTAGGTCTTCACCATGCGCTCTGTCTGTTTCTTTGCAAACTCCTTGGCGTCAAACTTCTTCACTTTTTTGGGAGCCTTCTTCTCCTGTTTCTGCTCTGTTTGGTTGTCTTTCACTTCCTCGTTCTGTGCCATGGCAGTGGTGCCCATTGCCATCATGGCTGCAAATACAAATATCAGTTTTTTCATCTTTAAAATTGTTTTGTTGGTTTTTGTTTGTCGTTCTGTTAATATGACGTCAGACGGTTTGAATGGTTTAATGCAGTCAGGAGGAAAAAAGATAGTTTTAGCGATTGTTGGTTTTTTACTGCTTTTATTCACGATTTCCCCGTAAAATCACTAATTTTGCAAATGGATTGAATTTGTTGCTTACTATTTGATATGAACGCTGTCAACGAATTATTCTCTGTACTGAGTGGATGGTTGTGGGGATGGCCCATGATTATCCTGCTTCTTGGAACCCACCTTTTCCTCACCATCCGTCTGCGCTTTCCGCAGCGTTGGATATTCACAGCTATCCAGTTGTCGGTCAGGAAAGACCCTGATGGTGAGGGGGATGTGTCGCAGTTTGCTTCTCTTGCCACGGCACTGGCTGCCACCATCGGTACGGGAAATATCATAGGTGTATCTACCGCTATTGCCCTGGGAGGCCCTGGAGCGGTACTGTGGTGCTGGCTCACGGGTGTCTTCGGCATCTCCACCAAGTATGCCGAGGGGCTGCTTGCCATCAAGTACCGTGTCACCACACCGCAGGGGCGTATGCTGGGCGGTCCCATGTATGCCTTGGAGCGCGGTTTGGGTTGGCGCTTCATGGCCATCCTCTTTGCCTTGTTCACTGCCGTCGCCTCTTTCGGCATCGGCAACACGGTGCAGGCAAATGCCATTGCCACGCTTGTGTATGAGTCATACAGTTTGCCTCCTGCCATTACTGGCGGTGTGGTTTGTGTGCTGGTGGGATTGGTGCTGCTGGGCGGAGTCAAGGGTATTGCCCGTGTGTGCGGTATGCTGGTGCCTTTCATGGCGCTGTGCTATATCGTTGGTTGTGTGGTCATCCTGTGGCTCAACAGCGATTATGTGCTTCCCGCCTTTTCCCTCATCGTGGAGTCGGCGTTCCATCCCCAGGCGGCAGGTGGCGGCTTTGTAGGCGGCAGCGTTATCATGGCTGCCCGCTACGGCATTGCCCGAGGTCTGTTCAGCAATGAGAGCGGCTTGGGTTCCGCACCTATCGTGGCTGCTGCGGCACGTACACGCAATCCCGTGCGTCAGGCGCTGGTGTCCTCCTCCGGCACTTTTTGGGATACTGTAGTTATCTGCGCCCTCACCGGAATAGTGGTGGTAAGCAGCATTTTGGCATATCCTGATATTGACTATAGTAACGGTGCCACCCTCACTCGCGATGCCTTCGGCAAGATTCCCTTGGTGGGTACGCCCATCCTCACCTTTGGCTTGCTCACCTTTGCCTTCAGTACCATTCTTGGCTGGTGCTATTACGGGGAGCGTGCCGTGGAGTACCTCAGCGGCAGGCGCTGGGTGCTCGCCTACCGTGTGGTGTATATCGTGGCTGTTTTTGTGGGAAGTGTGATACAGTTGGGAGTGGTATGGAATATTGCCGACTGCATGAATGCGCTGATGGCAATTCCCAATTTGCTTTCGCTGTTGTTTCTCAATGGCATACTGGTGCACGAAACGCGCAAGTACCTGTGGCGTGGCCGTCTCGAAAAGGAATCGTGAGAGGGTACGGCGGAATGTCAGTTGATAACCATCGTCAACTCTATTCTGGTGCCATTGGCGTAGGCACTGTTCACGCGCATGAATCCTCCTAATTTCATCGCAATCTTCTGCACGATGCTCATCTCCAGTTCGGTGTCCTGGTAGTTTTCCTTGGGCTCGTCAAACCAGTTGAACATTTCTTCCTCCCTGCCTTTGGGCACTCCGCATCCCGTATCTTCTACAAAGAAGGTGACGCGCTGCGGGTTTTCCTGAGCGCAACATCCGATGGTCACCGTGCCCTCTTTGGTGAATTTGAAGGCATTGACCACCATCTGGTTGAGGATATACTCCAAGAGATGCCTGTCGGTACGTATAAAAGTTTCGTCGCTCAATTCTCTTCTGAACACCAGTTTTATGTTGGGATTCAGTTGCTCCTTGATTCTATTTGCCTCTACGCATTTCAGGCAGAGTTGGTTGGGGCTCAGTGTCTCCTCCTGCAGTTTGTGACCTTCTCCGTTACCGGCAAAGAGCATCACCTCGTCCAGTTGCGTGCTGATGAGTTCCACATTGTACAATATCTGGTTGGCGATGGTCCTCTTCTCGCTTTTCGACAGGTACAGGTCATCCTTGGCGATAATCTCTGCAAGCCCGCATACGGAGTGCAGAGGAGTACGCAGTTCGTGGCTCAGGGTCTTCAGAAATGCCTCTTTCATCCAGTTGCGTTTCTTCAGCAGTGACTTTTCCACCGTCATCATGCGCAGTTTTGCAATCAAAGCCATGCAAGCTACCGACAACAAAATAATAATGCATGCAATCATTTCTACTGTTTTTGGTGTGTAAAATTATTGAAAAACCATAAAAGTCCAAAATTTTATCCGTTGTTTTGTCCGATACCTCTTTGATAATTAACAAATATTACACCTTTTGCTTCTTCTGTGACAGTTTCATTTATGATGAATCGACGTACAAGGTTATGGCTCACTGTTATCCGCCTTTCCGGCCACAGAGAAATACAGGGGGCGAGCATTCCGTTCATCCCTTTTTTTCGTTGATGAATATTTTTTTCTGGAATATTCTAATTCGTGTTTTTTTTTGTTACATTTGCACAGTGTATTCATATAATCCTGAGACAGAACATCTATAACATATTGGTAGTTAACAACCTAACACCCGGACAAATGAAAAAACAGTTGATTGCTTTCAGACTGATTCTTATTTTCTTGCTTGGCATCACCTCGTTCGTTGTTACAGCAAATGCACAGAACCTGTCGGCAGACAGGGTTCAGGTAAAGTTTGAGGACGAGAGCGCCGCAGCTGCTATCATGGCTTTGCGCGCTGACATCGCTTTCGAGAGAATCATCCCCGAGGCTTCCAACGAGCTGTTAACTACTTCATGGCTCATGCCGGAGAGGCGGAGGAAAGTCCGATGAAGGGTGGCTTGGTGGTGTTTGCTGCCGCCAACTACAACAGTCAGATGATTCCGGGGCCCATCAGTTTTACCGGCATCGACCGAACCCATCTCGTGGTGGTGGCTGCCCTCGCGAATACCGGCATCAGGTCGTCGTTCTCCAATTACGGCCCCTGGGTTGACATTGCCGCTCCTGGTGGCGATGACAACGGAAAGGGCGTTTACAGCTGCTACAGCGACAATAGGTATGGCTTTATGAACGGCACTTCGATGGCCTGCCCTCACGTGTCGGGAGTGGCCGCCTTGGTGCTTTCACATTTCGGGGGCGACGACATGACACCACAGAAACTGAAACAGATTCTGCTTGATTCCTCTTCGCCGGTAGATCCGTATCAGGCAGGCTATGAGTATGAAAAAAAACTGGGCAAGGGAATATTGAACGCTTATCTTGCCCTTCAGTCGGAGCCGGCTTCCAAACCAGCGTTGCCCACGGAGGTGAGCCTTGTAAAGCAAACGTCGGCAAGGAACGATGAGGCCATACTCGTGATGACCCTGCCCGCCGACGGGAATGGTCATGCACCAGCCTATTGCCACCTGTATGCCGAGGGGCGTGAAATACCTGTCTGCAAGGTCAAGACCTCTGGCTATAAGCCCGGCGACAGGATAAACACCATCGTGCTCCTTAGCTCATACATCGGAGCGGAGCGTTTCAGCATATCTTCGGTTGACCGTTGGGGAAAGGAGTCGGAACGCTCCGAAACATTCGGGATGGTGGATCCGGGTGACAGCCTCGGGGTGTGGAACTGCTACAACAACAGTCACTTCCATTTCTATCAACCCACGGATAGTTTCAGTAATTCCCATCCGCAGCCAGTGCTGAATTTAAGATGTCATATACCTGGAGGAGCCTCAAGTGCTGTGGAAGAGCCGAATGGGATAGCCAGCGTGTCCAAAAAAGTTGGAAATATATGTGAAGTGGTGATGAATGTGAAGGAAGACACGCCTGTGGGCACCTATCCGATGACAATCACGCTTAAAAGTTTGAAAGACACGACAAAATGCATCTCCTACCTCCTCACCTATACTATCGAAAAAGGACTGTCGGATATCAAAGGCCCCAAATTGGCTAACGAGGATGCTGGAAAAATTTTCATTACCTCTCCCAAAGCCAAGGCTAAACTCAACCTGAGTGGCTGTGTTGTGGATGATCATGGCCTGGAAATCTTTTTCCCGGATGACGAAAGCCATAGTAAATGCATCATAGACAGTCGTTTGGATGTGGTGGTGTCCAACAGGATGCTTACGATGGAATGTGAACTCTCTGACTGGGATCTGAAAAGCCAGTTGAAGCATGAACCGATAGAAAAGGATGGCAAGGAAGCCTACTTCCTGTTTGATTTCATGATAAAGGCATACAATTCCTATTTCATAACTTCAAGTCTCATCTTTAAAGTGTATTACCTTACCGACACACCGTCGGGCATCAACGCCTGCGTGGACATGGACGATGCAGGGAGAAAGAGCGTCTATACCATCACCGGCGTGAAAACAAACCAGCCGGTGGAGGCACTGCCCGCAGGCCTCTACATAGTCAACGGCAGGAAACTGTTGAAGAAATGACATGGCTGTTTCAGGAGGCTGTGTCGTAATTGAGTTTTGCGGTGCAGCCTTTTTAGTGTCATGCGGTGCTGATATTTTTCAGGCGACCGAATTTTGGGTGCAAGTCCCGATTCATTCTGATAGCGGGAAGGCTACAGCCTAAGGCAAGGGTGTCCATCGCGAGATGGAATCTGAAGGAAGCCGGCGGCAAACATCTGACCCAACGGACAGAAACTTCATACAAGGCATATAACCGTGGATGAGATGGCATGACAAATCAAAGTCCCATAGTTATTTGGAACGGTTGGTGGAGTTTCTTTGAGCGAAGCGAAAAAATGAAGTGGGTATAAGATGGAAAGACAATGTCCTTATCCGAGGAGATTTCACGGACGTGGTGAGTTCTCATTACGAAAGCCACGGAGCAAAACTTGCCGTGAGAAGTCAGCAGAGGCCATAGTACCTAAGTCACGTGTTCCTATAAGGAAGGGCTGAATCGGGCTGTGCAATAATAAATGACTGCTACCCTGCGAATCATTTGCAGTCAGATGTCCGAAAGAAGTTCTCCATTCATACAGAATCAATTATAAATTATAAATTGTCAGCCTGACCAGTTACTCCTTCCTCATTTTTTTTCTCCATTTTTTTGAGCATTCTTGATTATTATATTATTTTTGCAGCTGATAAATAACTCTAACTTAAAGAAATTATGAAAACCAGGAAATTTTTCAGTTTTTTGATGGCTGTGATGGCGGTAGCCATGACAGCGGTGACAGTGTCTTCATGTGGAAGTGATGATGATGACAATGGTGGTGGAACCAGCGGTTCTGGTATCTATGGCACATGGGTTTCAACGTTGGAAGACGGTGAGGTGTTTACCGTTGTCATTGCCCCGAATTCCATGCAGTTGCAGTGGGCGTATGATGGTGGATCCGAAACGGAAGTCTATGACAGTTTCAGTTATGATGAATCGACGCACAAGGTCATCGCCCACCATTGCAAGAGCATCTACGCAGGTCAAGGATACAATCGTGAAGATGCAGAAGATGATATTTTGGAATTCTATGTGAATTGGATTGACAACAACCATATCACTATTGGAGGAAAACCTGGCGAGGTGTGGGACGACTATGGTACGCTGACAAGAAAATAATGGCATCCACCTGTTATAAATACAGAGCGGAGCGATAGGGGCTGTGTCATGTGTTGGTTATGACACAGCCCCTTGCACTGTTTTAATTCATCGAACTCACATTATTTAACATCTGGCTCATCACTACTCGCATGCCTAAGTTCATATGCTGTCCATAAGACCAACACGCACTCAACTGCTATTACGGCAATAGCAACCTTCATTCCCCACCAGTGGGCAATGAGCATAAAGATGCCAGCCTCAATGCACAACATGAAGAGGACGGCAAAGACAAATGACAGGATTCTATTCATTCTACGGTAACTGATTTAGCAAGGTTTCTTGGCTGGTCAACAT
>JBJEKQ010000040.1:0-3350 GCA_051878715.1 Prevotella sp.
CAATCTGCAAGGCTGAATCCTTAACCGATGAAACAGGGATGAGCACTTCGGGATCCACTTCCGGTGAACAATACTGACTTCGACCCACATAATAATCTCCCTCTATCCGGTCAATGACCACCTTCATGACGCTGCCTACCTTGCGTGCCTGAACCTCTGTACTGATACCTTGTTGCAGACGCATCAAACGGGAGAGCCGCGCCTCTTTTACCTCTTGGGGAATATCGTCATCATACTTGTGAGCTGAAGGAGTGCCCTCTTCCTCTGAATAGGCGAAAGCCCCCATACGTTCAAATTTCGCCCATTTCACAAACTCCAGGAGTTCGGCAAAATCCTCCTCTGTTTCTCCCGGAAAGCCAACCATCAAAGTGGTCCTCAGGTGAATTCCCGGAACCTCTTCCCTCATGCGCTCTACAAGTGCATAGGTTTCTGCCTTGGTGACATGGCGATCCATGCGGGCAAGCATATTATCGGAAATGTGTTGTAATGCGATATCCAAATATTTGCACACATTGTCTTTTTCCCGGATAACACGTAGCAAGTCCCAGGGGAAACAGGCAGGATAGGCATAGTGTAGCCGTATCCATTGCACTCCGGGAATATCCGCCATCTTCTCTATCAGGTCTGCGATATGCTGCTTTCCGTCAATATCCACACCATAATACGTTAGCTCCTGAGCTATAATCTGAAACTCCGTAGTACCCGACTTGACGAGTTGCCTCACCTCCTCCAGAACCTCACTTTCCGGTCTGCTCACATGTTTGCCCGTTATCAACGGAATGGCACAATAGGCACAATGTCTGTTACAGCCTTCACTTATCTTGATGTAAGCATAGTGCTTGGGGGTGGTAACATGGCGGCAACCACAACCCGACAACTTGTTGGATTCCTTCAGATCCTTGAGCAACTGCTTGAAATCAAACTTACCATAGTATTTATCCACCTGGGGAATTTCCGCCTCCAGTTCCTTTCGGTAGCGTTGGGACAGACATCCCATAACAAACAGTTTCTTGATTCTCCCTTCTTCCTTGGCCTGGGCAAACTGCAAAATGGTTTCAATGCTTTCCTCTTTTGCATCCTGGATAAAGCCACAAGTGTTGATAACCACAATATCTCCCCGTGGATGGTCACTGTCGTGGGTACAATGATAACCATTGCTTTCAAACAATGTTATCAGAGTCTCGCTATCGACAAGATTTTTTGAGCATCCGAGTGTTATGACATCAACGCATTTCATTCTCTATTGAACAAAGAATCCACAAATTGTTTCTTATTGAACAGTTGCAGGTCATCCATTCCCTCGCCCAAGCCAATGTACTTGACAGGCACCTTCAGCTGGTCGCTGATGCCTATGACCACGCCACCTTTTGCCGTACCGTCGAGCTTTGTGATGGCAAGAGAGGTGATTTGCGTTACTGCAGAGAACTGTTTGGCCTGTTCAAAGGCATTCTGCCCTGTGCTTCCGTCCAATACCAGCATCACCTCATTGGGGGCTTCGGGGAACACCTTTTTCATCACATCCTTGATTTTCTTCAGTTCGTTCATCAGGCCTACCTTGTTGTGCAGGCGGCCCGCCGTATCTATAAGGACCACATCAGCATGGTTTGCCTTGGCACTGCTCAGTGTGTCGAAGGCAACGGAGGCAGGGTCACTTCCCATCTGTTGCTTGATGACGGGCACCCCGACACGCTCGCCCCAGATGCACAACTGTTCCACAGCCGCAGCCCTGAAGGTATCAGCAGCACCTAAATACACCTTTTTCCCCGCCTGCTTGAACTGATAGGCAAGTTTTCCGATAGTAGTGGTCTTGCCTACTCCATTCACGCCAACGATGAGGATGACATAGGGATTCTCACTCTCGGGCAAATCCCAACTTTCATTATCCTGGGAATTGTTCTCGGCAAGCAATGCAGCTATTTCATCCCGAAGTATCATGTTGAGTTCCGAGGTACCGACATACTTGTCGCGTGCCACACGTGCCTCTATGCGCTCGATAATCTTCAGAGTGGTCTCCACACCCACATCACTGGTGATGAGTACCTCTTCCAGGTTATCAAGCACATCATCATCCACCTTGCTTTTTCCAGCAATAGCCCTTGTAAGTTTGTCGAAAACACTTGTTTTTGTCTTTTCCAGTCCCTTGTCGAGTGTTTCCTTCTTACTTTTGTTAAACAAGCCAAACAATCCCATGCTTCTCTGTTTTCTTATTGATTTTTAAAACAAAAGGCCGCATGTCACATGCAGCCTTTTGTCAATGATTATAAAACGTTAAATCTTATATGCTTTGCACATTTTCGGCTACTTTTGTCGCCAAAAAAGATATTCCTTCTGATATGAGAAAGAGATTAGTTCTTGAAGAACTCTTTTACATCATCGTTAGGAACCATACGCTCATCAAAGACGTAAGCGCCAGTCTTGGGGCTCTTCACCATCTTGATAACCTTTGTATATGCGCGTCCGTCCTTGGAACCGTCACGAAGGGTAGCAACTACTTTCTTTGCCATAGTATATATGTTTAAGATTTAGCAATGAATTATTTTATCTCCTTGTGAAGTGTCATCTTTTTCAAGATGGGGTTGTACTTCATCAACTCCATACGCTCGGGAGTATTCTTACGGTTCTTGGTTGTTACATAACGGCTCGTACCGGGCATTCCACTGTTCTTGTGCTCCGTACATTCCAAAACAACCTGTACTCTATTTCCTTTTGCTTTCTTAGCCATGACAATTAATCTCCTATTACTTTAATGTCTTTCCAATCGCAATAGCCTTTGGAAACAGCATACTTGAGGGCTGCATCCAAACCTACCTTGTTAATCATACGCAGACCGGCAGCGCTTATCTTAAGGCTAATCCAGCAGTCTTCTTCTACATAATAGAACTTCTTGCTAAACAGATTAACGTCAAAAGAACGCTTGGTGCGATGCTTTGAGTGAGACACATTATTGCCTATCTGTGCCTTCTTTCCTGTAATCTGACAAATCTTCGACATTGCTATCTAAATTTCTTGTTATTTTATAACTTATTCCAAACAGGGCACAAAGGTATGGTTTTTTTTTCACTTCACAAAACTTTCGAATTGAAAAGCACTGTTTTTGAGGAAGAAAGACGAATAATTAAGTTTTTTTATGATTTCCATCATCCTTTATTCAGCCTTCTGGTTTTCCTCTTCCATCAGAAAATCATAAAACAGCTGGAGACCCTTGTTCGTGGCTATCGCCAGGTTGATGTCGCGTCCGAAGTCATCCTCCAACTTGAGTGTAGAAATCCTGTCACCATTGCCACACGCGAGCCAGATGGTTCCTATCGGAATATTCTTGGGACCGCCGGTAGGACCTGCATAGCCTGTGG
>JBJEKQ010000041.1:0-14931 GCA_051878715.1 Prevotella sp.
AGACAAACAATCATCAAATCGTTGACTACGACCTCGTTCTTGACCAGAAGTTTGGCAAGGAAGGGACTCCTGAGCGTATCAAGGCCGAAGAGGATGCCTTTTCTTTCTATTCGGGGCAGATACTGCTTGATGCACGCAAGGAGGCAAAAGTGACCCAAACCGAGTTGGCAAGACGCATCCACTCCACCAAGTCCTATATATCAAAGGTGGAGAATGGAGTCATTGTGCCCAGTGTAGGTGCATTCTATCGCATCATCAATGCGCTTGGAATGCGTGTGGAAGTTGTGAAACCTTTATACTAATCCAATGACCGATTTGGCTTAGAAGCAGTAGCTGACTCAACGCTTTGGAGTGCGCCAGCGCTTCAACATGGGCAGCATACCGTGCAGCATGGTCTCATACTCTTCCCTGGTCAGCGGCTTGGGCATGAACTTGTTTACCTCGTCAATAAATTTCAGACAGTGCTTTATCATGCCTTCCATCGTAAACGGCGGTTTGAACGCCCCGTCTTTATAGCAATACTTGCAATAGTCAAAATTGGTGGTTCCATCGGCATTAGTGCCGCATACCTTGGGTGTGAGGGGCATTCCGCAACTCTGACATATTTGTGGCAACTGCCCTTCCTGCAGCAGTTTCTCCTTGGCAGGGAAGGTGGCTTCATAAGCCTCAAAGTCTTCAGGATTGTCGTCTGCCACAAAGTAGCCCACAGGCGGCGTATAGGTCACCTCCTGACCACCCAGATAGCCGGGTGTGAGTTCCTGCGCCAGGAAGTAGGGCACCTCGCTGTCAGCCGGTTCGGCATGGTAGTGTATGCCTAAAGTACTTGCCACCACAAAACCTGCATGGCTATAGAAGTCGATGTTGCCCTCCATGCACAGTATGCCGATGCCCATGGCTCTGGCTTGCTGCAGGGCATAGTTGAGCAACTGCAGTCCGTAGCCGCGTCGCTTGTATTGCGGATGGATGCTGATGGGTCCGAAAGTCCATGCGGGCAGGGTGGTGCCGTCAGCCTTGACGAGAGATGCCTTTGAGAACATCACATGACCGATGAGCCTGCCATCTTCTTCCATCACAAAGTCGAGTTCAGGGATGAAGTCGGGACTGGTTCTGTATCTGTGCAATACATAATGCTCGGTGCATCCGGGGCGATATACGTTCCAGAATGCTTCGCGGGTGAGGTTTTCCACCTCACGGTAATCTGACGGTTGTTCTAATCTGATTTTCATTTCTTCCGGTTGTTTTGTTAATTGTTGGATGGCACAAAGGTAAGACAAAACTGTCTGTTCGCAAAGAATCTGGGACAAACAGCCTGAAGATGTGACGAATGGAGCAAAAACTCTCTCTCAAAGACACTTGAACCGCCTTGCCCCTCAATTCCTCGAATATGCCACGTTATATACGGAAGATGTTACCCCCCCCCCTGTGAGATTTGGAGCACCACGGTGAAGCGGCTGCCCTGACCCAAATGGGAGTCGATGAGGATGCGCCCCCTCATACGCCTGACAATGGCCTGACAGATGGAAAGTCCCAACCCGGTGCCTTGCTTGAACTCGTTCACCTTGTAGAAACGGTTGAACACCTGTTTGCAGTCTTCTTCCGAAAGCCCAACGCCCGTATCTTCCACATACATCGACACCTCGCTCTTCTGCCCATCGAAGTCCCAACCCAGGGTGATGCAACCTTCTGAGGTGAACTTGGCGGCATTGGTAAGGAAATTGGTGAGCACCTGCTGCATCCTCACCACGTCGATGCTTATCTTCAGGTCGATGTCGGGATGGTGATATCTGAACTGTATGTGCTTGGGTATCTGGATGGAGAATGACTGATAGATTTCCTTCATCATCTTGTCCATGGATGTGGTTTGCTCCACGAACTCCATTTGTCCCGACTCGATACGCGAAATGTCGAGGATGTCGCCGATGAGTTTCAACAGCAGTTCATTGTTGTGGTTGATGGTGTCGATAAAGGTGGCGCGCTCCTCTGCAGAAAACTCCATGTTGCTGGCAAGCAGTTGCGAGAAGCCCACAATCGCATTGAGCGGGGTGCGTATCTCATGGCTCATGTTGGCGAGGAATGCCTCCTTCAGGTCGGCAGCCTCTGCCTTTTGCCTTGCCTCTTCCAGTTCCTGCTCGCGCTGCTTGAACTCGTCCACGTTCATCAGCATGCCAAACGACTGCACATATTCCCCCTTGGCATTGAGGAACCCCTGTCCCCTGATTTGCCACCAGTGGTATTCGCCTTTACCCTCAAAGTCGGCACGCAACTCGTTGGCAAAGGTCCCTCCCCTGCCCGTATGCTGCAGGCCGTCCTTGTACAGAGACAGGTCGTTGGGATGGATAAAGCGCATGAAGTCGTTGATGTTGATGACATGGGGCGTAATCTGATGGTACTGCCAGAAGGTGTCGCTCAGGGTGATGAGTTCGCCGTTGCGCTCCCAGGCAAACACGTTGGTATTGAGCACCGCCATCTGATACAGCGTCTGCTGCTGCTGCATCTTCTTCATCACCTGCTTCTTTTGCCTGCGCTCCCGCTGGATGGTGTATATCATATACACGAAGATGCCCACGAACAGCACGATGCCGCCGATGACAAGCCCCATGGCAAGCCCGGGATAGACATAGGTCCACGACAGGTTGACCACCTTGAATCCCTTGGGCAGGTTGCTCACGGTATAGCCGTACTTCCTTGCCACGTGCCAGTCGATGAAATATTCGTTTTTCGAGGGCATCACCCGGCTCTTTCTGGGAGTGACCCCACGCTGCAGCATGTCGATGCGCCCTGCCGCGTCGTTTGCCATGGTGGTGCCCGACACGAAATAACCTCCGAGAAAGTTGCTGCCAGGTGCACCGAAGTCTTGCCACACGGCGGTAAGCATGGGCTTGCTCATGTTGAAGCCGATGATGGCACGGGCAGCTGTGTCGTACTTGAACTGGATATAGGTCATGGCACTGTAGCGGCGGGTGGCATGCAGCAGATTCATAGTGCCCTGATACTCCTTTTCTTCGGTGGACGCTGTATTGCTTGAAATGTCGCGCAGGGAGAAGGGGGTGATGGAAGGGCGTGTCTGGCTGAACTGATTGATGTGAAGCAGGGCATATTTCCAGTCCAGATTGTTCACGATGGAGGTGTCCCCAGCCAGCTGCTTTTCTATGGTGCGACGGGTGCAGCGGTCGAGATAGGTGCGGTCGAGCAGGGTATAGGTGGCATTGTCGCCCGTGAGTTTCTTGGCAAGGCGTATGTTGGCCACCACATCGGGCGTGCTGGTGAAGCCCGAGAGATTGGGAAACTTGGCCAGTATATTATCCGCAGGATAGAGCACTCCTGCAAATATCCAGGGCACATCATGGATGAGGGGCAGCGAAACGTGCGAGGTGGAATAGGTAGCCTGGTCGCCCACGGTGACAAGATAGTCGATGGGAGCCTTGCGCTGCGCCATTTCGAGCAGCATACGGGCTTGGGCCACCTCGGGGTCGTGGGCATACTTCTCGCAGTCCAGATAGCAGTAGGTAACCTCGGCATTGATGCCGAGATAATCCAATCTGGTCTCGAAAGCATCGCGAAACTCCTTGTAGGCATACTGGTCTTCCTGGCACGAAAACATCACACACACGTGCACCTTGGGTTGGAATATATACGAGGCAATTACAGCCACCGCAGCGGCAACGGCCATTGCAGTGGCTATGATGATGGCAAGAATCCTTTTTCTCTGGTTCATACTGTCAGTTGAAGATGTACCTCACGCCTATCTGCATCTGCCAGCAGCAACTGGTGTTGAGATAGGGGATGAAGGTGTGGTCTATCAGTTTGGTGGCACCTTCCTTGTCGGTATAGGTGATCATGTTGTAGATGGGGGTGTTGCCGGCATCCACACCCACACGGGTCAGCGGCTGGGTGGCCACTCCCTCGTAGGCCACCTTTCTCACGCCCCACTTGTCGTTGAGCAGGTTGCCCACATTATAGATGTCAAGCATCACCTGCAGGCGGTTGTTGTTTTTGCCCACCCTGACCTGGAACTCCTGCACCAGCTTCAGGTCGAAGCGGTTGAGCCAGGGATTGAAAGCTCCGTAGTTCTCAGCATACTTGCCCTTGCGGCTGCTGAGATAGTCGTCTTGGTTGACGAATGCCCAGAAGGCTTCGCGCTGCTCATCGGCGGTGAACACCACATTGCCCTGCTTCACGATGTCAGTGAACAGCAGTTCATCTTTGGTGGCAGGTACATAGAGCAGGTCGTTGCCCTTGATACCGTCGTTGTTCATGTCCTGACTGTAGGTGTAGTTGTAGGAACCCTGCTTCCTGCCTTCGTAGAAAAGCGACACCATGGTGGAGGCATGGCTGCGGGCATAGTACACCTTGTAGGTTGCCGAAGCGATGAGCCGGTGGGGCGATGCGATATAGCGTGCATTCTGCATCTCCAGATAGTTGAAGCCATTGACGGATGCCTGGTTCTTGCAGTCCCATCCGTCAATCTGGTTGCTGGGCATGCTGTTCAGGGTCTTCGACACGCTGTAGGTATAGGCGGCCATCAGGTGAAGGTTCTTCACGGGGTTTGCCTTGAGTTGTGTCATCAGATTGGCGGTGTAGCCCTTGCCGGTATTGGTCATCACGTAGGCAAAACCGTTGTTGGTATGGATGCGCTTGTTGGTGGCACCAGGATAGAAGATGCGGTTGTCGTTGCCGCCGAAGCGGGTGGCTTCTACCTTCTCGGTGTCGATGTTGGCATCGTAGGCGGTGATGGCGTTGATATCTTTGGCAAAGGTGCCTTCTACGGTGAGTACGGCATCAAAGGGCAGAGGCAGTCTATAGTCTGCTGCCAGGGTGCTCTTCCACACCTGTGGCATCTTGAAGTTGCGGTCGATGGCCACCAGGTTGTTCTTGGCACCGGGCTGGGTGGGGAAGCTACCCTTCAGGTTCTCGGGCAGGTTGGGCACCACCTCGGCAAGCACTTGTTCAGGGGTGCGCACGCCTCCTGCCAGATAGGAGAGCACGGCGTGGTTGCCTGTGAACTGCACCATATTCTGCAGCATGCCGCTATTCTCCTGCATCTTGGAGAGATAGACCAGCGGGAAGCGACCGGTGAAGATACCCGTACCTCCACGCACTATCAGGTTGCCGTTGCCCAGCACGTCGTAGTTGAATCCGAAGCGGGGCGAGAAGGTGGGACGGGTCTTGGGCCACTCAGCCGTATTGAGCCTCTCTCCGTTGAAGTCAAGCTCTGCCACCGAGGGGTTCTCGTATCTGTGCTTGGTATAGACGGGCAAGTCCATGCGCAGGGCATAGAGCAGTTGCAGACGGGGATTCACCCTCCACTCATCCTGTGCGTAGAGTGCCCAGCGGCGGTAGCCAACCTCTGCCTTGGGACGGTCATCACCGGTGAGGGTGTATGACATGGCGAAGGCGGCGGGTGCAGCTCCGTTGAGGAAGTCATCGTAGGAGTTGTAGCGGTAATAGCCTGCTCCGTAGCGCATATAACTGTTGTAGGTGTTCACCGACTCGAACGAGGTGCCGAGGGTGAGGAAATGCCTGCCGAGGAGCAGGGTGAGGTTGTCTTCAATATTCCATGCACGCTCCTTTACCCCGTTCCTGTAGGCATGCTGGTCGTAACCGGCGTTCAGGAAGGGACGGTTCACCCCACCCTCATCAGCCTTTTGTATCTCGATGGTAGGAAATCCGGCATCACTCTCGCGGTTGTTCGCGTTGTTGAAGGTGAATCCGGCACGTAGCACATTGTTCATATTGCGCCCGAAACTGCTGTTAATCTCGGCGGTAAGCGAATGTACATTATCCTGACGACTGTACATAGAACCGGCATAGGTCTGCGAATAGACGCTGGCAGGGGCACCCACAAGTCCTCCTCCGCTGGCAGCATTGTCTTTCTTCTTGTCGGTGAAGTTATAGCGCAGCATCAAGTGATGGTGGTCAGAGATGTTATAGTCTAAACGTGCCAGCAGGCGATACACATTATCCTCGCCGCTGTAGTCAGTCCAAGAGCCTGGATTCCAGCCATACAGGCGGTTCAGGTCGCCGGCGAAGCGTGCCATGTCTTCATCGGTGACACGCGACACCAGACCAGTGCCATCTCCCTTGCCATCGGCAGAATGACGCCACTTATACACGGGATAGGGAGAGTGTTCGTATTCGGCATTGACAAAGAAGAAGAGCTTATCCTTGATGATGGGACCGCCAAGGGTCATTCCCCAGATATTACGCTGCTCGCGCTCACGCTCGCCCAGGTCTTCTCCGTCGAGTTTGTTGCCCCTGAGGTTCTCATTTTTAAAATAGGTATAGGCAGAGCCTTTGAAGGTGTTGGTTCCTCGTTTGGTCACCATGTTGACGGCAGCTCCGAGGAAGTTGCTGTTTTTCACGTCAAAAGCGGAGTGCACTATCTGTACCTCTTCCAAGGCATCCAAAGAGATAGGACTGTTATCGGCGGGCAGGCGTCCGCGGTCGAGCCCCATGTTGAAGTTGAAGTTGGCACCATCCACACTGTAGTTGTGGGTGGACTGGTCTCTGCCGGCAAAGGTGTTGCCCATGAAATAGGGCGAGAGGCGTGTGATATCATCAATCCAGCGGTCAATGACGGGGATGTTATCAATAGTTTCCGAATGGATGTGCTCGGTACTTCCTGTTTTTCTCTGCAGGGCAGCCTTGCCCTCTATCACCACTTCGGCAAGTTCGCTGCCCTCGGGCAGACGGAGGTCACATTGGTGAACGGCACCCAACCTGATATGCTGCACATGCAGCACGGTGCGCTTGTGCCCTACAAACGAGGCCTCCACGCGGTAAGGACCTCCAGGCTGAAGCCCCTGCAGACGATACACTCCGTCGGCATTGGCAGTGCCCACATAGCGTGTACCCGAAGGGATGTGGATGGCAGTAACCACCGCACCGGGCAGACACCCCTCGCCGTCGGTGGCCATACCGCTGATACTGGATGTCGTGACCTGTGCCCTACCGGCTATTGCACAACAGAGAAAAAGAATGCAGATGGCTGCAATGGATTTGTTGAAATACAGTCGTTTGAACATAAAAAAAAGAAATGGATAAAAAAATGTTTAAATTTAAAGATTAGTATTATTCTGAACTTCGCTCAGTTCTTTTGGTCGTCATGTAATCGCAGTGCTTTTATCTCAACGGATAGGAAGGTTGTCCGACAAAAGCCAGGGATTACCTCGCAATCAGACGAAGGACTCTATCGAAAAAACACATGTATAGACAGTTCTCTGTGTGTCATCATCAAAAATGATATATGTAATATTTTTTTGCAAATATACACATTATTTCCTTATTTATACATATATTTCAACAAATTGAACACAAAAATAAGAGGATATAAACAAATAAAAAGAGTATTTAAAGAGAATAGAAGGCACAACACGTCATCATTCTCTTCTCTGTTTTTACGAGTTTTAAACGCCTTTTCAGCACTTTTTTGGTTTAAATTTTGGATTTCTGCATTTTTCTGTTTACCTTTGCACTTGAATAACAGGCATCCGCTTGCTTTTCATCGGGCTTTTAGCTCAGTTGGTTAGAGCAACAGACTCATAATCTGGAGGTCCTAGGTTCAAGCCCTAGATGGCCCACCTTCAAAATCAGCAACTTAGAAGAAATTCGAGTTGCTGATTTTTCATTTTGCGAAAACAATGGAAAAACACATCAATTTTGAAAACTCCATGATTTTTTGATAAACTTGGCATCGTATCAGCCCAAGCAAAATTTCAAAGATGGTTCCGAGAACCCCAAATTAAATTATTCATTCATTAGCACCAGGAGAAAAAGCTCTTTGGCTTGCTGGTTTGTTTGCAACTTTCAAATTTGCAAACGAAACTGCAAACGGATTATCCACGTTTTCTTCTGTATTTCACGTTGTTAGGAATGCTATCCTCCGTTTGCTCAATTTCTTTGACTAATTCTGCAAACAGACGATACCATTGAGCCGTAATTCATTCCACAATCTCCCAATGTCCTCCAAAGTCACCGCCAACACGCCGAATAATATTATTCTTTCTCAGTTTCTTTGTATTCCAATATACACCATCCTCCGTGATACCACAAGCTACTGCAAGTTCTTTATTAGTTATTTGAGGATTCTCCCTCATCAGTCTTATTATTTTCTCCGCCGTTTTCTCCGTAGTTTTTTTTGGAACTCTCCGTAGTTCTCTCCGTAGTTTTTTTGTCTGTCTCCGTAGTAGTAACCGTAGTTCTTTCCGTAGCGGCAGAACCATTTCTTTCATCAATATCAGAATCTGGCTTGGTGCCGCAACCAGCATGTACGGGGATATGGATGAGGAATGTCAGACGGTCATCCGTAGTTTCAAAGGTTGCACGAGGCGAACCATTGACAGCCAGTTTCTCTTGGATAGTGGGTACTCCGGTTGAGCGACCTTCAGTCAAATCCAGTTCTTTCAGGAAGTCACCCAGACGACGGTTACGATAACGGCGACTCTTCAAACTGTCGCCCTTTTCAATAGCAGACATAGGAATGCTACGGTCAGGACCAGGGCAGTTGAGAATGGTGATGCCGTCTGGCTCAATGGTTATCTCCACTGGTTCATGTTGCAGGTAATCTCTATGATACATCGAGTTGACGACAGCCTCCTCCAAAGCATCATACGGATAGTTCCAGAAGCGGTTGGCTTCCTGCTGACCAGATACTTTCTGCACCGTTTCAAATAAGACATTCGTTTCCAGATAATCCATTGGCTGCTTGATAATCTGCGGAACACTTCCTTTGAATGTCTTTTCCGTGAAGTTACGTGGATTTTTCACTTTTCCTTCGGGAAACGTTACAACATCTATCTGTGTGTAAGGGAAGAACTTCTCGTTTAGCGATACCATATTCATTTTCTTCAACGCCCACGAGCACATAACCGCCTCCGAGGTTGTCGAAGTCGTTGGCAAAGGCGCAAATACTGTGGTAAATATCCACAGGGTTCCAGCCTTTCTTGAACTCAATCCTGTTTCCCTCGACTTTCCGCTTATTCAGCAAGTCTTCTATGTTAATTGGTAGTGCCATATACTTATAACGTTCTAATGCTGTCTGTTATTATTGTATTCAGGTACATCTTCCGCTGCCATCATTGGCTCTTCCTCTGGTATCTCATACCGCTTGACAGTCCTGTCTTGCAGAAATATCTTGTTGAGCGTATATGCCAGCGATTTCAATGTTTTTTCCCGAACTTTTGGCTTCAATTCACATTCCCAGACGGTGATACAGTGCCAACCCATAGAAGCAAGCTCATGTTGTACTTTCACATCACGCTCTTTGTTCCGCTTTACTTTGTTGACCCAAAATTCCGTATTGGTTTTCGGGATAGTGTAGTATTGGCATCCTTCATGTCCGTGCCAAAAACAGCCATTCACAAAGATGCAAGTTCTATATTTCCGCATCACGATGTCAGGCTTGCCTGGCAATCGTGGATGATTCAACCGATAGCGGTAGCCATGTCCCCACAAATACCGACGAACCACCATCTCCGGCTTCGTGTCCTTGCCGTGGATGGCTGCCATGTTGGCATGGCGTTGTTGTGGAAAGACCATGTCCATTATAATAATCCTTTGATTATCTCAATAATTTTCCAATCTGCAGTCGTGTCAGAGTAATAATACCGTTGTGCTGTCATATCGTTATTCAATTAAAGTTCTATTTATGGCATAATATATCCCTTATCTTCTGCTTTCTCAACTATCTTCAATAGTCTTCGACATTGGGCAGGAGTTGGCAAAGAGCCTCTGCCAATATATGTTGCGATACTCCTAATGAAATCACAATCACCGTACGAAAGGAGTTCCTCTTTTGTTAATGTCTGGTAAACAGTCATCCAGTATGATGCACCTAACTTGAATATCTCAACAGATGCATCAATCTTGGAATTGAACTTATGTGCACGCTTGGCAGCCTGTTCTGTTACCTTCGTTTCTTCTTTCGAGATCAGCGAACGTGTGAAGTCATCTGACAAAGTAAACTCCACAGCCTTGAAGTCGCTCCATGTGCTAACAAGACGAGACAAACTACGCACGAGACCACCATCTGCTTTCCTTTCCAAATAGCGATGAGTGAAGTATGCAAGTCGTAACAGTTCTTTTGCCAAAACTGGATAAAGCGTCTGTTTATTCCAGATGCTTACCCAATCAAGGTCGCCACCCTTTGGCAGGAGTGTCATCAATTTAGAAATAGTATAAGGTGTAATTTGTGCTTTGTTACCGCCTTTCGGATACCATTTTTCCTTACTGATAAGTTTGTCAAGTTTATCAAAGATAATTATTGAGCAGACGCACTTCTTAAAGAACTCGTCATTAATGCTGTCGCGATCATTTTCATATATACCATCAATGTAAGGTGCAAACACCTTGAAGTTGTCCGCTGAACTCTTACATACTTGGTCGGGGTGCATGAGAATTGCATTGTAGCACTTGGCCAACTTCTCTTTAGTAATGAGTTGGTCTTTGGGATTCTTCTGCTTGAACAGGTCTCTCTGATGCGTGTTCAGCTTCATTTGTTCCTGCTCCCACTTGCCTCGCGAACGCTCATAGAACCAGACGGTTTGGTAAGGATTTCCCCCTACAGGAGGAGCCATGACTTTGCGAGAAAGCTGTTCCATCTTGACATGAAATGGATGGTTAGAGAAAAAGTCCGCAGGTTTAACAGCATTCTGGCTGTTGGCACATTCTGAAATGGTCTTGGTCAACTCGTTGTAGTTCAGAACTTGTTCTTCCGACATGTCATCTTCAACATTCAGTACGGTCAATTTCATTGGTACGAACAGATTATCCATACCTTTTGGTGCTTCATTCTTGATGATAGCACTCGCCAATGCCGCGGTAGTTTGTCCTCCATTGATTATTTGTAAATCTTTGAGATATGTAATTTTCATACTATCAGCAGAAAACTTTACTGAACGGGCAACAATAGCGATTCCATTATTGTAGGTAAAAAAGTTTTCAGGTTGCTTCATAATGGTGCTACGTATGCCTTTGTTCACATTACCCCTGAAACTAAGGAAAGCGCGAACATTACCTTGTAGCAATCTGCTTCCATAGTCGCAGTAAATTTTGGCAAGAAATTCTCCTGGAACAATTCCTAAATATGCATCATAATTGCTCAGGTCACCCAAATCTGCCTTCAAACATGGAATACCATCACAATTATAGTCTTTCGTTTCAATTTCGAGTATCTCGCTGGAATTGGAAACAAACGTTTGAAAGAAACGCTCTAATGTCCAAACGTTCAATTCCACAGGTCTTTCCAAAAAATATGGGCGTTTTAGGTTCTTAACCTGCTTACTCAGGGTATAGTTCGATATGATGATAAACTTGAAACGCAAGATTTCCGTTGCAGTCTTTCCCTTACCAATTTTTTTTCTAAACTCACTGGCGATATTGACTGCAGGGTCGGAATCATCACAGAGACTGCGAATGTTTCCATTGACAGATTCCTCTATGAAACGCTGCATATACGACAGTAATTCTTCTATACGAGTGTTTGTCAATGTTGGTGTAGCGTCTCTCTGATTTGTGAATTCGCTCACAATAAGAACCAATGCGCCATCAGCTTCATCATAGGAATATCCATCAAAAGCTAAAATCTGTCTTCTTGTATTTCTGATTTCAACCGACATCGGAATAGGGTCACTTAGTTCCCCTATATCTTCAAGATCAGCAAGAACGCGCTCAATAAAAAAACTTTCAGGGTCAGAACCTTCTAAGCTGGCATCGTTTCTAATCTCATCGATAAACTGTTTTCGATATTCTTCAATTTCCATATCAGTTGAGTTTAAATGGTTCTATTTCGGTTAGTAATAATTCGTACTGAGCACGAGTAATTGCTTCTGGCAATAAAGCTCTATGTAATCGGGGGAAGTTTTCACTATCAACCCTATACACATACTGATTTCTCAAGGCAAAGACAAGATTGTCATTCTCATTTGAGAAGTCAAAACCAAACAATTGCAGCTTTGCAATAAATATTTCTCGCTGATGGGTATTCACTAGCGATGCGATAATACTATTGACAAGCTGGTTTAAGCGAATTCCCGCAAAAGAAGGACTCATCTTCTCCAACTCATAAACGACAAGAGTTCCGTCTATATCACTGTCAAGTTGTTCAATGGATGAAATACGTACACTCTCTTTACCAAAACTTATCGTCTTGACTTCGAACCAGTCTTGTTGGTCAGAGAAATCCTTATGAGTTTTTTCTGGTCCCATCCAACTTTCAAGAGCAACATCAATACCTCTTTCTGGAATCATGTGGCCTTTCAAGAACAAAAGTTCTCCAATAAGTCCCATAATTTCTGATTCTGTTAAACGAGCATTATCAGGGCGGAACAGTTGCCTCCATGAATAATAACGAGAACGTAAAGTATGATATGCTGTTTCATCATCATTAGCCACCTTAACCGAATCCAATAGGTCTTGACAGAATGTACAGAAGTACTCTAGTAATTCATTGTTTTCAAGGGAAAAACGCAAGGTTAGCAAATCGCCATCTTTATATTGTTCAACGACAATAACATCAGAGCTTGATATTCTTACAGGTTTGTATTTACCCCTGAAATCAAAAGAATAACGTGCATCGTCATCACGGCCAATATATAAACTCAAATGACGATTATCGCCAAATCGAATAAAATGACGGATAGGGAATTCTTCCCTGAATGTTTTGTAAACTTCATTATTACTCATCGACGTCCTCCTCTTCGGGTTCTTCACCCTCAATATTTAATTGTTGGAAAATCTTATTGACTTGATATTTTACAGCCTTGCCCTCGTCTTTAACGCCAGGACATCCCACCGCAAATGCTACAATACAGTCATCACCAAGTGCTTTTCTGTATTTTCGCAACATCTCCTCCTCCTCACTATCTGCCCTTTTGGGTTTGATAAACATGATTACCAGTATGGGCTTTCGTTTGGGAAGAAATCTGAAATAGGCCTTAACAGGGATGTCTCTTCCCTGACTATTCTCTCCATCTATATCCCATTGCTCGCGCTGTGCATCTTCTGCCTTCTCTATATCCTCTTTCGATAGAGCAAAACGGCCTTCCATACTACCGGTCATGACACGACGACGAGTGCTTATCTGGATGATATTGCGAGTGGTGCTACAGATGGAACGCTCCATACATTTCACCTGCCGAAGACCTTCAACATCGTAGTGTGCAGAAGATTTACCACTTTCAAACACGACATCCCATAAATCGACTCCTTCCGTCTCATCATCTTCCAAGAAACTAATGATGTTTTTCGCATCAAAGCGAGGATTGGCCATTGAATACTTGATACCACGCAAGAATTCAACTACCACTTCTTTGGGAACATCGGCAAAATATCGCGAACTCCCGTCGGAGGTATCGTTTACATCCTTGTCTGCTTTCTTATAATCTGCATATCTGAGAGTATATCCTTGTGATAACAAGTGTGAAGCAAGTTCTTGTGCTCGTTGCTTGTTTATTTTGTTATGATCTATCTTCGATGTGATATATGGCGTATCATAGATGTTGCCATAGAACGAATACATCATATCCTTGCTAACGGCAGTTCTCATTTTGTTTGATGCCGTGATCTGTAGATCATCACAGTTGTCCCTAACCTTTATACCGAAATCTTTTGGAGTAAGTTGTTGGTCAAACATTTCGCGAATGTCATTCTTTAGTTCAGCAGACGCCCTTGCAACTTCTGCATACCACAAAGCACTTGTATGGCTCGTCCAGATTTGAAAAAGGTCTTCGTATCCTCGTCTATATCCAAACCATCGGCCCATCTGCATTAGGACATCAAAAGTGGCAGTATTCCGATAAAAATAGCTGACCATAAGACCTTCAAGAGTCAGTCCACGGGACAAAGCAAGACCACCAATAGCAATCACTCGCAACGATGGATTTTCTTTGTAATTTAGCGATGCGCTCTGTTTTGAGCCGTTGACCATTCTCACCTCTATCTTTTCTAATGCTGTCAATAGTGTTGCCTTCTGAGACACGCGCTCAAATGTTGCGTCGTTGACTTGACTGAAATGTTTCTCCCATAGTAAGCGTAATTCTGCATAGAGCGGAAGATGGTGGTTTTTGCTCTCATCATCATTAAAATTAACACGAATATCATTAAAGATTTCTTCGAACCATTCAGCGACATGTTCTGTTATCACTTTCTGAACATGAATAAAGCGGGACATGTTTACCAGCATGCTTCTTGGCTCTTTGCTCTGTCCCCGTAAATCACGGACAACATTTGCCAGACAGAAGCAAAGAATTGACTCACGCAGGGAGTTGGGCATAATGCCGTCCCATTCTTTTTTGTGCTTATAGTAGAATGTGCCGGAATTAAGAACTTCTGGATTGTTTTGAATAAAGTCTTTATATTCCTCTGAACCATAATCAGGTTCTATGATATCTGTAATGTAGCGCAGATTATTATAGAAGGCTCCTTCTGGATAGAATATCTTGTCTGCTCCCACATAATTTGAAGGAGCTTCTAATGCATAAATGAAATGTTCTGGGAATAGATCTGCATGTTGCATAGCATCCACAGAATCAGGATCTATGAAAACATTGGCAAATGGGGTGGCGGTGAATCCTACATATGAAGAATTCATAAAGAGATTACAGATTTGTCGGATAAGCTTGTTTGTGCGAGTGGGGTCTGTCTCGTCTTTGCGAGTGTTTACGGACGCATTGTCAGCCTCATCGTCAATAAGCAGCATAGGTACATCCACATACCCTTTAATAGGGTCAATATTCTGTTCACTCAGCCAGCGATAGAGCCGCTGTAAAACCGAAACATTTTTCTTAATGACAAACAGTACTAATGATTTGTCTGCCAAAGACATCATTATCTTATTGCAGTTGCCGACAAAATCGTTAAACGTAGAAGTGACAGAGGTAGCTTTGATTTGCTTGTTATCCAGCCCGACACCCACACGTGGATATTTCTCAATCT
>JBJEKQ010000042.1:0-3245 GCA_051878715.1 Prevotella sp.
TCAATGAACATGGAAATCATCGACAAAAGCAAACTCATCCCATAAAGCTTATGTCGAACTCACGTTAATGTTATAAATCAGAAGTCTATCCTGTATGCCACATTGGGGAAGGTGAGCGAGGTGAACTTATCTACGATGGCATTGGTGCCCAGTTCTACGGTCTGGCCATGGAATGACTCCATCTTCAGATATTCCAGGATAAAATGATGGGCGTTTCGCTTGCCGTTGAGCGTGTATTTCACGGAGAAGGCAAAGCCCACGCTGGTGCCTTTGTGGCAGGTGTAGGGGTTGGCTCCATCTTCGGGTACGGTCTTGTCGGGCAACTGAATGATATCCTCTGCCTTCACACCGTCTGCCAACGGCGTGAAGCGGTCACCTCCCATCAGGGTGAGTCGGCCGTTGACGCCAAACACATTCTTGCGGGTGCGCCCCACCATCCACTCTTTGCCTCCGAGGAAGTTGGTAATGAAGCGGCGGTCATAGCGGGTGCTGTGCCACTGTCCCTGTTCATCGCGATAGGTGGAACGGAACAGGGTGGCGGTGACCATGCCGTAGAGTCCGTCCTTGAGGTAGCGCTCCAAAGTGAAATCCACTCCGTAGTTTCGCCCGGCACCTTTGTTTACCAGATGGCGGTCAAGATAGAACGAACGGTTGTTGATGATACTGAAGGTGGTACCTTCTTCCACAGGCACATCAAAGATGTACTGCCAATAGGGTTCTACCTTGAGCAGCGTATTCTCACCCAAGCGATGGGTATAGGTCATGGAGAGATGATGCGAGCGGGTGAGTCCCAGGCCGCTGTTCACGTTGTTCCCTTGTTTCTGCACGAAATAGGCATCAGTGGATTCCTTGCGGCTGTTGAGCGCATACGCCACTGCCACGGAGCAGTAGGATGAGAGCTGGTAAGCCAGACTGACGCGCGGTTCCATTAACCACTGTTCGTTGAGACGGAACCACATCACGTTGACACCTGCCACTGCCGTGAGACGTCGGGCAAGCGCCACCTTATGGTTGGTATAAACTCGTGACAACAGGGTGTTGCCGTCTGATTCATAGATGCGTTGCTGCTTGCCACCCGTCACCAATACATGGTCAAACCAGGAGTTGAAACCGATGCGCTGTACGTTGACTCCGTTCTGCATGGTGTAACGGGCAGAGAACTTGTGCTGATGCTGCATGTCGAAGATAAGGCTGCCCGTGGTGTTCTTGCCGTCCATGTTGGGCATGGCATACATCTGGTCATCATAGTCGTTCATGCCCAGTTTGAGGTAACTGCCCGTGAGTGCCATGCTGGTGCGCAGTCTTCCACCCCCACGGAACTGCATGTTGTGGGTGATGCCTCCGGCATAGTTGGCCTGATGCGATCTGCTGTCGTTCATGTCCCAGAGAGTTTCCCACTCATCCTTGTCGGGCACTTCATTGCCATAGTTGTCGTAGAGACCTGTGAACCACAGGGAAAAGGTGCCCGCACTGCGCGTGGGGAAGTTGAACTTCATGCTGAGGTCCTGATAGTCGAGTGTCTCCTTTTCCATATTGACGGCATGAATCTTTTTCGCCACTTCCAGGAAACTGTATCTGTAGTTGACCAGATAGGATGCCTTGCTGTCGCGTGACAAAGGCCCCTCCGAAGCAAATTCAATGCCCAGGGTACCCACTTGGAATGAGTGTTCGTGTTTTGTATTGTTGCCCACGCGCATCTTCATATCAAAGACACCGGAGAGCGCATTGCCGTATTCTGCAGGCATGGCTCCGGTCATAAAGTCACTATTGGCAAGCATGAGACCATTGAGGGAAGAAAAGATGCCACCACCTGCTTCGGTGATGTCGGCAAAGTGGTTGGGATTGTTCACCTCTATACCCTCTATGCGCCATTGCAGCATCTGCGGAGAATTGCCGTGGATGCTGATGCCATTGGTGGCACCGCCCGAAGCCACACCGGCAAACATGGATGCCGTGCGGGCCGGGTCTGCCATGCCACCGGCATAGCGGCAGGTCTCTTCCACACTGAACATACGGGCGCCCACCTGTGCCATCTCATTGAGAGGCTGCTGCTTGTTGGTCTTGGGGCGCACCACCACTTCGTCCAGTTGGCTCACGCACTCGCGCATCGCTACCTGCACCACCGTCTGCTTGCCCGATGAGAGCAGCAACTCCTTGATGACCACAGGATCGTAACCCAAGAAGGACGCCTCCAGCGTGTGGCGCCCCACGGGAATACCCGCAAACTGGAACTGCCCGTCAACATCGCTCACAGTGGCAACACCCTCCATATCAGTAATCCTTAATGTCACTCCTGGCATAGGTTCTCCCGATGCCACATCAGTCACTCTGCCTCGCAGCGTCTGCATTGCCTGTTGGGTGTCGGCTCCCACCGGAGTGCAAACCAGACACAGCACCGCTGCCATCATCCATAACAGCCGCTGACGCTGCAACGGCTGCATCAATCTTTTTACCTTCATTGTTCTTTTTAATGCTTATGATTGACTAAAAGGTGAGTTCTATTCTAAAAGCCTCTTCACTACACCTCGACACTTTTTCTTCTCACGCTCAGAGAGCTCTGTATGCTGTTTGGTTCCACCTTTCTCCATAGTGGCCACAATCTTGAAGCCGCTGTAACGGCATATCTCCTTCAACGCCCTGATGGCTCCACGACTCTGGTGCATCAGTATGTTGAAAGGCCAGGGAGTGGTAGAGGTGCTCAGCAACGCGCAACGCTTGCCCCGGTGCAACGGCAGTGGGAAACCCACTGCATTCTCGCCCATCATACCATAGACAATACGGTCGAAAAGAAGTTTAAGAGTGCCGGGAATATTGCCCCAATAACAGGGAGATGCCACGACAAGCGCATCAGCACGCTTTATCATAGCGAGCACACGCTGCGCATCGTCTTCGGGCAACACACA
Source organism: Prevotella sp. (assembly GCA_051878715.1). Taxonomy (GTDB): domain Bacteria; phylum Bacteroidota; class Bacteroidia; order Bacteroidales; family Bacteroidaceae; genus Prevotella. The sequence continues at coordinate 2,904 of JBJEKQ010000042.1, forward strand.
CCGTTCCTCCGTGCGGCACCTCATACAACCCATACAGGGCTTTATACAAAGAGTATTCACCCTCACCACCTCCACTTCAGCCCCTTGTGCCAAAGCTTCAGCCTTTATCGTCTCCACCATCTGGGATATGTTTCCCTTGGCGCGAGGACTGGCATTGAGTATAAGCAGGTTCTTTATTTTCATCGTCGTATAACGGGCTCCTTTACCCATGCAAAAATTCGGAGTGCAAAAGTAACAAGGGGAGATGTTATATCCAAAAATTTGGGACAGATGGCAGGAATTAGGGACAAATAACAATCCGTTTTATCGACTAACAGCTGTTTTTAGGGAAGCATGAAGCAT
>JBJEKQ010000043.1:0-1688 GCA_051878715.1 Prevotella sp.
GCACCTCTTTATGTAATAGACGGTGTGCCTATGGGTACGACAATCCGCGACTTCTCTCCTAACGACATCGAGACTATCCAGGTGCTGAAGGATGCAGCCGCAGGTGCCATCTACGGTTCGCGTGCCGCCAACGGTGTGATCATCATCACCACCAAGAATGGTAAGAAGGACCAGCCTCTGAAGGTTAACTACTCTGGCTATTTCGGTATCGACCAGATTTCTGACGGTGTTTATGATGTGATGGACGCTGACCAGTACAGCAACTATATCGGTCAGGCTTGCGCCAACTCAGGTACAACACTTCCCGGTGGTTACAGCCTCGACCCCAATACCGGCAAGTATAAGTTTATGGACAACACCAACACCGACTGGTTTGATGAGGTGTTCAAGACTGGTACACGTCAGAACCACAACGTTAACTTCAGTGGTGGTAGTGCCAACAGCACCTATAACATCGGACTCGACTATTTCCAGCAGAAGGGTACACTCGAGGGTGCAGGTCCTAACTACGAGCGTTTCACCGCACGTGTGAACAATACTATGGACACCAAGTTCGTTAAGTTCCGTACAAGTATTGTCTATTCTCACTCCGACCAGGACAACATGGGTCTTTCGAATGCCTCTGAGTATGTCCAGGGTCTTTATGGTGACGTCACCAACGTTCTCCGCGGAACATTGCTGATGCAGCCCACAATCAAGGCTTACGACCCATCTACATGGGTACTCGACGACAAGGTAGGTCTTGCAGGCAACTATCGTTATGACGCTTACGGCTACGGCGTTTACTATGATACTATCCATGGTGATATCTCGGCTTCCAACCCCTTGCTCGTCAACAACATGCTCGTGCGCAACACACGCGTTGACCGCTTCGTGGGTACAGCTTCTGCCGATGTTGACCTCTTTAATATGGTAGGTATCAAGAGCAAGGACCACTCGCTCCACTACAACATCAACCTTTCTTACAGCAAGACCCACTGCAAGGATTTCACTTGGATTGCAGCATGGGCACAGAGCAACCGTGTATATCTCGACAAGAGCAACGAGAAGCTCACCAAGGGATCTCGCGACTATAGCGATGCCCTTATTGAGAACACTCTTACATACGACGGCAAGATTGGTAAGCACAACATCAACCTTGTTGTCGGTCAGACATACGAGGAGGAATATACCGACGAGCTTACAGGTTGGGGTGTTAACTTCCCCGAGCCTTATTTCCTGCAGCTCCAGAATGCAGCAAGCACATACTCTTCTTCTTATGAGTACAAGCATGCTTTGACTTCGTTCATCGGTCGTCTCAACTATAACTATGATGACAAGTACTTGCTCTCTGCAGTTGTACGTCGCGACGGTAGCTCACGTCTCTCCAAGAACATCCGTTGGGGTACATTCCCATCAGTGTCTGTAGGTTGGCGTTTCGATCGTGAGAAGTTCTTCCCAATCAGCCATGATATTGTTAATATGTTCAAGATCCGTGGTAGCTACGGTGTGCTCGGTAATGAGAACATCGGTGAGTACATGTACCAGACTACCATGAACCGCAACAACATGACATATAGCTTCGGCAACAGCCCTGTTACTGGTTCTGCCGTTTCAACATTCGTTGACAACAACCTCGCATGGGAGAAGAAGAAGACCACCAACGTGGGTATCGACCTCGCCATGTTCCACAACCGTTTGGAGTTCAC
>JBJEKQ010000043.1:1788-3057 GCA_051878715.1 Prevotella sp.
GGTCTGAGTGCTCGTTTCGAGTACAGCAACTTCGACCTCAGTATCTCTACCTACGGAGCACTGAACTATCACGTTTCAGATGATATCTACAACAGCTTGAACTCTTGCTACGGATGGGCTAACAGAGATGTTGCCATGGCTGATGCCAACCGTTGGTCAGAGGATGGAACAACCTATATCTCAAGTGTTCCCCGCACATACGCTGCCAACAACGCCACCTTGGCATGGAACGACCTGTTCAGCGAGCGCAAGATACAGAACGCAGCATATTGGAAGATTGCCAACGTGGAGCTTGGCTACAATATCCCCGACAAGATTTTCGGCGGTGTAGTTAGCGGTGTACGCGTGTATGTATCAGCACAAAACCTCTACACTTTCACAGGTTACAATGGATATAATGTTGACTATGCAGGCGGCACCTTCACTCCGGGTTATAACTTCTGTTCATTCCCGAGCGCACGCAGCTTCATGGCAGGTCTGCACTTCACATTCTAATTTCTCACATTATATATAATATATAAGGAATCATAGATATGAAACTATATAAATTATCCTTCGCCCTGTTCCTGGGCGCTTGCACACTCACTTCTTGTGGCGACAAGTTGGATTTGATCAATCCCAACCAGCAGACAACAGGAACCTTCGGCAATACTGCCGACGACTTGGAGGAAAGCGTCATCGCTGCCTACAACCACATCCGTATGGAGGGTACATACGCACGTGTAGGATATAACATCGACGTGTGCCGTGGTGATGAGGTGTGGAACTCCTCACAGGTATGGTATCTGCCTTTCGACGACCTCAACGAGCCTATCACCGACGAGATTGGCCAGTGGTCATGGCGTGACTGGTACTACACCATCAATGTATGTAACTTCATCACCTCAAAGACTGGTGACGACAATAGCGTTCTCAGCGAGAAGATGAAGCGTATAAAGGGACAGGCCCAGTTTATCCGTGGCTTGGCTTACTACAACCTCGTGAACTACTATCAGACCCTTCCGCTTATCACAAGCTATGAGGATTATAGCTCGCTCGACAAGCTCTATGGCACCAACAACACCTACGATGAGGTGCTCGACCAGGTTGAGAAGGACTTCTCAGAGGCAATGACTCTGCTGCCTTCACGTGATGCTGGTGGCGAGTGGGCCAAGGGACGCGCCACTTGCGGTGCTGCCGCCGGCTACTATGCCCGCACTCTCATGCAGCGTCACAAGTTCAGCGAGGCTCTCGCTGTGCTCAAGGACATTATCAACAAGAAGTATGGCA
>JBJEKQ010000044.1:0-48532 GCA_051878715.1 Prevotella sp.
GGTTTTCATTGTTATCTTACCTCAGAGATGTTGCACTTCTAATTGGAAAGAGCGTCTTTTAGGCACAGATTTCTTTTTTAGGCACGGAAAACACGGATTTACACGGATATCTTTTTTTAGATACCTTATGTCTTGCAGCGGGGGTAGTTCAGCAGAATGCTGAGCAGTGCGAATACACCTAAGGTTACAGGATAGTATAGATAGCCGATGATGGCAGCCGGAGACACCTGCGACAGGCCTGCCGCCATAAGCAGTTGTGCTCCATAGGGAATAATGCCCTGCACCAAACACGAAAAGGTGTCCAATATGCAGGCGCACTTGCGGTTGTCAAGATGGTATTTCCCCGCAATCTCGTTGGCAATGGGTCCTGCGGTGATGATGGCAATGGTATTGTTGGCGGTACATACGTTAGACAGTCCCACCAGGGCGGCAATGCTCAATTCTGCACCGCGTCTGCCCTTGACACGTCTGGTGAGCAGCTGGATAAGGTAGTCCATGCCTCCGTTGTGGCGTATCAGAGCCATCATTCCTCCTGCCATCATTGTTACGATTATCAGTTCGCCCATGCCCATGATGCCGTCTCCCATGGACTCAAACCATTGCCACAGCGTCATCTGTCCTGTGGGCAGCCCTATGACTCCTGTAAGGATGATGCCGATGGTGAGCACCATCATCACGTGAACACCGAGTACGGCAAGCACCAGTACGGTGAGGTAGGGCAGAATGGCATACCACTGCACGTCTCCGGAAAAAGTGCGGGCGTGCACGTCGGCACCCATAAACAGATATATCAACAGCACTACCGCTGCCGCAGGCATGGCAATGATGCTGTTTATCTTGAACTTGTCGCGCATTTTGCAGCCCATTGTCTTGGTGGCGGCAATGGTGGTATCGGAGATAAACGAAAGGTTGTCGCCAAAGAAAGCTCCTCCCACCACTACTGCCACCATAAAGGGTACGCCCATCGAAGTGCGTTCTGCTATGCCCGCAGCCACGGGAGTGAGTGCCACAATGGTGCCCACCGAGGTTCCTATGGACAGGGAGATGAAACATGCTGCCAGGAATATGCCCGGTAGCAGCAGGTTGTCGGGAAGCAGTTGTAGCGTAAGGTTGACTGTGGCATGGATGGCGCCCATTGACTTTGCCACCTGTGCAAAGGCACCGGCAAGGATGAAAATCCATATCATCATCATGATGTTTTTGTGGGCGGCACCGGAGGAAAAGATGTTGATGCGGCTTTCCATGCTTTCGCCCCGGGTGATGGCAATGGCGTATATCGTGGATACCAGGAATGCCACCGTGATGGGTACCTTGTAAAAATCGTTGATAATAACCGAAGTGACCAGATACAGGCACAGGAAAACCAATAGCGGACTGAGTGCCAACAGGCTGCGCTTGCGGGGAGTATCGGGGGTGAGCTGGTGGTATGTCATGGAACGTAACGATGATTGGTGCCGGGAAGGAACACTTGCAGTGAACCGCTGCAAAGGTACAACTTATACCCAATAAAAAGGATAAAAACAAAATAAAAAGAATGGAATTACCCGATTTTTGTGACTTGTTTTCTTTCCAGTTTTCATAAAATAAGTATAACTTTGTTGCGGCATTCGTATGTTATCGGCATGTGCCGGTGGTATGGAATAATGATGTTAAAGACATGAAAATCCGGAAAATTTATGAGGCAGGCGACCGGATGATATCGCTCATCAAGGACAACTATAACCTTTTGCAGTCGTTGGGAAGTTTTGGCATCAACCTCGGCTTTGGTGACAAAACAGTGGATGAAACCTGCAAGGATAACGGCGTAGATACCTACACTTTTCTTGCGGTGGTGAACTATACCATCAATGGTCATGGCAATTTTGAGGATGACGCGCAGTTGTCGGTGTCCACCCTGCTGCACTATCTGAAAGCCTGTCATGTGTATTTTCTCGGTTTCCAGTTGCCTTTCATCCGTCGTGAGCTGCAGGAGAGTATCGACGAATCCAGCCAGCTGGGGAGACTGATACTGAAACTCTACGACGACTATGCCCATGAGATACATGAGCACATGATGTACGAGGAGCGGATGCTGTTCCCCTATGTGGAGGCGCTGCTTGGCGGAAAGGTGGCTGATGGTTACAGCGTAGATGTATTTATCCGAAACCACTCTGAGGCAAATGCCCATCTGAAGGAAATCAAGACACTGATTATCAAATATCTGCCAGGAGATGCAGAGAGAAACAACAAGCTGATGGCGGCACTCCACGATATTTATAATAATGAGGAGTGGCTGGCGCTGCACTGTCAGGTGGAGGAAAAGGTGTTTGCACCGGCTGTGCGCAGGATGGAGCAGCATTTGCGCAAGAATGATGTGTCGAAGAACATCTCCAAGATGATGATGCAGGGAGGTGCCGACAGTGGAGAATCGCTGTCTGACAGGGAGCGTGACGTGGTAATCAGTCTGGTGCAGGGTATGTCAAACAAGGAGATTGCCGACCATCTGTGCATCTCCACCAACACGGTGCTTACCCATCGCAGGAATATCGCACGCAAATTACAGATACGCAGTGCTGCAGGACTCACCATCTATGCCATCGTCAACGGATTGGTGACGCTGAATGATGTGTAGCGAAAAAAGCCTGGCTGTCTTTTGGAAATCACGGATTTTAACCTTATATTTGCATTGCCTATCTGTTTGCCGGGCAATGCTTTTTTATAACTGAGGGTGGGGTGATGTGAAATATTGCCGCTCCGGACATAACGACACTTGATATGGAGGATAAGAAAAAGAATCTGGATAAACTGGTAACCGACAATATGGGACTGGTGGTGGCTGTTGCCAAGCGCTACCGGGATAAGGGTGTGGAAATGGATGACCTGGTGAGCGAGGGCTATGTGGGACTGATGAAGGCAGCCGGCAACTTCGATGCCGCCAAGGGCGGGTTTGCTGCTTTCGCCATTCCTATCATAGAGAAATTCATGGAGCAGGCGCTGCAACAGCAGTCGCTTGTGAAACCTGCCGCCAGTCGGTCGTCAGTGGCAGGTACGGGCAGAAAGGGAAAATCCCTGTCTATGGATGCCCCGCTTGGGGGACGCGAGAACGTAAACCTGATGAGCTTCATGGCAGATACCAATGTGCCTGATGCCGACTTCCTGCTCTACCGGAATGCGGTGAACGACCAGTTGACGGCTGCCATGGCAACGCTTCCCGAACGGGAACGTGTGGTAATGACCCGGTTCTACGGCATAGGTGCCGAGAAAATTACCCTTGCGGAGATTGCTTCAGAAATGGGATTGAAGCGCGAAAGGGTCAGACAGATACGCGACAAGGCTTTGCGCAAGGTGCGTAAGTTTGTCAGACAGTCGGGAAAATAGAATAACAAAGGCAATCGGGGGATGAATCAGATGCTGTTGATATCCACGTACCCGTGGGTCACGGCATAGATGGTGAGGGCGGATACGCTTTTGATGCCCAGTTTTTCCATCACGTTTTTGCGATGGGTCACCACGGTAGTCAGACCTATGTTCAGTTTGTCGGCAATCTCCTTATTGATAAATCCCTGTACAATCAGCACCATGACATCCATCTCACGCTTCGTGAGCAGTACAGCAGGTGATGGAATCGTTTGTCTGGCGTGTTGCGGCGGAATGTTCTTGCCGTGGGCATGTGCCAGTTGTACCAGTGTGAGCAGTGCCTTGACAAGGTGTTGTTCGGGCACGTTGACACACAGGCTGTGGAACTCGCTTACCTGAGCATGTGCCTCTGTGGAAAGGGTGAGCACGATAGTCTTGTGTCTGTTGGAGGCAAAGAATGTACGATGGCGCAGCAATATCTCCATCGATACGAAATAATGGAAAAAATGCTCCGGGCTGTTGGCGGTCAGTTCGCCAAACGACCCGAAGCAGTCTATCTCAATGGTAGGCATCACCTGATGGAGTATGGACTTCATCCCCATCATCGCCAATGTGTTGGTGTCAATAATGGCTATGCGTGGTGCCTGCATCATGGTCTATGACAGGAATCCGAGCAATGCACCGGCAGCCACCGCAGAACCGATGACTCCTGCCACGTTGGGACCCATGGCGTGCATCAACAGGAAGTTGTGGCGGTCGTACTCCAGTCCCAGATTATTGCTGATACGTGCACTCATGGGCACTGCAGATACACCGGCATTGCCAATAAGCGGGTTAATCTTGTTGTCTTTGGACAGGAACAGGTTCATAATCTTTACAAAACATACGCCGCTGGCGGTGGCAACTACGAATGCGCAGGCACCCACCAGGAAGATGAACAGCGTGTTTTGGGTGAGAAACTCGCTTGCCTGTGTAGAACAACCCACGGTGAGTCCCAGCAGGATAACCACAATATCGTTAAGAGCCGCACCTGCCGTTTTTGCAAGACGGGTGGTTTTTCCCGACTCTTTCAGCAGGTTGCCGAAGAACAGCATACCCAGCAATGGCAGACCAGAAGGCACGATGAAGGTGGTGAGCAGCAAGCCGATGATGGGGAAGAGAATACGCTCCGTCTGACTTACCTCACGTACAGGCTTCATGCGGATGAGGCGCTCTTTCTTGGTGGTGAGCAAGCGCATTACAACCGGTTGGATAAGTGGCACAAGTGCCATGTAGGAATAGGCACACACGGCGATGGCACCCATCAGGTTGGGGCATAGCTTGGATGAAAGGAAGATGGCTGTGGGTCCGTCGGCACCGCCGATGATGGCAATGCCCGCAGCCTGGTTCGGTTCAAAACCAAGTGCCAGAGCTGTCATGTAGGCTCCGAAGATACCGAACTGTGCCGCTGCACCGATGAGCACCAGTTTGGGATTGGCGATGAGTGCAGAGAAGTCTGTCATGGCACCGATACCAAGGAATACCAACGGCGGATACCACCCCATGCGCACACCCTGGTAGAAGATGTTGAGCACGGAATTGTCTTCGTAAAGACCTATCTCCAGTCCGGCGTCTGCACGGAAAGGGATGTTGCCCAGAATGATGCCTAATCCGATGGGAATAAGCAGCAGAGGTTCAAAATCTTTCTTGATGGCCAAGTATATGAGGATAATACCTACCACAATCATCACGAGGTTGCCCTCGGTGGCGTTGGCAAAACCTGTGTAGGTAAGAAACTCATTGAAATTTTCTGTTATAAAGTCTGTAAATCCCATGGCATTCCTGTTTATTCAATGGTAAGCAATACGGTGCCCTCCATCACAGAGTCACCGGGATTAACGGCTATGGAAGTGATTGTGCCCGTGTGCTCAGCCTCGATATTGTTCTGCATCTTCATAGCCTCAAGCACGAGCACGGTGTCGCCGGCGTTCACCTTGTCGCCCACCTTGACAGCAATGGAGGTGATGGTACCTGGCAGGGGAGCCTTCAGTGGAGCACCGGTTCCGCCAGCTGCGGGAGCGGCAGCCACGGGTGCTGTCACAGGGCGTGGTGCGGGGGCGGCAGGTCGGGGGGCAACCACCTTGGGCTTGGTGATGGCACGCGCTGCATTGATGGGCTGTTTCAGTTCCACTTCAAAGGGGATGCCATTGACCTTCACCTTGGCGAGATTGCCTTCTACTTCCTCTATTTCAACGTCGTAATCTACTCCTTGAACGGTATATTGATATTTGTTCATGATAATCTGTATTTTTATTGTTAGTGAATGTTTTTTATAGACTTATTCGTGGAACTGTGTCATTTGGTTGTATTCGTTGCTCCAGTCGGTGTTCTTGGGCTTGATGGTAATGATACCGCTCTCTACATCATGCACATTGTCTTGATACTCCTTGAGTGCCATGGCAATGACGGCGATGTAAATCTCTTTGTCGATACCCTTTGTCTTCAAACCGTCTTGCAGTATCACATTGGTCTTGTGGCCAATCTCCACGGTTTTCTCCACGGTCTTCACGCCGGCTTTCAGCGGTTGCAGCTCAGTTACCTTCTTTACCTTGGAACGGTGTTTCATGAACAGACCGAAGAAGTAGAAGAACAGGAACAGAAGTGTCAGACAGAAGAACACAATACCCATGGACAGCACGGTGATACCTAAACCATGAGGATCTTCACGCTTCAGCTTTTCAATCTTTGACTCATTCTGTACAATCTGATTGGAGATGCCGGGGGTGACGGCTTTCTCTTCCTTTACCTCCCAGCGCGGGTCACCATCGCTTACGCGGCCATACGACTGGTTTTCAGCCAATACCGGCACGGTGACGGAGTCGATAAGGTCAACACCATTTCCGTTGTACAGAGCCACCCAAACAGGCTCGTCGGTAGGAACGGGAGCGGTAAGGTGCAGCGACCCGCGTGCAGGGATGCTGTTGCAGAAGAATACCAGATGTTGTCTGCCGTTCAATGATGTGCGTGGCTCTTCATTGGGGATGATGCTCATCTTCTTGATGCGCTCAGGCGCACTAAGCGACGTGTTGGTTACCGAGCGGTCTGTAGTGATGTACATTCCCCTGATGTTGTAGGTGGTGTGCGAGATGTTGGCAATCTCAATCCATGCACCATGAGTCCCGTATTCATCCTGTATGCCGGTGGTGTTGCGTGTCATTATCTCGTTCAGCTTGATGCTCTTTTCCTGTTGTCCGAACACCAAGGCAGGCGAGACAATCAGCAATGCCCCTAACAGAAGTCCGAGTTTTTTCATTGTGATTTAGTTGATTATGATTATTAAGAGATGATTGATTTCAATGGGATTAAATCGCACCGCACCCTAACAGGATAATAATCTGGGCTGTAAGAATGCGCAGGAACATGCTGAGAGGATATACGGTGGAGTAGCCCACGGCAGGTGCCTCCTTGGAGCATGATTGGTTGGCGTATGCCAGAGCGGGCGGGTCCGTATAGGTTCCGGCAAGCATACCCATGATGGTGAAATAGTTGAACTTGAACTTGAGGCGTGCGATGGTGCCGATGACAAGGATGGGAATCACGGTGATGAGAAAACCAGTACCCACATACTTGAGTCCGTCACCCTGTACCACTGTCTCCCAGAATCCGGCTCCCGCCTTGATGCCCACGCTCGCAAGGAACAACACCAGGCCTATTTCGCGTAGCATTAGGTTGGCACTGGTGGTGGTATAGGTCACAAGATGTACCTTGTAGCCATAGCGGCCGATGAGGATAGCGATAATCAGCGGACCGCCGGCGATACCCAGTTTCATGGGAACGGGCATTCCCGGAATGGTGAAGGGCAGGCTGCCGAAGATAATGCCTATGATGACACCAAGGAAGATAGTGGCAATGTTGGGGGTGTCCAGGCGTTTGATGGAGTTGCCCAGCACTTCGGAAACACGGGTCACCGCGTCTTCAGGGCCCACTACCATGATGCGGTCACCCACCTGCAGTGCCAGACTGCTACTGGCGAAGAGATCCATGCCCTGACGGGTGATGCGGGTCACGTTGACACCATATACAGAGGAGAAGTGCATCTGTCCCAAGGTCTTGCCATTGATGGATGAACGGGTCACAAGGATGCGCTTGGACACCAGAGGCATATCCTGCTTTTCCCAATCCACCTTGATTTCCGGACCGATGAAGGCTATGATGGCTTCGGCGTCTGCCTTGGCGCATACCACGAAAATCTGATCGCCCATCTCAAACACCGTATTCCTGTTGGGGATGCTTACATGTCCGTCGTGCAGGATGCGCGAGCAGACAAAGTCACGGTTGAGAAAGTTGTGTATCTGTAGCAGCGTCTTGCCCGAAAGATAGGAGTTGGTCACTTTCAAGTGCATCTGATGGGGCTTGATATGCGCATTCTCTGCCGACTGCAGTTCCAGTTCCTTCTCTTCTTGGTCGAGCTTTATTCTGCAGATATACCTGATGAGGATGGTGGCTCCGATGATACCCACCACGCCTAATGGATAGGCACAGGCATATCCCGAAGCAATCTGTGGCAGGTCACCATCGCTGAATACGTTGCTGAGTGCCTCGTTGGCAGCACCCAGACCGGGCGTGTTGGTTACTGCTCCATATAATGTTCCCACCATCATGGGCAGGTTGTAGGGATTGCTTGTGTCAAAAAATATGAAATAGCATACAAACATGACAACGATGTTCAGGAGAATGGCACCCGCAGCCAGGAGGTTGAGCGTGACACCTCCCTTGCGGAAACTCTCGAAGAAACCGGGACCTACCTGCATACCTATCATAAAGACGAACAGGATAAGTCCGAAATCCTGAATGAACGTGAGAATGTTGAGCGGTACCGATAATCCTATATGTCCGGCCAGAATACCGGCAAAAAGCACGAAAGTAACGCCCAGCGAGATGCCGCCGAACTTGATTTTCCCCAAAAGCACACCAATGGCTATCACCATTGCATAAAGAAGTGCAATGTGAGCCACTGAATCAGTTGAAGTAAACAGATTTGTGAGCCATTCCATAATTAAATCAAGTATTTTGAAAAGCAGTGCAAAGGTATGTAAAATATTGCGCAAAAAATAAAGTCTGTGCAATAAATTTTCGGCTTGCTAACCATTTTTTAAGATTTTTACGTTTTTATCTTTACAGACTTTTCACCGTCTAATCTAAATGTACTACCTTTGCAGAGGGATGACGGTGCACGGTCATACCGGAAGACGGCTCTTCCTGTGCCCGGTTCAAGTCCCTGCAAAAATGTAAAGGAATGTCTATGGAATCACACTTGCAAACCATCAAATCCATCCTTAAAGGGTATTTCAATGTGCTTCCTGATAAGGAAAACGAGAGTGAAATCATCGCCTCTATCAGTAAGGGCGTGAGTTTTTATGGTGCCAATCTATGGGTGCTCATCTTTGCCATCTTCATCGCATCTCTGGGTCTGAATGTCAATTCTACGGCGGTAATCATAGGTGCCATGCTCATCTCTCCCCTGATGGGTCCTATCATAGGTATGGGACTGGCGATAGGTATCAACGACATCGAACTGCTGCGCAGGGCGATAAAGAACTATCTGGTGGCCACGGTCATCAGTGTGATTACTGCCACGTTCTACTTCCTGATTACCCCTTTGGACGAGGCTCAGTCGGAACTGCTGGCAAGAACATCGCCCACGCTCTATGACGTGCTGATTGCCTTCTTTGGCGGTATGGCGGGCATTGTCGCCATCTGTACCAAGGGAAAGGGGAACGTGATACCCGGCGTGGCGATAGCCACTGCCTTGATGCCGCCTCTCTGCACTGCGGGTTATGGGCTTGCCATGGGCAATCTCTACTATTTCTTCGGTGCCTTTTACCTGTTCTTCATCAATACGGTGTTCATCTGTCTTGCCACCTTTGTGGGTGTGCGTATGCTGAAGTTTTCCAAGGTGAAATATGAGCGACGGGAGAGCTTTAAAAAAGTGCAGAAAATCATTGTAGGCATTGTGCTGGTAACCATGCTGCCTGCCACGTTTCTCACCATCAACATCATCCGTGAAAGTTTTTTCAACAATTCGCTCAATAAGTTTGTGAAGCAGGAGATGAATTTTCCCGGTACACAAATTATATCCACAACCGCTGACAAGAACACGAAAACCATTCGTCTGGTAGCCGTGGGCAAAGAGATTACCGAACATGACATGAATGTGGCACGCAACAGAATGTCACAGTACGGCTTGAAGGCATACGAGCTGAATGTGATTCAGGGCAACCAGTCGGACAGTTTGCTGAGGCTCAGCAAACAGCTGGCAAGCAGGGTGCAGACAGACGAGGGCTATGCCGACAGGATTCTGGAACAATCGAAGACCATCTATCAGCTGGAACAACAACTGGACGGGTATGAGCGATATATTGCGCTGTCGGGCGATATGCGTGATGAGCTGAAGGTGTTGTTCCCTGCCGTGGAGAGTGTTTCGTTGGCAAAGACCTCGGAAGCGAAGGTCGATACGGCGATGAGTGTACCGCGCGTAGTGGCGATAGTGGCATTACGGAAGCACACGACAGCCAGGACCTTTGACAAGGTACGCTTCTCCAAGTGGGTGTCTGCACGTGTGAAAACAGACTCCGTAAAGGTAATTGTGGAATAAGACAACAACAGAACCCAAATAGAACAAACAGACGATGATGAAACAGTATTCTTTCTTGTATAAGGCAATAATCCTGATATGTGTCATGATCATGACGAGCGCAACCGACCTGATGGCAGGCAAGAAACTTGACCTGAAGTCCATTACCTCGCGCCAGTTTGCCGCCAAATACATGGCAGCAGTGAAACCCATGAGCGACGGTACCACCTATTCGTGCATCAGTGAAGACGGCAAGCGGATAGAGATATATTCATTCAGGAACGGGAAAAAGGTGTCCACCCTTTTTGATGCAGAAACCGTGAGGGGGGCCAAGATTGAAAGGGTAGAGGGGTATCAGCTGTCACCAGACGGCAGCAACGTGCTGATCCAGACAGATACCAAACCTATCTATCGCCGTTCGTTTACCGCACAATACTTCATATATAATGTGAGGAACAATAAGATGGTACCTCTTTCGGAAGGTGGGGCACAGCAGATGCCTCTCTTCTCGCCAGATGGACAGCAGATAGCCTTTGTGCGCGACAACAACCTGTTTTTGGTGAAACTGCTGTACGATAATGCCGAGAGCCAGATAACCAGGGACGGCAAGCGCAACGAGATAATCAACGGTGTGCCCGACTGGGTGTATGAGGAAGAGTTTGCCACCAGCCGCAGTTTCGTGTTCACGGCAGACAGCAGGCAGATATGCTGGATACGCTATGACGAAAGTAAGGTAAAAGAGTATTCCTTTGCCCTGTACAAGGGAAGTCATCCTGCAGAGGAGGAATATGCCGGTTATCCCGGTGCCTATACCTACAAGTACCCCATTGCAGGCGAAGCCAACTCACAGGTTGCCGTGTATAGTTTTGATATCAAGTCGCGTCAGACACGCAAACTGGAGGTGCCGATGGAAGCCGACGGGTATATCCCACGTCTTATGATGACTGCCGATGCAACCAAGGTGGCGGTGTTTACACTCAACCGTCATCAGGACGAGTTGTCTATATACATGGTCAATCCCCTTTCTACTGTGGCGCAGATGGTGCTGCAGGAAAAGGCAGACAAATACATCCGCTTTGAGGCAATAGACGGTATTCAGTTGACCGACAAACATATCCTGCTTCCCAGTGACAGGGACGGCTATAACCATCTGTACCTTTACACCCTGGGCGGACGATTGGTAAGGCAGATAACCAAGGGGAGCTATGAAGTGACCGACGTGTATGGTTATGATGAGTCAACAGGCAGAACTTATTTTGCCTCCAATGCACAGGGCGCACAGGAAAAGCAGGTGTATTGCGCAGAGGAGAATGGAAAGATAACGGCGTTGGCAGGGGCACGTGGCACCAATAACGCCATCTTTAGCGGTGACTACCAGTATTTCCTGAACTGCTGGAGCGATTTAGAACATCCCAGTGTATATACCTTGAACAGCAGCAACGGCAAGGTACTGACTACGTTGATAGACAATCATGAACTGAAAGACAAGCTGGCAGGGTATGACATGGGTAGCCGCGAGATGTTCTCGTTCACCACTTCAGAGGGAATCAAGCTGAACGGTTGGATGGTGAAGCCCGGGAATTTCGACCCGTCCCGGCGCTATCCGGTCATCATGTACCAGTATGGCGGTCCCGGCAGTCAGCAGGTGCTCAACCAGTGGAATATCGGCGCGTGCGGACAGGGAGCCATTTTGGAACAGATGCTGGCACAGGAAGGCTACTTGGTGGTGTGTGTTGACAACAGGGGAACAGGCGGCAGAGGGGCGCAATTTGAGAAATGTACCTATCTGCGACTGGGTGAACTGGAGTCAAAAGACCAGGTGGAAACGGCTTTGTGGCTGGGCAAGCAGTCGTATGTGGATAAGGAAAGGATAGGAATATGGGGCTGGAGTTACGGCGGATGGAACACCTTGATGAGTATGAGCGAGGGGAGAGCCGTGTTCCGTGCTGGTGTAGCCGTAGCGCCTCCTACCAACTGGAGGTATTACGACACCGTCTATACCGAGCGCTATATGCGCACCCCGAAGGAAAATCCCTCTGGCTATGACGAGGTGAATCCCATCGCCCGTGCGTCCAAGTTGAATGGGGCGCTGCTTATCTGTCACGGTTTGGCAGACGACAATGTACACTTCCGCAACACCGTGGAGTATGCAGAGGCACTGGTACAGGCAGACAAGGACTTCTATGAAGTGGTGTATGCCAACCGCAATCATGGTATTGCAGGCGGCAACACGCGCAACCATCTGTTCCGCCAGATACTCCGCTTCTTTGATTCGCAGATGAAGTGAGGTGAAGCGTTTGTGTCGCGGTAAACCCGTGACGACACTATTTGAAACTAATCAAAAACAAGATAGATTGATGAAAAGAATCGCATTCAGTATGATGGCATTTTTGCTGGCAGTTGTCTTGCCTGCAGATGCCAAGAAGAAAACTACGCGTGTGCAACCCCAACTCACTCCTATGGAAGTGGTGGAGAAAGTGAACAATCACTGGCAGGAAAACCATGCTCCTGAGGTGAATGCCTTTTGGGACAATGCAGCGTATTTCACGGGCAACATGGAAGCATACCGCCTTACAGGAAAGGCAAAATGGCTGGAGTATTCAGACAAATGGGCACGCCACAACAAATGGAGCGGGGCAACAGAAACGGATGCAGCCAAGTGGAAATACAAGACGTATGGCGAAGGTCAGCAGCATGTGCTGTTCGGAGATTGGCAGATATGTTTCCAGACCTATCTGGATATGTACATGATGAATCCTGACGACTACAAGATAAAGCGCGCCAGGGAAGTGATGGACAGGGAATGTTGTATGGCGGAAACCGATTTCTGGTGGTGGGCAGACGGATTGTATATGGCGATGCCCGTGCTGACAAAACTGTACAAGGTGACTGGTGACACGAAGTATCTGGACAAACTGTATGCCAATTTCCTCTATGCCGACAATCTGATGTTTGACAAGGAAGAACATCTGTATTATCGTGACGGCAAGTATGTTTATCCTGCACACAAGACAGATGCGGGGAAAAAGGACTTCTGGGCACGAGGTGACGGTTGGGTGATAGCTGCTTTGGCAAAGGTACTCAACGATGTCCCCGCGTCTTACAAGCACCGTGGTTTCTTTGAGCAGCGCTTCAAACAGCTGGCAGCTGCCGTGGCAAAATGCCAACAGCCGGAGGGCTACTGGACACGCTCCATGCTGGATGCCGAACAGGCAGAAGGCAGAGAGACGAGCGGTACAGCATTCTTTGCTTACGGACTGATGTGGGGCGTGAACCATGGCTTGCTCGACAAAGCGACCTATGGCACTGTGATTGACAAGGCCTGGAACTTCCTTTCCACCGTGGCTTTGCAGGCAGACGGCAGTGTGGGATATGTGCAGCCTATCGGCGAAAAAGCTGTGAAAGGACAAACGTTGACCGCTTCCAATACCTCGGCATTTGGTGTGGGTGCATTCTTGTTGGCTGCCTGCGAAAAGGTGAGATATGACGACAATTCTGTACAACCCGCAGACAGCAAGGCTTTTCCCCTAACCCTAACCAATCAACAGAAAGAGGTGCTGAGCCAAGTAGTGGAACTCAATGCGGCACAGGTATATGCCAAACTGGGTATCAGTGGCGGACGCCAGTTCGTGGTGGTGAATGCCGCCGGTCAGCAGGTGCCCTATCAGATTACATACGATGGAAAGATTCTTGTGGAAGCCACCGTGCGCCCGCAGGGAAAGGCTGTGCTTACCTTTATGAAGGGCGTGCCGGGAGATTTCAAGAATACCTGTTATGGCAGGATGTATCCCGAGCGTGTGGATGATATAGCATGGGAAAACGACCGTGGAGCCTATCGCTGCTATGGTCCTGCTCTGCAGCACTCTGGGGAAAAGGCCTTTGGTAATGACGTGTGGCTCAAGAATACTCCGGAACTGGTGGTGGAGAAACGCTATTATGTGGAGGATATCAACAAACCGGTGATTGCAGCGTTGAAAAAAACAAATCCTGCTGCAGCTGACTCGTTGAACAGATTGACCAGTTATCATTTCGACCAAGGTGACGGTCTGGACTGCTACAAGGTAGGTCCTACTTTGGGATGCGGCACCCCGGCACTGATGGATGGAGACAATCTGATTTTCCCCTATTGCTATAAGGAATATGAACTGCTGGATAACGGTCCTCTACGCTTCACTGTGGCGTTGACTTATCACCCCACCACCTACAAGCAGGACAATCAGGTAGTGGAACACAGAATCCTTAGTCTTGATAAAGGGTCCAACTTCAACAAGATGACGGTGTGGTATGATGGGTTGACCCAACCGGCACAAGTGGCATCTGGAGTGGTGGTACATTCAGAAGATACCAAGAGTGTAGTGCTCGGTAAAAAATATGTCAACTATGCTGACCCGACAGATAATCCTGACAGGCAAAACTTCAGAATCTTCGTGGCTGCCTTGTTCCCGCAGGGTGTAGATGCTACACGTTATGTGCCTTTTGAGAAACCGTTCAATGGTAATGCCGGTCACGCCTTGGGCATTATCAACGATTACAAGAGCGGAACGAAATTTACCTATTATTTCGGTTCGGCATGGAGCAATTACGACTGTCGTTCACAACAGGAGTGGCAGTGTCGTATTGATTCATACCTCAATTCTTTGTCCTATCCCTTGGACATTCATTTCTAACGAGGTTCTGATGGAAACAGACACAACCTGTTTGTAGATTCACCGTACAAGTATAATCACCTTTGAATACGGATAATCGTGTGGAGAATTGCACGGTTATCCGTTTTTTATTCATCCATACCCTTAGAAACTACTGCTTTTCCTTTGTTGATTGGGAAAAAAACTATAATTTTGCAACGATATAGGTGTCCAATATAAGCATTGCTTTTAGCGTGATTATCAACCTATTGACAAACACTGAGAATTATTTTTAAACACTTCAACTATTTATGTCAAACAACAAAGAGAAACTCTTTACCGAGTTTACGGCTCCTACCACTCAAGAGTGGCTGGATAAAATCCAGGTGGACCTGAAAGGTGCCGACTTTGAAAAGAAGTTGGTATGGAGAACAAATGAAGGTTTTAGTGTACAACCGTTCTATCGCAGAGAGGATGTGCTGAAATTGAAAACACCCGATGCCTTGCCTGGAGAATTCCCGTTTGTACGTGGAAACAAGAAAGACAACAACGAATGGTATGTGCGTCAAAACATTACTGTGGAAGATGCAAAAGAGGCGAATGCCAAGGCGCTCGAACTGCTGATGAAGGGGGTTGATTCCCTGGGATTCAAGATTCCCGGCAAATGTGTAAGCAGCGAGTATGTGGAAACCCTGCTTGAGGGTATCTGCTGTGACGCCATTGACTTGAACTTCAGAACCTGCAAGCGCCATTCTGTGGAACTGGTACATGTGCTTACAGACTATTTCAGCAAAAAGGGTTACAAGGCGGAAAATATTCACGGCTCTATTGAGTGGGACGCCATGGAGAAGATGGTGATGAAAGGATGCGACCAGACCGCCCTTCTTCCCGTTGCCGTAGAATTGGTGGAAGCTCTGAAGGACTACCGCCACTTCCGTTGCATCTCTGTCAATGCCCTGGCACTCAATAACGCAGGCGCCTATATCGTACAGGAACTGGGATATGCCCTGGCTTGGGGAAATGAGTATCTGAACCAGTTGGTGGAGGCAGGTGTGGAGCCTACCTTGGCAGCCTCGAAAATCAAGTTCAATCTGGGCGTGTCAGAGAACTACTTTATGGAGATTGCCAAGTTCCGTGCTGCGCGTATGCTCTGGGCGGAGATAGTAAAGCAGTATGAGCCCAAATGCGACTGTGCTTGCATGATGTGTGTGAATGCCACCACCACACGTTACAACATGACGATGTTTGACAGTTATGTGAATCTGTTGCGTACCCAGACAGAGGCGATGAGTGCCGCTTTGGCCGGTGTGTATTCCATCGTGGTGAATCCCTTTGACATTACCTATGAAACTCCTACCGAGTTCTCCGAGCGCATTGCACGCAACCAGCAGCTGCTGCTGAAAGAGGAAAGCCATTTTGACAAGGTGGTTGACCCGTCTGCCGGCTCCTATTACATCGAGCAGTTGACATCTTCTTTGGCTGATGTGGCATGGAAGCTGTTCCTCAAGGTCGAGAACGAAGGTGGCTTCCTTGCTGCTGTCAAGGCGGGTACCATTCAGGACGACATCAATTCCACTAATGCAAAGCGTCACGGTGATGCCGCCAAGCGCAAGGAGTTTATCCTTGGAACCAACCAGTTCCCCAACTTTACAGAAACTTCTGAGGGCAAGGTTCCTTTGGCTTGTGGCTGCGGTTGCGGCTGTTCGAGCAAGGAGGAGGAAAAACCCTTCAAGAGCATTCAGACAACCCGATTGGCTGCTGACTTTGAAACTCTCCGTCTGGAAACCGAAAATAGTGCCAAGGTGCCTACCGCTTTCATGCTGACCATCGGCAATCTGGCATGGCGTCAGGCAAGGGCGCAGTTCAGTTCCAATTTCCTGGCATGTGCAGGCTACAAGATTATAGACAATCTTGGATTTGAAACTGTGGAAGAAGGAGTGGACGCCGCTCTGAAAGCCGATGCCGATATCGTGGTGCTCTGTTCAAGTGACGACGAGTATGCCACCTATGCTGTTCCTGCTTTCAAGTATCTTGACAATAGGGCCATGTTTATTGTTGCGGGCGCTCCCGCTTGCATGGAAGAGTTGCAGACTGCCGGTATTGAAAACTTCATACACGTGAAGTGCAACGTACTGGAGACGCTGAAAGCATATAACAAACAACTTCTGAAATAACGAACTTCCCGATAATGAGTATAATTATTGTTCAAAGTTTCCAATAATTTTTGAAAAGATGAGAAAGAATTTTAACGACATCGATATATTCGCCGGGATAAAGAGTGCCAATGGCGCTGACTGGCAAAAAGCAAATGGTATCTTGGCAAATTGGAAAACACCCGAACATATTGAGGTGAAGCCCGTATATACCAAAGAAGACCTTGAGGGTATGGAGCACCTTGACTTTACTGCCGGTATTCCCCCCTTCCTTCGTGGTCCGTATTCCATGATGTATCCTTTCCGCCCATGGACTATCCGCCAGTATGCCGGCTTCTCCACAGCAGAGGAGTCCAACGCTTTCTATCGTCGCAACCTCGCTTCCGGTCAGAAAGGTCTGTCAGTGGCATTCGACCTGCCCACACACCGTGGATATGACCCTGATAACGAGCGCGTGGTAGGCGATGTGGGAAAAGCAGGTGTATCCATCTGTAATGAAGAGAACATGAAGGTGCTCTTCGACGGTATTCCCTTGAACAAGATGTCTGTGTCCATGACGATGAACGGTGCAGTACTTCCTATCCTGGCATTCTATATTGTGGCAGGATTGGAGCAGGGTGCCAAGATGGAAGAGATGGCAGGTACCATTCAGAACGATATCCTGAAGGAGTTCATGGTGCGTAACACCTATATCTATCCGCCAGCATTCTCCATGAAGATTATTGCAGACATCTTTGAGTTTACTTCACAGAACATGCCTAAGTTCAACTCTATCTCTATCTCCGGTTATCACATGCAGGAAGCAGGAGCCACCGCAGACATCGAGCTGGCTTACACCTTGGCCGACGGTATGGATTATATCCGTGCCGGTGTGAACGCAGGTATTGATATTGATGCTTTTGCTCCTCGTCTGTCCTTCTTCTGGGCGATTGGTGTAAACCACTTTATGGAGATAGCCAAGATGCGTGCCGGACGCTTGCTTTGGGCCAAGATTGTGAAGAGCTTCGGTGCCAAGAATCCCAAATCCCTGGCGTTGCGCACCCACTCGCAGACTTCAGGATGGTCGCTCACAGAGCAGGATCCTTTCAATAATGTGGGACGTACCTGTATAGAGGCGATGGCTGCCGTGCTGGGACATACCCAGTCGCTGCATACCAATGCCCTTGACGAGGCGATAGCGTTGCCTACTGATTTCTCTGCCCGTATTGCGCGTAACACGCAGATTTATATCCAGAACGAAACCAAGGTGTGCAAGCAGATTGACCCGTGGGCAGGTTCGTACTACGTGGAGAGTCTTACCAACGAATTGGTACACAAGGCCTGGGAGCATATTCAGGAGATTGAGAAACTGGGCGGTATGGCGAAGGCTATCGAGACGGGCGTGCCCAAGATGCGTATCGAGGAGGCCGCTGCCCGCACCCAGGCACGTATCGACTCCGGTGTGCAGACTATCGTGGGTACCAACAAGTACCGTTTGGATCATGAGGATCCCATCGACATCCTGGAGGTTGACAATACTGCGGTGCGCAAGCAGCAGGAAGAGAGTCTTGCCCAGGTACGTGCTTCCCGTGATGAAGAAGCTTGCCGCAAGGCTCTTGAAGCACTTACCGAGTGTGTACGTACCGGTGAAGGCAACTTGCTGGCACATGCTATTGAGTGTGCCAAGTTGCGCTGTACTCTGGGCGAGATAAGTGATGCCTGCGAGAAGATTGTAGGTAGATATAAAGCAGTAATCAGAACCATATCAGGCGTGTATTCATCAGAAAGTAAGAATGACAAGGAGTTTGAACTGGCTTGTCAGTTAACAGAAGAGTTCGCAAAACAAGAGGGTCGTCGCCCACGTATCTTTATTGCCAAGATGGGACAGGATGGCCATGACCGTGGTGCCAAGGTTGTAGCTACCGGATATGCTGACTGTGGCTTTGACGTGGATATGGGACCCTTGTTCCAGACTCCGGCAGAGGCCGCACGTGAGGCAGTGGAAAACGACGTGCATATTGTCGGTGTATCATCGCTTGCTGCCGGTCACAAGACCTTGATACCCCAGCTGTTTGAGGAACTCAAGAAACTGGGTCGCGAGGATATCATGGTGATTGCGGGTGGTGTGATTCCTGCGCAGGACTACGACTTCCTGTATCAGGCAGGTGTTGCTGCCATCTTTGGTCCTGGTACCTCCGTTGCCAAGTCGGCAGTTACGATGATGAACATTCTGCTCGATAAGGAGTAAACATTCTTATATAAAGGGAAGAAGGGGGCAAAGGGTTCCTTTTCTTCCCGTTATTTTATACAGGTAGGTTGTTCTTGTTGAAACCTCCTTTATGTGTTTGTAAAAAGATGAAGAAAGAATTTCTGGAGTTGTTGCTTTCAACCCATCGCCATGGTGTGGACAAGGTGGTGGAGTATCTTGAGAAGTCAGGCTTTTTTACTGCTCCCGCATCGGTTAATAGGCATCTGAGTTATGAAGGTGGTTTGCTGCAACATTCGTTGAATGTGTGCAAGGTGGCGCTGATGCTGCGTGAACAGATGGTAACGATGAAACCCGATATCGAGTCCAAGGTGCCCAGGGAGAGTGTCATCTTGTCGGCTCTTTTGCACGACGTGTGCAAGTCGAGCATCTACAAGAAGATTCAGAAATTCAGGAAGAATGCCGAGGGAAGATGGGAGAGTTATGATGGTTATGACGTGGATTACAGTCGTTTCCCTTTCGGACACGGCGAAAAGTCTGTGGTCATGCTGTTGAGGCTGGGTTTGGAGTTGACCAACGATGAGCTGCTCGCCATCCGTTGGCACATGGCTGCCTGGGATTTGCCTTTCCAGAGTTACGAGGAAAAATCCAATCTCTCTGAAGCCTCTCATGTTCCACTTGTTTCCTTGGTGCAGGCAGCTGACGGTCTTGCCGCTCATTTATTGGAGTCTGAGTGAAATATATGTATAGGACTCTGCTTCTCCTCCTTACCGTCATCACCTGGTTGGCTCCGTGTGTGCTTCATGCACAGGAGGGCACGCGGCATGGTGGGGTGTTGGGAGTGGTCAAGGCCTTGGGCACCTTCATCGACTCAGCTGCTGTCAGCGGGGTGGACAGAAGATATATCACTGCCCCCGAGAAACCTTGGCAGGTGATGCTCAGAGGTACTGCCAGTCAGTCACGTCTGAGTTTTGAATCCCATTCTTCCATGCAGTTGTTTTCTGGTATGGATTTACCCATACTTGTTGACGTGGAACCCCATCTGCAGTCGGAAAAGTTCTCTACGATAGGTCTGTGGGTAGGTTATCGGGGCTATGGCTATGGTTACAGCAAGAGTATTGGAGATAACGATGACACTTACTTCACCATTGGTGCCACCGGAGGCAGGTATGGACTGAATTTCAAGTACCGTAAGCATAAGACGAATGCGCCGGAATTCAGGTATCTCTTTACCATCGAGGATTTGGATGCAAGTGATGAGGGGGTGGTGGATTTGAATGCGCCCATGAGTATGAAGTCCTATATCCTTACAGGCTATTATCTCTTCAACGGAAAGCGCTTTTCCTACGCGGCAGCCTATGACCAGTCGGTTATCCAGCTTCGTTCTGCAGGTTCTCTGATGTTGGGAGGTGCCTATTATCGTTCGGTGGTGGATTATGCCTCAAACGAGAACGCTGATTTTATCGGTATGATGGGTAACGTGGGCAAACTGAGTATCACCATGGGCTGTATCGGGTTGGGTTATGCTTATAATTTTGTTCCGGCTAAAGGGTGGCTTATAAATGCCATGCTGATGCCGATGGTTTCCGTATATAATGGCACCACCACATATCGCTATACCACCAATATTTCGGAACTGATGAATCTCTATCTGGATTCCGGTCTTGAGGACGAGACAGTGTTCGATAATGCACGTATAGAGTTTGATGGCAAGGATAAGGTGTCGAATAAGACGACAATCAACTATTTCGCGCGTGTCTCAGTGGTATATAACTGGCAGCGCCATTACCTGTGTGCCTATTCAGAATACAACAATTTTGGTTATCGCCGATCGGGTAGTCACAACCGTCTGAACGATTGGACCACTTATGTCGGGTTGGGCTATCGTTTTTAGTGTAGAGCTGACGGGACCTGTCCTGGTGTGACGGGCAACATGCAAAAAAGAAGCCTTATTCTTTACATCCGCAGATATGATGGATGATGATGCCTGCCGTTACAGACACGTTCATGGAATGCTTGGTGCCGAACTGTACTATCTCCAGACAACCGTCGCTGGCATCAATCACTTCCTGATGCACGCCTTTTACCTCGTTACCCAGTACCACGGCATATTTCCTGTTTGCCTCTGGGACAAAATGATGCAGTTTTGTGCTTCCCTCCGCCTGTTCTACGGCATAGGTCTCGTACCCTCTCTGTTTCAAGTCTCGGACAGCGTCAAGTGCGGTAGGGTAGTATTTCCATTCCACGCTTTCCTCTGCCCCTAAAGCCGTTTTGTGAATCTCGTTGGCAGGCGGGGGCGCGCTGATACCGCACAGATACACGGCTTCGATGCGAAAAGCGTCGGCTGTACGGAACACGCTGCCCACATTATACATCGAGCGTACATCATCGAGCACCACAACGAGCGGTTGCTTTTCTGCCTGTTTGAACTCTTCCAGGCTCAAACGTTTCATCTCAACTGTGCGTAGCTTCCTGATGCTCATCTTATGTCAATCATCTGTTTTGCCTCCTCTGTGAGGTAGGGAGCGATGCGGTGGTATGGAATGGTGAAACTGGGACTTCCTGCCGCATAGCAGGCTATCTCGTAGGGCTGGTATTCCATGACTATACCGCTGGGCGTGAAATAGAGTGGGGCATGGGGCAACGGTATGTTCTGTATGTCATCTGTCTGTAGTGCGGAGGCAAGGTCTATATCTGAGGAAAGTGGCATGTCCTGTTCTGAGAAATAGCGAAACAGTCCGTCTTTTATCAGATTGTTGAATTCCCTGTCGCGGTTCTTTATCAGGATATCGTTGCCGAAGATGTGTCCGTCGCTTTTTCTGATGGTCACCCCCTTGCTTCCGTGCATCCCGTGAGCTCCACCAGAGTAGGTTTCTTCATAGATGGTATAGGTAATGTAAAGCGGAGTGTTGTGCGCCAGTTGGATGTTTACGCTGTGATACATCGGTGCCATGTCCTGGTTACTTCCCCGTGCCTCTACGACTGCATCATACATTTGTGTCATCTCCTTTTCCCAGCCCCGGGCATAATAAGCCAGCAAGGAGTCTCCCTGGTGCAAATCGCCCTTGTAGGTACCGCCTAATTCTGTATTGATAAACTGCAGGATGGAGTCTATCAGCGCCTTGTCGCCCTTGACGGGGTAGTCGGCTTTGAGGTCTATCTGAAATGCTTTCGTGCTGTTGCTGTAATGGATGGTGTCGGTCGCAACATCCTTTTTGCCGGAAAAGTTCCAGTCACAGGAAAGCATGAGAAAGGCACAGGAAACAAAAGATAACAATAGTCTATTCATGGTTGTTTTGATTAAGCTGTTCTTGGTGTAAAGGAGTGGTATCAAATCTTGTAGGGAATACTCATCCTATGCGAATCCAAAAGATAAGAAAAGCTCCGCTCCCGATTTCGTGAATGGGAGCAGAGCCTTGTGTATGGATTGTTTATCGTTTATTCTCCTTTGATGGCTGCTACTCCGGGAAGCACTTTTCCCTCGATAGCCTCCAGTAGTGCACCTCCTCCAGTGGAGATGTAGCTCACTTGGTCTGCCATGCCAAACTTGTTGATGCAAGCCACAGAGTCGCCTCCTCCGATAAGCGAGAAAGCACCGTTGGCAGTAGCCTTGGCGATGGCATCGGCTATAGCCTTGGAGCCGCCTACGAAGTTGTCAAACTCGAATACGCCTGCAGGACCGTTCCACAGAATGGTCTTGGCATTCTCGATGGCAGCGGCAAACAGTTCGCGGGTCTTAGGACCGGCATCCAGTCCTTCCCATCCCTCGGGGATGTTGTTGGCATCGCAAATCTGTGTGTTACAGTTGTTGTCAAACGCATCACCTGCCACACAGTCTGTACCCAGCACCAGGTTCACACCGTTCTCCTTTGCTTTCTTGATGACATCGAGTGCGATATCCAGTTTGTCGTTCTCGCAGATAGAGTTGCCCACGTTGCCGCCCAGAGCCTTGGCAAAGGTATAGGTCATGCCGCCGCAGAGAATCAGGTTGTCCACCTTGCCCAGCAGGTTCTCGATGATGCCAATCTTGGTGGAAACCTTGGAGCCACCCATGATAGCGGTGAATGGACGTTTGATGTTGCTCAGGATGTTATCCACAGCCTGCACCTCTTTCTCCATCAGATAGCCCAGCATCTTGTGGTCAGCATCGAAATTGTCGGCGATGACTGCGGTAGAGGCGTGTTTGCGGTGTGCGGTACCAAAGGCGTCCATGATGTAGCAGTCTGCGTATGAAGCCAGTGTTTTTGCAAACTCTTTCTGACTTGCCTTCATGGCTTTCTTGGCATCGTCGTATGCAGGGTCTTCCTTGTCGATACCCACGGGCTTTCCTTCCTCTTCAGGGTAGAAACGAAGGTTTTCCAGCAGCAGCACTTCGCCAGCTTTCAGATTGGCGGCAGCCTCCTGTGCCTTGGCGCAGTCGGGAGCAAACTGTACCTTTGTACCCAGAGCAGCGCTCACTGCGTCAACAATCTGTCCGAGTGAGAACTTGGGGTTTACCTTGCCTTTGGGTTTGCCCATGTGAGACATGATAATCAGTGCGCCACCGTCGGCCAGCACTTTCTTCAAAGTGGGCAGAGCACCGCGGATGCGGGTGTCATCAGTGATGTTACCGTTTTCATCGAGTGGCACGTTGAAGTCCACGCGAACAATAGCCTTTTTACCTGAGAAATTGAATTCGTTGATTGTCATAATTGTACTTTTGTTATTGGCGTCACATCTTACCAATGGATGCGCGCACCTGGATTTGTGTTGCAAAGTTATAAAAAAAAGCTGATGTCAAGACAGACTGCCTCTTTTTTTTCTATTTTTTATTCATTTTTAATTCCGTTGTGCCTTTTGAGTGATAAAAAATGCAAATAATGCCGTCTTCACCTGTCATTATCGGAAATATTGAGTATTTTTGCAGTCGGTAAATAGACGTGTCGGTAATAAATAATGTGAAGAAATTTAAACGGTCGTTATACTTTTACGTCTATTTCAGAGTAGGTACAAGAAATTAAGTAACAAAACAACAATCGAGTGATGAACGAAATCAAATCCACAGGAGCGCCTGCAGCCATCGGTCCTTACAGTCAGGCTATTCAGGTTAATAACTTCATTTTTGTCTCAGGTCAGCTGCCCATCGACCCTGCCACAGGGGCTTTTCCCGAGGGAGGCATCAAGGAGCAGACCCGTCGGTCGCTTCTCAACGCCCAGTCTATCCTTTCCGAGGCAGGATTGAGCATGGCAAATGTGGTGAAGACTACCGTGTTGCTGGCGGATATAGCTGATTTTGCGGCGATGAACGAGGTGTATGCCGAGTTTTTCCGTAAGCCTTATCCTGCGCGCTCCGCTTTTGCTGTGCGTGATTTGCCCAAAGGCGCCATGGTAGAAATTGAAATGATTGCAGCCAAATGAAAGATGCCGTTATCGTCGTAAGTGGCGGCATGGACAGTATTACCATGCTTTACGACTATCGTGACCGCATCGCCTTGGCGGTGACCTATGATTACGGCAGCAAGCATAATGCCAGAGAGATACCTTTTGCCCGACTGCACTGCAAGCGGTTGGGTATAGAGCATGTGGTGATTCCCCTTGGCTTTATGCAGCAGTATTTCCACAGCTCCTTGCTGCAGGGCGGAGAGGAGATTCCCGAGGGGCACTACGCTGCGGAGAACATGAAATCCACGGTAGTGCCGTTTCGTAATGCCATCATGCTGTCTGTGGCGGTAGGACTGGCAGAAAGCAGGGGACTGCAGAGTGTGTTCATCGCCAATCATGCAGGCGACCATACCATCTACCCTGACTGCCGTCCGGAGTTCATGCAGGCGTTTGACGCCACTTCGCAGCGTGGCACCTACAACCATGTGCGCGTAGAGGCTCCCTATACCCATCTCACCAAGACAGAGATAGCCCGAAAAGGAGCACGGATGGGCATCGACTACGCAGAGACCTGGTCGTGCTATAAGGGTGGGGAATACCCTTGCGGTCGGTGCGGTACCTGCGTGGAGCGTAAAGAGGCGTTGGCAGAAGCCGGAATAGCAGACGCTACGGTATATCGGTAGAGGAGGGAGAGAGCCGGTGTATGCGCTGATGCCACGGATAAGCAGAAACAACATTCATTAAAAACATAACTGATTATGAGAGCATTTTTACATCGTTTGATGTTTGCATTTTTGGTGGCTTTGGGATTCTCTTCCCAAGCCATGGCAGAAACTGTAGTTTATGGTTGTGGTTCCGGAGCACTTAACTGGAACATGGTGTCTTTTGACCTGGATGCCATCAACACACAATCCTCTGTGAAGCCCACCACACTTTTCTCCATGCCTGAAGTGGAGTCAGAGGTGCTGTGTGGAGCATCGGTGGGAAAAAAATACTTTGCATATTATCTGGATGAAAACACCGGAGATATGCTTTTCTCTTCCATGAACTTCACCACGGGCAAGGTGGTGCAGGTGTGCTCGTATGGTGGGGTGGAATGGACCATGCGCGATTTGGAATATGATGCAGCCACAGGAAAACTCTACGGAGTGATGTTTGTGAAGCAGTTTGACGAAGAAGGCAGGATGATCAAGATTGCCCGCTTGGTGGAAATCAATCCTGCCAACGGCGAACTGACATCTATGGCAGAGTACGAGGGGGTGACTCCTTTGGCCCTGGCACTCAATCCGGAGGGAGGCTTTTACCTGGTGGCAGAGAAGATATCTTCCAGTTTCAAGTATGTGCCCGTGGTTTACAGTATCGCCGGCGATGCGGCGCTCACCCTTTCCCAATTGTTTATGGCGGAAGACGTTTCTTACAACGGTAGCGTTTCCCACTCTTGCTTCATGTATGGAGGTTCCCTCTATTTCTTCAGCGGCGGCCAGTGCTTCACCTTTGATGTCGCTGCCCAGAAGGGAGCGCTGAAAGGCAGTCTGTCGGGAAACTTTTCCGGACTTTCCTTCGAGGCTTCTACTGAGGACGGCACACCGGCAGGCACTACCGTCACCGGCAACCGTGTACTGGTGAGCAGGACGTATTATGGTGATGCGATGGGAACGGCTCCTCTGACACAAGACATGACCCGCAAGGAGTACTACTACAACACCAACGGTAAACTGCAGATGATGGTAGAACTCGGTCGTGGCTTGCAGACAGATGCGCAGGGAAAAGTCACCGGTTATGGCGATTATGAGGAAACCTCATATACCGTCAACGATTTCGACGCCAACGGCAACATGATTACAGCGTCGAAGTATCAGTACGGTTTGTATGATTTCGGAGAAATGGGACGCAGGTTCAATTATCAGAACACTTATACCTATGACCTCAACGGCAATCTGATAGAGCAGGTGGAATCCGGCTACCGCACCGTTTATGAATATAAGGATGGCAATATGACCAAACAGATGGTTTATTCCTCTACAGATGATTTAATCCAGCAAATGGTTTACAGCAATTTTAGGGAGGATCACCAGCCACAAAAGGTTGTTTCCACGTCACCCAATCACCCCGAATGGACCAGTTATATCTATACCGAAACCCGTACTTATGACGAGAATGGCATGCTGATACTGGCACAGCGTAAGGACGGACAGAACAACCTGTTGCAAGAAGAGACCTGGACCTACGAGGAAGATTTCCTCAAAGAGTACGTCAGAGCCTATGCCTTCGACCTTTCCGGCCAGATGGTAGCTGCGTTCAAGACATCGTATGCCATGGTGGACGGCAATCCTGATGTGGTGGGACAGGTAGATTCCACTTATGTCAGCGGCAAATGGTACATGGAGTCGGGTACCAAGTGTATATGCGAATATCAGGACTTCTCTGACAAGAAGGGGAGTTGCCAAATCGCAGAGTTTGTGGTATTGCCTGCCCAGGATGCCAGGAATACCGCCGTGTTACAGTTCTCCGTACCTGATATGGCTTACGCCACCGACTGCATGATACGTATTCTCCGCAACGGTAAGGAGGTGGCTGTGAAGAATGCCGTTGACCTGCTTCCCGAGGACGGAGAGGGCGGTTTTGGTCTGCCGTTGTTGCAATATACGGATAGCGCACTTGTCAACGGCGACTACCTTTATATGCTGCAGGTGTGTGGCGTGGCATACGACGCCGAATCAAATGCCACTCCCGTGGGCTACTACGTGAGCGGCGGTGCGGACATTACCTTCAATTTGGAATTGCCTAAGGTGACTGACGTCAAGCTGATAAGTGCACGCAAGTCAAGTTCCGACTATTATGGCACCGTGGGTTGGGAGAATCCTGCCGACATGGAAGAGTACGGCTTCATCAGCAACGACCTTTATCTGGACAAAAATCAGCTTGCCGAGACTTCCACTACTGATGCCAACATCACGGCGTTGGAGGGCAATTTCTATTACACCTCCCACAAGGCATACATCCTTTCACGCTATAAATACGGCAAGGTTTGCTCAGACACCATCACGGTGACACGTACCAACCTGAAGGATATTATCGCCGGTATAGAAACGGTGGATGCCAACGGCAAAACCATCTCTTTCGACGGCAAGAGCCTCCAGCTCCAGTCGCATGCCAACGTGAGCGTATATACCGGTAGCGGAATGCTTGCCACCCGTCAGCGCAACGCAAACCACGTGGATATGAGTACCCTTTCTGCGGGTGTGTATGTGGTGAGCGTGGAGCGAAATGGCATCACCTCTGTATATAAACTAACTGTTCAATAATTCAAAACAATCACTTATTATGAGACTAAAAAGAATTGCAGGTCTGGCGGTGTCACTCCTTGTGTCACTCTGTACCTTAGGCGCGCAGAAGCCTGTGCTGCTTACCACACCTGCCGAATACCAGTTGATGAACATTTCGCCTAACGGCAAATGGGCATGTGGTGTTTATGTGGATTATAACTACCAGGCTCGTGGCTTCCTGTGGAATCTGCAGAGCGGCACCTTTACCATGCTGAGTACTCTTGAAGAGTCAGAGGCATGGGCAGTGAGCAACGACGGTACTGTGGTTGGCGTGTTCCAGCATGCCGACGAAAACAGTTCCACTTCCACCTACGAGTGTCCGGGCATCTGGAAAAACAACCAGTGGACGCTGCTTGAACTGCCTGCAGGCTCTAAGAGCGGGCGTGCCTTCTCCATCACCCCCGACGGGCAATATACCTGTGGCGTCATCACTTCTGGCTATAGCTATCTGGGATATATCTGGAAAGATGGGAAAATCTATCGTCAGCTGAACTCTTCGGGGACTGCCATGCCTTATGGCATCTCTCCCGACGGACAGGAGGCTACGGGATGGATTGATCGTATCAACCGTACTGCCTGCTATTTCAAGAAAGACGGTTCCGTACAGGACCTGGCTTCCTACCAGTCTATGTGGAGCGTGGGCAAGGGATTCTCTCCCGACGGCAGCAAAATACTGTACTGGGGTGGCTACGACTGGAGCGGTGAAGACCTGACCCAGTGCTGGGGTGTATATGATATTGCCACTGGTGACAGCACAGCCGTGCCCATGTATGTGAAGAATTCCGACTTCGACTTCTTCCAGATAAGTGGCAAGGGTACCATCGTAGGAGAGTCCAACAACTCTTCCATCGCTTATATGTGCGTTGACGGCGTCCCCCATTCCGCTTACCAGTATCTGCAGGAAAAGGGGGCTGACTTCTCCGGGCTTGGCATCTTCACTCCCGAGGGCGATTCCATACCCTACATGTTCCGTACACAGACCATTTCTGAAGACGATAATACCGTGGGTCTGCTGTATTATGCCGAAACCGAAGACGGAATGGCAGAACTCAAGTCCGTAGTGGTCAAGTTCGACGTTGACAGCGAGCACGGCGCACCTGCCGAGGTGACCGTGAACAACGTGGATAAGCGAGATATTGCCAAGGTATTGTGGATGGCTCCCGTAGGCGTGGAAGGCATACAGGGCTATCATGTGTACCGTGACGGCGAGAGAGTGAATGACGCTCTGATTACAGCCACCTCCTTCTACGACAAGGGCGTGAAGGAAGGACCGCATACCTATCAGGTAGAAACTGTATGTGCCGACAATACGCTGGTAAAATCAGAAGAGGTAGCTTTTGAGATGAAGACCGCTGGCATGTCACAGCCCATCTCGCTCTTTGCCCGCCAAAAGGGTATCAACAGTGCCTATATGCAGTGGGATGAACCGATGAGCAACTACCCCACCTTTGGCTATTATGATTATGAGAATCCCAACACCCAAGGCTTTGGCGTGACACAAGACGGTCTTACTTTCGAGTGCGCCATCAAGTTGGACAAGGAGGATATGGAGCAGTTTGCCGGCTACCAGTTGAGCAAGGTGGATTTCTTCCCCATGACTGCCCAGAACAACTGGACCCTGAATGTATATCAGGCAGAGGCAGACTCGCTGAAACTGATTTATACACAGCCCATCACACAGTCACTCAACTATCAGGTAAAGAATACCGTAAAACTGGCGCAGCCTCTTGCTGTTCCGGCAGCCGACCTGTACGTGGCCATCTCCGTGTCAGTACCTGTCGCAAGCACTGATGTGCTGGGTATGGATTACGGCGTGCTCAACACCAAGGCCGACCTGTTGAGGATGGAAGGAGAGAGCATGTTTTATTCTCTCTACGAAATATCTTCCTACCAGGGCTATCCCAGTTATACGGCTTGGATGATAAACGCCATCATGGAACCCAGCGACGGAGCAGCCGAGAATCTGGACGAGTTGGCAAATTACGAGATTTATGTAGATGGAGAGCTGAAGACTACACAGACAGATACAGAAGTGGTACTGTCTGATATGGCACTGGGTAGCCATACCGTGGGAGTGAAGGCGGTGTTTGCCAACGGCAAGTCGTCTGATTTGACTTCCAAGAACCTGAGTATTGCCGGCCGTTATGAGCGGGTGGAAGAGGTGAGTGTGAGCACCGTAGGCTCTTCTTCTATCCATGCGGCATGGGAGACTCCTCTCGACAAGGATGCCACCACCGTGACCTATGCCTCCGGTGCTGCCGCTACCGATGCCGACTACGGTATTACGGGTCCCGCATCGCAGAATTATGCACTCATGGTAGGCGCCCTCTACAAGTCTTCGATGTTCAAGGGCTATATGGGTTATAAGGTAGATGGCTTCCGCTTCTATCCCACCGCAGAGAGTGTGTTCACCTTCATGCTGTTCGAGAATGGCAAGCAGATTTGCGAACAGGAGGTAGAGGCCGATGAGGTGATGCTCAACGGTTGGACTCAAGTAAAACTCAAGAATCCTGTGACCATCAATCCTGCCTGCGACTATAAGATGGTCATCGACTGCTACGATGTGGATCCCGGCAAGGCTCCTATGGCCATGGACGGAAACTCCTGCCAGCCCAATATCTCTGACCTCTATTCAGTAGATGAGTATGCCGAAGACTGGTCGTCTGCAAGTGTGGATGGCGGTATCGACGGTAACTGGATGATTGGTCTTGATATTGTGGATGCCAACGCACAGCCGGTGAATGCAGAAGGATATAGGGTGTTTATCGACGGCAAGGTGGTGAATGAAAAGCTCACGACCAACGAAACCGACTACGATTTTGGTGCCGAGGATGCCAAGAAACACCTGATTCGCATCGACACCTATTATCCCGGTCTTGCCAATCCTTACGTGGGCGCACTCAATTACTTCTATATCGGTACTGCCGGCATCGACGGCAGCAAGGTAGAGAAGCTGAGGCTGACCTACGGCAATAATATCCTGAAGGTGCAAGGCGCAGATGTAGAGTCTCTGTCGGTATATACTGTAGATGGTCGTCGTGTGGCAGCCGCTGAGGGAGCTGAGGTACAGCTCAACGCGATGGATGCCGGTCTCTATCTTATCAAGGTAAAGGCAAACGGAACCACCACCACCCGGAAGATTGAAATCGTGAAGTAGCTCTGGTTTTCATCCAATAAAAAAAGACGCCACAACAGGGGCGTCTTTTTTTTATTGGATGTGACGGTGAATAATATCGGGTCAGTCCGAAAAACCGGTTGCAAGACTCCATTCATGCCATAGTTCCGCAAGCCTGAATCCACATGTGCCTTTCCGAGGCTTCCGCCTTCAACCCTCATCGCAGATACCTGCATTGCCCATCGCAGATACCTGCGTTGTCCATCGCAGATACCTGCGTTGTCCATCGCAGATACCTGCCCCTTCAAGGCGATTGTGACACAGGATTCATTATCCAAGGTGTGCCCCCTGAATATCCCTAACGGATTCCTCTTTTATTGAGAGCCTCCGTATATCGTTTGGCGTTTTTGAGGTGCTCTTGATAGGTTGCCGCAAAATTGTGGGTGCCTGAGAAGTCTTCCTTGGCGCACATGTAGAGATAGTCGTGGCTAACGTGGTTCAGCACGGCGTCGATGCCCTGGATAGAGGCAATCTTGATGGGACCCGGGGGCAGTCCGGGATATTTATAGGTGTTGTACGGACTGTCGATGCTGAGCAGTTTGTGGTATATCCTTTTCAGCTTGAAGTCCTGATGGGCGAACTTCACGGTAGGGTCAGCCTGTAGTGGCATGCCTTCCGGATATTCGGCGGTGCGGCATTTCAGTCGGTTCAGATACATGCCGGCAATCATGGGCTTTTCCCCGTTGTTGCTTGTCTCTTCGTCGATAATGCTCGCCAGGGTGGCTATCTCTGCGGTTGTCATGCCCATCTCCTTCGCCTTGTCCCTTCTGCCTTTCTGCTTCCAGAAGGTGTCATGCTCTTTCACCATCCTTTTGATAAAAGCCTCCAGGTCGGTGTCCCAGTAGATGCTGTAGGTGTTGGGGACAAACAGGGCAGGGATGCTCTGTGTGGTGTAGCCCAGTCTGGCGCAGAGGCTGCTGTCGTTGAGGCAGTTGATAAAGTCTGTGCTGTCTTTCATCAACTTCTTTCCCAGAAAAGCCGCCAGCCGCTCCTTGGTCTTCACCTCGGGAATCGTAAGGTTGACAGGCTCCTGTACGCCGTTTCTCAGATGCCTCAGCACCTCAAAAGCCCCCTGCTTGGGCTGTATGGCGTATCTGCCGGTCTTGATGTTGCTGTCGTAGTCCCAGTGGCGTGCCAGAGTGCCAAAGCCCACCCTGCCGTGCCTGTTGCTTATTGCTGCTATTTTCACGTAAACGGAGTCGATGTCATCATCGTCGTCGATGTACAGGTAGGCGGTATCCTGCTGTTTGCTGATAGGACTGAAAAAATAGTAGTAAGCCAGTCCTACGACGGTGATACCCAATATCGCCAGGGTATAGAGATACACTTTGGTATTGGAAGCGGAGTGAATGATTCTTTTCATGGTACTGTGATGAAACGGGGTGGTCGGCAGCACCTCCCCCTTTAACTTATGCAAAGTTATAAAAAAACGGTATCATTCCGCACGATTTGTATGGAAATGTATAACTTTGCATCGTTTACAAGCTAAAAAGATGTTTATGGATAATGGTTTTGCGCTTTCACGGTTTGATACCTTCATCTTCGATTTGGACGGCACCCTGCTCAACTCCCTGCAGGACTTGGCTATAAGCACCAACTGGGCATTACGCAAAAACGGCTTCGCCTGCCATCCTGCCGACCGCATCCGCATGTTCGTGGGCAACGGCGTGAGGAGACTGGTGGAGCGCGCCCTGCCTCCCGATGTGGATGACGCTACTTTCCAACGGGTGTTTGACGATTTCAAACAGCATTACCTTGTACATTCCTTGGACAACACCCTGCCGTATGACGGCATCCTCCCCCTGCTGCACGCCCTTACACGGCGTCAGAAGCATATCGCCGTGGCAAGCAACAAGCTACAGGCGGGCGTCACCCTTCTGAACCGGCGTTTCTTTTCCGAGTATATCCCCCTCGCCATCGGCGAGAGTGCGGAGATGCCCAAGAAGCCGGCTCCGCAAATGCTGTTGCATGCAGCCGACCATTTCCATACCCCCCTTGACAGGTGCCTTTACATAGGCGATAGTGATGTGGATATCGCCACCGCCCGCAACTGCGGCATCACCTGCCTGAGTGTGCTGTGGGGCTTCCGCGACCGGGACTTCCTGCTGAAGCACGGAGCCACCCATTTCGTCTCCACCCCCAGCGAGATGACGGCGCAGCTGTAGAGCCTCCTTCTTACTCGATGGTGTGCTCGTCGAAATACTGCTGCACTTCCTCCTTGTACGAGTCGGAGATGGGCAGGTACTGGTTGTTGACCACCACCCGCATCCTCACTATCGAGGACGCCTTGTTCATATTGACGATATAAGAGCGGTGTATGCGCAGAAATTCGGGCTTGGGCAGATAGTCTTCCAGGCTCTTCATGTTGATGAGCGACATGATTTTCTGTCCGTTTTCCAAGTGAAAGCGCACGTAGTCTTTCTGTCCCTCCACATACAGTATATCGTCAAACTGTATGCGCTGCAGCTGATAGTCGCTCTTTACAAACACAAATTTCCCCTTGTCGTCAGCCTTTTCCTTTTTGATGAACAGTTCCAGTGCCTTGGAGGCCGCGCTGAAGAAATCCTCGTAGGCTATGGGTTTCAGCAGATAGTCGACAGCCGACACCTTGAATCCCTCGATGGCATATTGGGAGAAGGCGGTGGTAAAGATGATTTTCGTCTCGTCGGGCAGAATCTTGGCAAACTCGATGCCACTCAGTTCAGGCATCTGTATGTCCAGAAACACCAGATTGATACCCCCCTTCCGTATGTCTTTCATGGCGGTAAGCGCACTGTTATAGACTCCTGTCAGATGCAGAAAGGGCGTTTTTTCAACGTAGGTCCTAAGCAGTTCTGCTGCCAGGGGTTCGTCATCAACGATAATACACTTGAGCGTCATCATGATACGTTTTTTTTTGTTAGATGATAGAGTGATAATGTATATTCTTTGGCTTCGTGCCTTGGATGGCTTGTGATGGTCTGCCCCCGACTTGTGTCAGTCGTTTTCAATCATGATGGCAGAGTGGTATGTGTTGTCGGGGGTGACTCCATGCTCCCATGTATGCTTCCCCGGGTAGCATAGCTGCAGCCTCTTCTCCACTTGAGCCAAGCCTATTCCGTGCCCGCTCTTGTCTGCCGCCCCCTTGGGAAAGTTGGAGTTGTCTATCACGCAGGTAGTCTTCTTCTTGTCAGCGGATATCTCTATATGGATAAACGACTTGCTGGTGGTTGACACCCCATGCTTGAAGGCGTTTTCCACCAGGGAGATGAGCAGCATGGGAGCTATCTTCGCTTCAGGGTTGTCGTTGCTTATCTTCAAGGAAATATCCACCTCGTTGGGCAGCCTTATCTTCATCAGGTTGATGTAGCTGGTGAGAAAGTCAGTTTCCTCGTCCAGCGGAATCCGTTGCTGCTGGTTGTTGTATAGGATGTGTCTCAGCAGTTTGCTCAGTTCCATCAGCGCCCACTGTGCCTTCTTCTTGTCCAGGGTTATCAGGGCGTAGATGTTGTTGAGCGTGTTCAGCAGGAAGTGGGGCTTGATTTGCGCCCTCAGGTTCTTCAGTTCCGCCTCGTTGCGGGCAGCCTCTGATTTCTGCCACCTTTCAGCCAGTACGATGGCACATGCCACGGTGGCGGTGACCGCCAGGTTGAAGATGTCGCGGAGGAAGAAGAACATCCTGTCCAGCGCGTGTGGAGCAACCTCCTGCTCAAACCCCTCGAAGTGCTGGCGGTGCATGAAGTTCATCCACAGGTGCACGACCACTCCCAACACGAGGATGAGTATGGTGTTCAGCAGCCAGAAGTAGTTTTTCTTTCCGCCCAGCAGGTATTTCGGAGTGAGGTGTATGTAGTTGGCATAAAACACCACCATCTGCAGGCATGTGGGCAAGAGGGATGCTGCATAGAACTCCAGCTTCAGGTCGTTCCCTTGGTGCAGAAAGGTGAGCGGGGTGATGTATAGCATGAACCAGATGGTCACATGCAGCCATATCATCCTTGTGTCATTCATATCTCAGCGCTTCTATGGGGTCTAATTTGGCAGCCTTCTTTGCCGGGTACCAGCCGAAGAAGATGCCGGTGATGGTGCACACGGCAAAACTCATCACGATGGTCCAGGGCTGGATGCTGATGGGCCAGTGGGCAAACATGTTGACACACTGCGAGGCGGTGATGCCCAGTATCACGCCGATGATGCCTCCGGTGACACTCAGCAGGATAGCCTCTATCAGAAACTGCGACAGGATGTCGATGCCACGGGCGCCCACACTCATGCGCAGGCCTATCTCGCGCGTGCGCTCGGTCACACTCACATACATGATGTTCATGATGCCGATGCCGCCCACGATGAGCGAGATGCCAGCCACGCATCCCAGCAGGATGGTCAGCATGTCCGTGGTAGAGTTCATCATGGATGCCAGTTCCTCCTGCGAGCGTATGTTGAAGTCGTCGGCCTCTGCCTCGCTGGTGGCGGTAGCCTCCTTCAGCCTGTGGTTCTTGCGCAGTATGGCGGTAATCTCTTCGGTGGCCTTTTCCGTCACGCCCTCGGTGATGGCAGAGCACTGGATGCCCCCCAGATAGGTCTGCGCCAGAATGCGCTTCATCACTGAGGTATAGGGGGCTATCACCAGGTCGTCCTGGTCCATGCCCATGGAGTTGTAGCCCTTCTTCTTCAGCACGCCTATCACCCTGAAGGGGATGGAGTTGAAGCGCACCACCTTGCCCAGCGGACTGGTGCCGTTGGGAAACAGTTTGTCTATCACGGTCTGTCCCAGGATACACACCTTGGCGCTCGATTTTATCTCTTGTTCAGTAAATAATACTCCTTCAGAAATAGACAGCTGTCTGATTTCAAAATACTCCTCGTTGACGCCGTAGATGGTCGAGGGGGTGTTCTCGTTGCCGTAGATGAACTGTCCGCTTTTGTTCACCACCGGACTTGCTGCCTTGATGTACTTGCAGTCGTTCTTGATGCTTTCGTAGTCGGTCAGTTTCAGCGTCTCCATGGATGAAGCGTCTTGTCGCACACCGCCCCTTCTGTCGGCACCCGGACCAATCATAATCATGTTGGAACCCATTTCGGCGATGTTCGCCTGAATGCTCTGTTTGGTGCCCTGTCCGATGGCGAGCATGGTAATCACCGCTGCGATGCCGATGATGATGCCCAGTGCGGTGAGCACGGAGCGTGTCTTGTTGGCGGCAATCGCCTTGAGGGCTATTTTGAATAGGTTGGAATAGTTCATCGTTGTGTCTTTTTTTGATGGCGTGATGATAGGTGCGGTTATTCGTCCTCGCTGACGGGCAGTGCCGCCAGTCCCTCTGCTGCTGAGAGGATGTTCGTGTTGACGGTGTCGGAGATAACCTTCCCGTCCTTGAGCAGTATGTTCCTGCTCGAATAGTTGGCTATATCGGGGTTGTGGGTCACAAAGATGATGGTGCGCCCCTCCTGGTGCAGTTTCTGGAAAAGCACCAGTATCTCGAAGGATGTTCTTGTGTCCAGGTTGCCGGTAGCCTCGTCGGCCAGTATCACCGCCGGCTCGTTCACCAGCGCGCGCGCTATTGCCACACGTTGCATCTGTCCGCCCGACATCTGGTTCGACTTGTGGTAGAGCCTGTTTTCCAGTCCTACCGCCTTCAGGGATTCTATGGCGCGCCGGCGCCTCTCAGCCGCGCTCACCTCCTTGTTGTACATCAGCGGCAGTTCCACGTTCTCCACACTCGTGGTCTTCGCCAGCAGGTTGTAGTTCTGGAAGATGAAGCCAATCTTCTTGTTGCGCAGTACGGCTCTCTGCGATTTCGACATGTTGCGCACAGAGATGCCATCCAGTATGTAGTCGCCCTCTGAAGGGGTGTCCAGGCATCCCAGCTGGTTGAGCAGCGTAGATTTGCCGGAACCCGACTTGCCCATGATGGTCACAAACTCCCCCTCCTTGATTTGGAACGAGACCCCCTTCAGGGCGTGTACCACCTCGTCGCCCACCGTGAAATTGCGCCTTACGTTGCGCAATTCAATCACCACTTTGTCTGATTTGTTTTCCATGATGTGCTTTGTCAAGGGGTTTTTCCGTTATTTCTTCTTTCCGCGGGGACCCGGTGCAAAGGGCGACTGCTCGCTGGCAGTGTTCTCCTCTTTCGGCTCCTCCTCCACGCTGATTTCCGTAATCACCGGGGTGCCCAATGCGATGCCGCCCAGTACCTCGGTATGTATGCCGTCGGTCAGTCCCGTCTGCAGGGCGTGTGCCTTGAGGGTGTTCCCCTCCAGCGTCCACACCTTGTTCTTGCCGTTGCAGTCGGCTATCACATACTTGCTGCCCAGCACCTCCTTGGCAGGGGTAAAGCGCAGCGCCTTCTGCGGCACGTAGGTCACGTTGGTCTTTTCCGCCGTGTAGATGGTCACGTTGGCGGTCAGTCCCGGCTTCAGCTTCAGGTCGGCGTTGGGCGCGCTTATCACCACCTCGTAGGTCACCACGTTGTTGGTGGTTATCGCCTCCTGGCGCACCTGGGTCACCACGCCTTCAAACGTGTCGTTGGCGTAGGCATCCACGGTGAATACCACACGTTCGCCCTCTTTCACCTCGCCGATGTCAGCCTCGTCGATGTCAGCAATCACGCGCATGTCGGTCAGGTTCTGCGCTATGGTGAACAGCTCCGGGGTGTTGAAGCTTGCCGCCACCGTCTGTCCCTCCTCTACCGATTTCGACAGCACCACACCGTCGATGGGCGAGGTGATGGTGGCATACCCCAGGTTTGTCTGTGCCTTGTTCACGGCCTCTTTGGCTTGTGTGACGCTCTCCTGTGCCTTCCGTAGACTCAGCTGTGCCTGCTCGTAGTCGTCCGCGCTTACCAGTCCTTTCTCAAACAGTGTCTTGTATCTGCCGAAGTTGTTGCGCTCGTAGTCCAGTGTGCTCTGGGCGGCGTTCAGGTTCGCCTTGGCGTTGTTGAGTTCGCTCACCAGGTTGGTCTTGTCCAGTTCTGCGATGACCTGTCCTTTGGTCACCACGCTGTTGTAGTCAACATACAGTTTGCTCACGATGCCCGACACCTGTGTACCCACCGTCACCGAGGTAACGGGTTCGATGGTGCCGGTGGCGGTGATGGAGTTCTGTATGCTTCCTTTCTCCACCCTTTCCGTCTCGATGTTCAGAGGCTTTTCTTCGCTGTTGAAGACAAAGATGAGGATACCTGTCAGGGCTATCAGTATTGCTGTGCCGAGGATGATTCTGTTCCTGTTCATAATAGTATAGTGTTTTTTTTATTGTGCGTAGAATTGCAGCATCTCCATGTTCAGTATGGTGAGATACTTGCTTTGCAGTTTGGATTGCTGGGCTTGCAGCAGATTCACTTTTCCCGTGGTCAGTTCGATGATGTTTTTCAAGCCCAGTTGGAATTGCTGTTCCAGCAGGTCATAACTCTCCTGCTTGCTGTCCACGTTGGCTATCGACGACTTGAACAGCTGCTGGTTGCTGACGGCATCCAGCCAGTAGTTCTCTATCGTGTTGTACAGGTCCTTCTTGCTCTGCTCCAGGTCGAGTTTGCTGTTCATCCATTCGTATTTCGCCTTGTTGGTGGCAGTCTTGGTCTGCCGCTGGTCGTAGATGGGGATGGAAACGGTCAGGCCTGCCTGCACGTCGAAGTTGGTTTTCATCTGCCGCTGCCATGCGAGGTCGTCTCTCGACGAGGTATTGGTGCTTGCTCCGGCAGTCAGACTGAGGGTGGGGTAGTAGCCCGCCTTGGCAATCTTCACGTTGAGTTCCTGCTCGGATATGCCGTTTCCCGCCTTCTTGATTTCCGGGCGCAGCGCCAGTGCCGCACTGTATATATCCTGTAATACAGGAAGTGTCTGCAGCGCCTCGTTGTCTTCCGTCAGGGGCACCTGCACCTCAAAGGGGATGGAGTCGGGCAGTTCGAGTATCTGTTTCAGCTGGAGCCTGTATTTCTCAAAGTTGGTCTGAGCCTCCACCAGATTGTACTGGTCTTGGGCTGTCTGTGCGGCAAGCTGTGCCACGTCCACCCTCGACAGCTTGCCCACCTCCATCATCACCTTGCCTCTCTCCTCGTTGGCTTTGCTGTTGGCTGCGCTGCTTCTGTTCACCTCGATGGCTTCCTTGAGATAGAGCAGCTGCACGTAGAGCTGCATTATCTGCTCCTGTATGCTCTTGGCGTTGACGGCAGAGTCCAGCTCCGCTTCCTGCTCATACAGCTTGTTCAGTTTCACCGTGTTGCGGTTCTTGTTGCCGTTCCATACGGTCCAGTTGCCGCTCACGCCGTAGCTGCCGTTGTAGTACTTTTTTTGCACTCCGCTGGTCACCTGTCCGTTGGTCACGGTGCTGGTGTTGCCGTTCATCCACGGCCTGTAGCCTATGGACTGGTTGGTAGATGCGCTGAGCGACGGCAGCAGAGCCGCTTTCGACTGCTTGAGGTTTTCCTTGGAAATGGCAATCTGGTTGGCTGATTTCCTGATAGACAGATTGTTTGCCAGAGCATACTCCAAACAATCTTTCAGCGACCATGCCTCTTTTTGCTGTGCCGATGCACCCTGGATGGCAAGAAGGCATACGATGCTGCAAACCCATACTCTCGTTTTGTTCATATCTGTTTAATCCTTTATTCGTCTGCAAAGTTATGACAAGCTGACCGTAGAGGAAAAACAATTAGACAGAAAAAAGTCAATTAGTAGAGTAGAATGGTGAAACAATCGACAAAGGGAACGGTGATTAAAACAAATTAACGCAATTCCTGGATGCGTGCCACATATTTGCCGATGATGTCGAACTCCAGGTTCACCTTGCTCCCCACGGTGATGTCGCAGAAGTTGGTGT
Source organism: Prevotella sp. (assembly GCA_051878715.1). Classification (GTDB taxonomy): domain Bacteria; phylum Bacteroidota; class Bacteroidia; order Bacteroidales; family Bacteroidaceae; genus Prevotella. The sequence continues at coordinate 39,572 of JBJEKQ010000044.1, forward strand.
GTGTGCGCGTATAGGGTATTATCGCCACCTGAAAAGTGGATTTGGTGGGTTGGCACACGGTAAGCGACACCCCGTTGACCGCCACACTGCCCTTGTCCACGGTGAAGTAGCCCTTTCTGATGTCCTCCGCCTGCGGTTCGTATTCAAAGGTGTAGTAGGTGCTTCCGTCGGCATCCTCCATGCGGACGCAGGTGGCAGTGGTATCCACATGTCCCTGCACGATATGCCCGTCCAGTCTGCCGTTCATCATCATCGAGCGTTCCACATTCACCTTGTCGCCCACGCGCAGCAGTCCCAGATTGCTGCGGTCGAGCGTTTCCCTGATGGCGGTCACTGTGTAGCAGCCGTTGTCGATGGAAACCACGGTGAGGCACACGCCGTTATGTGCCACGCTCTGGTCGATGGTGAGTTCCGGGGCGAAGTCGCATTCCAATGTGAAATCCATGTTGCCCCCCTCGGCGTTGATTGCCTTTACTGTTGCCAAACCTTCGATGATGCCGGAAAACATAGTGCTGCTCGTTTTTTGTGGTTAAATATAAACGTGTGGTTAAATACAAAAAAAGGAACGCACCGCGATTGTGATGAAAACTCCTATATAAATAAGATTAGAGTGCTACCGGTCTTTGTAATCCACCGACAGAAATCCGCTATTCACAACGATACATTGCAAACTGTGGCCCGCCATTGACGCAGTAGTGTGCTCCTGTTTTCGATGTTATTTGATGAGTATCCCGATCTGTTCGGTGCGCTCCCTGTTTCTTCTTTGATGCAAAGATAATGCAAATCGAGTGCAGAATCACCAAGCTTGCTTGAGTGTTATGTCGAGATGCAGCTTATCTTGTGCAAAGATACTAAAAATAATGTAGCCTCCAAACGAAAGGCAATATTTTTATGTAGGGAAATCCCGCTACTCATGTTATTTACTTGTGACAATATCTTTTATTGTGTTGGTTGCCGTCGTAGCGAGGTAGATAGTGAGAGAGCCGATTGATATGATGCCAATCGCTTTCAATATGTCCTCTTTTGGTAGTTTGTTAAATAAACCATTGAGAGCCTTCTGATATGTGTTTGCTGCGTTGTTTGTGATTGATTCTATTGTCATAATGTTGTTGTTTTTGTTGATGCAAAAGTAGGTGTTTTATTTCCTACTTATATACAGTTTTTCTTCATACTTCATTATTTAGTGGTTTGTGGGTGCGGAAATAATATTTAGTTGGTTGTGTTTCCCCTCTAAAACGAGGTCATCTACAACTCATGAGACGAACTATAATTACAATTACTGGTTGTGTTTCCCCTCCAAAACGAGGTCATCTACAACAGTAGTTGAAAGCTCATGCACTCTTGGTGCGTTGTGTTTCCCCTCCAAAACGAGGTCATCTACAACCTACATCCCCAAACACGTTGTGTCTGTGGAATATAGGTTATCTTTTGCGTCAATTACTTTCATTTTTCAGGTGAGTTATGAGTTTGTTGGATATGGTTTCTGCTTTTTTGGGCAGTTCGATGGAGCCGGCATTAGCCACATAGCGTTTGGGGTACGCATGATGGGCGAAGGCGTTGCGTATCTTGTGCACTTCATTCTGTGTGTCTTCTGGCATTTCACTATCTTTGAGCATCGCCCTGATATTTGGAATCGCTTCGTCTGCAGAGACGGGGTGAGTGGCAAGATAGTGCTTCTCATATTCGAAGATAGACTCCAATACATGAGGATGCGCCTTGTCGTAGTTGTTCAGTTCTGCTTCGAGAGTCGGTCTCGAAATGTAGCGGCTGTTGATGAGGTCGAGCAGCGAGGGCAGACGCCTGTCGTTGATGATGGCATAGAACTGTGCGTAGTTCTTCAATTTCAAATCATCTTGCTTGAGCACTTTGGTATAGCCATTCTTGGAGGTTATCGTTACGTTAAAGGATATCTTCTGGGACAGCGTGTCGCCATCGGCGATATTCTTGAGGTGGATATGGCTGATGGCGCCCATCTGAATGGCAGAATCGTTCTCTACCTGCCTGTCTAACAGAATACGCTTGGCGATGAGGAAGAGCAGAATATCTTGGGTCTTGTAGCGTTTCAGTTCTGTTTCGCTGTCCTTCATCTTGTGGAGCAGCGCATGGCATCGCTGCTCTTCCGTTGCACGTGTCAGAGCCGTTGTTTGTGAAAGATAGTTGGCAATATCCCGATGGATAGACTGCGGATGATGGCGCATGAGCATTTCGCGTATCTCCGCAGTATGGCGGAAGACCTGTCCGTCGCGAGGTGTCTTGCGATAGAGTACGTTGAACAGCTGATAGCACCTTGGGGTATCGTAGAACAACTGGGCATCATCACCCATCACTTGCTTCATATAGCCGTAGATGAGGTAGGCGATATTCTTTGTGGGGTCGTGTGCCACGGCCTTCATGGCAGCTATTTCAGACAGCTCCTTGCGGATAGAGGAGTCAAACAGTCCTCTGGGCAGTTCGATGGCCTTGTCTGAGGTTGTTCCGCCATACTCGTCTGTCAGGTATCTCGCGGCAAGCGACTGGTAGTATTCCTGGGTTCTCTCTTTCCATTTGCTCTGTGTGGGATGCAGGAAGTCCAGGGAGGTGTAGTCTCCCATTGACAGGCAGTCTTGCAGGTATGCCTTTCTTGCCTTGAGGTATGCCATGTAGAATGTGGTGATGCTATCAAAATGACTGGACTGGCGGCATACTGCCATGACGATAGGATTGCAGCTCTCGTCATGGGCGTTGCCGATGATATGGGCGTTGCTCATGATTCTTGACAACTCCTCAAAGTGACCGTCATAGACTGCCATCGCGGATTGCAGGATGCGGAAATTGAGTCCGGTAAGTTTGTTGCTGTTACCGTCTGCCCCGTTTGGCTGGAAGAACATCATGTCATGGGCAAGGAAGCTGGCTATCCGTCCCGGCTGGATGGCTACGAAGGATTTTTTCCCGAATTTGTTCTGCCGGATATCCGAGGACATGCGCAGGTCTTCCTCCATACTCATCATTCGCCTGTCTGTCTGTTCTATCATCCTCTGCAGTTCGGCTTGTGCCCATCCGTGAAACACCTCATTCGTGCACACCTTTCTTGCCAATAGATAGTCGAGCATCTTGCGCGGAAGGTTGGAGGGCTTGATGCCTCCGTATGCTTCCAGCAGCGTGGCCAAAGCGTCTTCGTCTGCCACGGGACGCACCTTGCCATCCCCTACATCGGCAAACAGGCGCCGGTAGTTTGCCACCTCTGTCAGTATGAGGTCTTCCACCCTGCTGCCGTCACCGTTGCAGAGATGAAGCAGAAACGCCATGGCAGGCAGGTCGTAGGTGCTCAGCCAACAGGTGGGTACCACATTACGGATGCCCTCAGGGGTGAGTTCGGGCAGCAGGTATTGGGTGTCATTGTCTTTTCTGATATAAATGCCAATCTTGTGGTTGTTGATGAGGTACTTGGCATGATGGTCTGTGATATAAGGCTGCTCGTTTGCCGTGTGGGCATGCACGTCCTCGCAGGCGCGGACCATCTTTCCATACTTTTCGACTCTGTTGTTCTCCACTTCTGTAATCCGCCCGAATCCGTTCACGTCTTTACCGATGGAGCGCACCCGTTTGTCGCCGGTAGAGTCGATGCACCTCTTGTCGTAGAACCTGAAGAAATACTTGCCTAAAGATACCTGAAAACGGATGCGGTCGAACAGCTTGGCATCGTCGATATACTTCAGCATGAGGTGCGCAAAACGGTCGTGATAGCGCACCATCAGCACCTCGGGGTCTTGTGAGGATGCTGGCTTGATTCTGAACTTCTGCTGCTCTGCCGGGGGAAGCATATCAAACAGCAGTCGTGGACAGCGTTGCAGTTCGTTGATGATGTCAAGAGCCAGCGCGTCGGTCTGTTTGGTGACGTTGAGTTTCTGCACATGCAGACGGATGCGATATACGGAGATGAGCTCGCACATCACCTCCTGATCAGCATAACGGATGCAGTGTGTCTTGTCTGCCATTATCTTGGCATATTTCTTTTCGAGAAACAGACTGCTAAGGAAGACAATACCGAAGGGGGTTATCTTCTTCACCTTGTCTTGGCATGAGTACAGCGCATACTTGAAGTTTTTCTTTGCCACAACCCTGACAACCCTGCCGTTCTTGTCGCGCAGACGACGGTCGCCGTTGGGCTCGTATTTCTGGGCGCAACACATTTTCTGGTCGCTAAAACCGAATCGTGCCTTGACCTCTCTTTGCGCTCCGAGGTATAATACGTCTGCCAGCTCAAGCAAAAAGGGGATGTCCTCCTGGTACCTGTCTGTTTGCCATCTGGTGGGTTGGAAATGATAGTGGGAATAGATGTTTCTCAGTTCTCGTAGTACGTTTGAGAACTTGCCAAGAGCATCCGTTTTCGTTATGCGACGGTCTTCAGGAAGGGCATCCAGTACCTTCAGAAAAGGGAAATGCCTGCTGAACAGATAGTCGAGGTGCTCTTTCTGCTCTTGCCGGGCTTTCTCGAAACGAAGGAACATGGGACTCCATATCTCCCGCTTGCTCGCAAAATCCTCGTCAAAGGTTTTCTCGGAATCGGGGTTTTCCTTCTCAAAGATGCCCCTTGCCACCTCCATCAGGTCTTCACCGAAGACCAGCGCGTAGATATGGTGCATGGTTTGATAGAAGTTATGGAAAGCCATCTCTATATAGGTGCCATACACAGACTTTTTCTCCAGCTGTGTCTCTGCAGGCAGATAACGGATTTCCCACGCAGGCGATGCGGCAGGTGAGGCGGCAGCGTATATGTTGTCATGTGTCTCGGGAATCAGACTGCCAGGGTCGGTAAAAAGTGATTCAGGGTATTCTGTCTGGAATAGTGTCTGCAGTTTCCTGTTGTGGATGTTCAAGAATATTTCCTGGCGCATGGCAGGGTTCATGGCACCCGGAATCCCTTTGAGCTCATCCACTAAAGACTGTAGGATTTCCTTTTTGTTCAGCGGAATGTATTTTTCAATCAGTTTCATTTGTAATGCCGTCGGGTTGGTGGTACATGTGGTGTAGGTTTTGTACTTGCTGCCGGAATCGTTCACGCAACCATGCGGGTTCAAGCACTTCTATGGCGTCTCCGTAGGAAAAGAGAAGCATCTGGAGCTCTCTGTTTACTTTAAGGTTCAGACTGAAAAAGTGGTATTTGTCTGTCTTTCGTGCCAAAAGCTCCCTTTGAGATGCGTGTATTGGTTTGGTTAGAATATAATCATAACTCACGTCGGAAACCTTGATAACCACGTTTTCCACCTCGTTGCTTTTAGGCTGCGACACACCTACAATATCCTTGAAGTATGCGTCAGGATTGAACGTATTTTCCAGATAAGGCTTGTCCAGATGTTCTGCTTCTCTTATCCTGTCAAGAGCAAAAATGCAGATAGACTCTTGCTGTTCAACGAAGCCAAGCACAAACCATCTCTTGTTGTATTGCCGCAAGTGGTACGGATGGAAGTACAGGGCTTGGCTTGGCGCACCGAATGGCTTGTAGCGCATCTTCACGGGGTATGGGGTGGTGATGGCGTCAAGGAGCAGGTCGATGTAGTTCAATCCCCTCACCTGGTTGCTGTTGTCAAAAGATATGAAGTCCATGAATGGGCGGGAGTACTCCAGCCCCTTCTCCAGACTTAACAGATAATACCTGATAAGGTTGTATCGAGGGTCTGCTTTAAGAATATCCAGCTGCTCGATACTCTGGCGAATCTTTTCTACTTGCGGCAACAGACTGTTGAAAATGGAGAAATGGGTGTCTTCGTATCGCCACACCCTCTTCTTTCCTCTTGTTAGATTTCTCGCCATGACAGCTTTGTACTCGCCGCTGGAATCCTCAAGTTCTTTAAGGTCTGCTCTGACTGTCCTTTCGTCAACGTCTGTCAGTTTGTCGCACAGCTCCTTTACGGTATAACCTTTCTCATACCGAAGAAGTCTGTCTAACATAATCAGACGTTTTGTTTTCCCTGTTCTGTCTTCTCTCTTTGAGGGCATATCCATTTTCACATGGGGCAAATATACAATTATTCTCCGATAAAACCCGGTATGCCTTCCCTTTTTTCTCCTCATTTCTGCTTTTTTCTTCTTGTAGCACCGACCATATATCTTTGTTTTTGGGGATTTGCGCTGTCATACATATATTAACGTGAGTTCGACGAAATAGAATAGACTCAACGGTGTGTCTAATGTACGTTGTACACTGATACATGGTTTTTTGGGGACGCTTCTGGAATCCACAGGTCTTATTCCACTGCTGTCTTTACGCTCTCCTTGCCAATCTTGGCTATAACGACAGAGCCTGACTGTGCGGCAAAGGATGTCGTGCCGTTGATGGCAGTGGCAGTGCCGAGGCTCTTGCCGTCGATGGCGTAGAAGCTGACCTCCTCGTTGTTGTCGAGACCGGAGATGCTGATGAAACCGCCGTTTGATTGGTTTTGTATGCGTCGATTGCAGATGCAGGAACGTATAGAGTGGAGAATCCGACATGTGCATTTTCAAACGCATCGTTGCCCGTTTCTGGCACTGTTTCAGCATAACAATAAACATTTTCCAGATTTTTGCAACCATAGAAAGCCTCCCTGCCGATACTTGTCACTGAATTTCCAATTGTGATTGAGGTGAGGCCGGTGCAATAACCGAAAGCATAATCTCCGATACTCGTCACAGAATTTGGATTTGTGATTGAGGTGAGGCTGGAGCAGCCACAGTATTTGCAAGTTGTTTAATATCAATAGTTTGTGCGATAAAAAGTGGAAAAGTGTTGACGTGAATTCTGTGAAGGACAAAAAGGACAAAGATTTAACGTATTTAAATTTCTTAAAGGCGAAATATGTAGTCCTACATTTTATCTGGTTTTGGAAACTGCATCATATAGTTATGAAAAGCTTCAATAGAGATAGTGCCTTCCAACAGACCTTTAAAATAATCTCCTGACGTTCTATCAAATACAGCATTGTTATAAGCTGACCCCTTTGCTGCTATGATGAAATTGTAGTCCGTTAGGAATCGGCATCTGGTCTCGACACATTCTTTTTTCATTTTAACAAGCCTACCCAAAATTTTAGTAAAGCCGTCATCTTCTTCCTGTTTGGTCACCATTTTACGAAAGAACGCACAAGGTTTATATATTGCGTACTCTTCATCAACATGATCAAGGCTTTCTTTGAGCTCTTTTATTTTTTCTGACGTATAATAATCTTCAAGTCCTGTTGGTTTTGCACCTTGTGCTTCCACATACACATAGTTTGAATAATAACGCCCATTATCAATAAAGGCAACAATTCTACGAATTACCAATTCATTCCATCCTATTAGAAACTTTCGCCTATTCAAATGCCTAAAAGTGGTAATGTTTAACGCACTTCCTGCTCTGAACCACCAAATGGGATCTTTTACCCCAATAATGCTTTTCCTAAATTGTATGGGTGACTCCAACAGTTTGGACAAGTGACGATTAATATCCCTTGCCTTCTTAAATTCAACCAGACCTCTATAACCAGGAAAAGCCCTAGCCATTCTTCTTCTGAAAAACACTGTTGATTCCTCGGAAATAACTGAGTCCATGACTGTTTTAGAGAGGCTTAGCTTTTCATATTGTTTCTCTATCCAGTTGATAAGATATGATTTGTCTAAATGCCTATGCCTACCATTTCTCTTGATATATTCAATAACTTCGAGTATGCGTGACGTCAGGTCACAGTTGGAAGAAGTGAAACTATATATTGCACGATGATTTATGTCAAAGGGCATATTTTCTAGAACCCAATTACCCTGATGAGCCGCTACAATAACATATCCTACTCCCAAAGCACTCATAGCATATCCTAATTCTAAAAGAACATTAGGATTAGGAACTTCCTTGCTGACTTGCATCCTATTTCCAGACTTCTTCTGATAGTTTGTCACTGGAGTTACATCTGCAAGAAATATATCACAAGAATCTATTTTCCTTAGAATCGTCTGGTCTATGGATGGCATACCAGACTCACCCAATGTAGAAAGGTCAATCTCAAGCCTTATGCCTCTATCACTTAATGTTTCCACAGCGTTTTGTAGGGCAACATCTATTGCCTTTCTGCTCTTCTTGTCCTCAGATTGCCAAGAGAAAAATACTTTGTATTGACTACTCATATATCAGTTGTCATTATTTTTTTTACGATTGCCCAAAAACCGTCATTATCCTTGCCTTCATGCTTTAGAATACCTTTCTTTTGCATTGCAGAAAGGTCACGTTCGATAGTGCGTTGACTCACCGACAACGTCTCCGACATTTGCTTACCAGTTATTGTCGGAGACTCTTTGATGAGATTCAGTATTTTCTGCTGACGATCAGTGAGTTTCGTCTCCGATACATGTCCGACATTCGAGGCGTCGGAAGAGGCAAAAATGATGGTTTGGAATTGGGTCGGTGTTGATTTGAACTTTGGCTTCAATTCGTCCCTATACCCATCCAATGCCTTTGTCTCATTGCAGATGCGTGTGAGACCACTGCCTCGCTTCTCCATATAGTCCAATTGAGCCATCACATTCGCAAGGATAGGATTGCGTCTTTCAGAAGAAACGTCTGCGATGTCTAAGTCCTGAATCAGCATACCATTGTACATACCTCCTGGGGAAGTAACGGTGAGACGGTCATCGTAGATGTCAAGATGCACTTCACTGCCCATAACAGTATAGTCACGATGGATAAAGTGATTAACCATAGCTTCGAGAACTGATCGCTCTGCATACTCAGGCTTGTTCTTTCGTCCATCAGGTAACTTCTCCCAGCCTTTCTTTGTGTTGGATTTCATAAAGTTCATAGCCTCACGAAGTAGCATGAGGACATTGCCTGTGAATTCTGCATCATTGATGGCATCACTCTTTTCCAAACCATTCCAACGTGTACAGTATAGGCGAGATTGCCACAATGGACAATCATCGGCAAACAGTGCGCCGGCATTCGTAAGGTTCCCTGCACCTGTTACCAGCCCAAGATCG
>JBJEKQ010000045.1:0-3017 GCA_051878715.1 Prevotella sp.
CAATGTGTCGCAGGCTGTGGAAGGCATTACAGACCTGCAACCTACCCAAACCTTTGAGCGACCGCAGGAGAATACTGTCAAGTGGTTTAAGTTTGAGGGCGAGAAAGGCGACAGCGTGTCATTTGCCAGCTCGTTGGCCGCATCGTTGCAGCTGTTTGACGAGGAAGGAAATGTGCTGTATGAGGCAAGTGGTTCGGAATCGGTCGTAAACGGCGGTACACATTTGCTGACCAATGGTACTTATTATCTTGCAGTACACGATGCGACTGGTACCAAGAGCAATCAGATTAAGTTGGACTTCACCCATATCAGTAAGTTTGACTTGTTCTTCACGTCAAAACCTGAGTTTGGTGTATTGCCTTGCGTGCAGATACTTGAACTGGACGGCAACGGATTTGACAATCTGAAGTCGGCTACTCTCAGCATGGGTGACCAAGTGATAACAGCTGACTCCATTGCATGTATAGACAAGTCGCAGGCAAAGATTTACATGAAGTTCTCGGGTGAGGAGACGTATGGCGACTACGACCTGAAGCTCTATTTTGATGATGGCGAGGAGTCGCGTACCATCACAAGGAAGCAGTACGTAAGTCTGACGGAGCCTGACTTCAAGGATATAGGCATTGAGATTAGCGACCCGCGTTCTGTGGCCGACCCATATCCGATGACGATAAAGCTGACCAACAACAGCAACATCAGCTATCAGGCCGTGCCATTCTACTTTGGTGTAGACCATGTAGACAAGATGGAAAGCGTAAGCTATATGGACTTTGCTGTCGGTGCTTCAAAAGAGATGATAGACAACGGCATGCAGATGAGTTTCACGTTCGAAAACTTCCGTGGCAACAACAGCCCGACTGCCATTGTACCCACCATCATTTCCGAGATACTGCCGGGACAGACTCTTACATTCACTCTGGGTATCAAGACCGGAAACCACCAGACGTTCTGCGGTTATGGCTGGACAGGAACACCATGGAGCCTGCTGGGACCGGAGGTGAGGGCGTTCATAAATGAGAACCACAATGGAGGCTCTTCCTTAGGTGGCATTCTCAATGGCTGCTCAATAGACCCATGCGATTTGGCTGGTCTTGCTGGAGATCTCGAGGAGTGTGCCTGCGCTACTGTCCTGTCATTAGGCGGAACACTTGGAGGCATACAGAATGCTCTGCAGAACATGCACAACAGGGCGATGAGGGAGCAGCTTGCGGCGAGTGGACTGTTCGATGATCCTGATGAGATATTCCCGAACATGTATCTTCCCTCACCAGGAGACCTGCTGTGGTATTGGTTGCAGCATTGTCTGCCAGGAAAGGCGGGAGAGGCGGCATCTGCCTTCAACACAAGTATGGAGTTGCTCAATGACAGCGATTGCCCAATACCGGCCACCCATGGGTGTAACGCATACAATCCCGGTGACCCCAACGAGATGCACGGATATGTTTCGGAGTCGGGAAGCAAGTATGTATCCGCCGATGTCACGGATGTCTATTACTCCATCGAGTTCGAGAACAATCCCGAGATTGCCAATGCCTCTGCCCATAGGATTGTGGTCAGCGACACATTGGATGCTCAGATATTCGATTTGTCATCATTCAAACCTACAAGAGTTCAGATAGGTGACAGGGTAATGAAACTGGACGGAGAGCAAAACTTCACGAAGACTATGGACATGCGCCCGGAAATTTATGCCATCGCACAGGTTGACCTGGCGTATGATGAGAAGACGGGTATTGCCCAATGGACAATATCGTCTCTTGACCCGATGACGATGGAGGAGACCTTTGACATTATGCAGGGTGTGCTGCCTGTAAACAGCGACGGCAACGGTCTGGGATTCCTGAATTTCGACATCAACCTGAAGAACAATATGGCCGATGGCGACACGTTCAGCAACAAGGCTGGAATAGTCTTTGACTATGAGGAAACCATCATGACTCCTCTGTGGGTGAACACCGTTGATGCCGTATCGCCGACAAGCCGTGTGGTTAGTCTGGAACAGCAGAACGATACCATCCTGACCGTAAACGTGGAAGGTGCTGACGAGCGTTCGGGTGTATGGAAATATGAGGTCTATGCCCAGTATGGCAAGGAGGCTCCATGGTGGAAGATTGGCGAGTGCACGGCTGACTCCGCGCAGGTGGACTTCCGTTATTATAACGGTATCGACTATGGCTTCTGTGTTCTCGCTACCGACTCTGCCGGAAACGTGGAGGACAAGGAACTGGCACGCGAGGCAAACATCCAGACATTCAAGGCTGGTGACGTGAACGGCGATGACGAGGTGAACGCCTTCGACGTGATGCTTGTTCAGAGCAAGTATCTTGGCGAGGACGTACAGCTGAACGTTGATGCCGCGGATGTGAACGGCGATGGCGAGATAAACGTCTTCGACACCATCCTCATACAGGACATCTATCTCTCGACCGTCACGATGAATGCCCGTAGATTTAATGTAGTAAGACAACGAAAACAAAAAGTAGAATGAAAACTATCAAATATCTTTTCTGTTTGCTCGCACTGCTATCGGTGCGGGCAAACGCCCAGTCTACACTTGAGGTGTGGATGGATCAGACAATGGAGGTGACCGCCGACGGGACAACGGTGACTTATCTGACCTTCTATCAGAAAGACCCCAACATCAACTACATAGCTTTCAATATGGCTATAACGGTGCCCAAGGGTATTCACATCCATCAGAAAAAGTCGGGACGCGATTATGTCAACGACATAGAGCTGTCCGTAAGAGCCACCAATACGCACAGCATCGCCTGCAACATGCCCAATGACAACACTATCAAGATTATCTCAACATCATCCGAGCTGCAGGAGTTCTATCCTGATGACGAGGACGGCAATCTCTATGACCCTCTGTTCACAATCGGACTTGTTGCCGACGAAACAATGTATAACGGTACTTACAAGATTGAGATGTGGGACTTGGTGTTCGGATATAGGGACCAGGCTGACGGACAGCTCAAGCACAACGACCCGCAACCGATATACTCGGACATGAC
>JBJEKQ010000046.1:0-2975 GCA_051878715.1 Prevotella sp.
CAACTGAATAGAGCATCTGACTACGGATCAGAAGGTTGCAGGTTTGAATCCTGCAGGAGTCACAAAAGGGAGTTACATAAAGATGTGATTCCCTTTTTTATCGTATCTTCTTCTTACGTTTTCTCTCCTTATTCTTGTCAGAAAACAAAAAAAGCGTTACTTTTGCATTCCTGAAGCAGTGGTTCGGTTTGTCGCTGGTGTAGCAATACACGAGAGGAAAGTCCGGGCAGCATAGGGCACTCCACTTCCGAAAATAGAAGCTATTGGCAACAGTAGGATATGGCAGAAGAAAATAACCGCCGCAGGTTGACTGTTGGAAAGGGTGAGAAGGTGGTGTAAAAGACCACCAGTCGTCGGGTGATCGGCGAGCTGTGCCATCTGGAGGCTGCAAGTTCATGTAAACCATCGTCTGAGGATTGCCCGTCCGACTTGCTCCGATGGAGGGTAGAATGCTTAAGCCGTGTGGCGACATACGGATTAGATAAATGACAGACACGGTGGTTTTGTGTATTCAAAACCGTTGTACAGAACCCGGCTTATAGAACCGCTGCTTCTTTTTTTTACTATGATTTGCTTTGCCGGGTAAACCGCTCCCTCTTTTCGCTCGTTGGCAGACCTGTTATCTATATTACTGTAGATGTAGTATGGCGTTGAGCTGCTATTTGAGTGAAAAAACAATTCTCTTTGTGTGTTTATTAGAAGAAAAGTAGTAATTTTGCAGAAATAAATCACACATTAAACATGTTTGGAAAAAAACGTAGATGGCACTGCTTGTCAGGTCAAGAACCTACGGAACTTGATAAGCAGGTGATGTACTGGGAGGCAAGAGGAAAACTGGTACCTACACGCTCGCTGATAAAAACTCCGGAACAGATTGCAGGTATTCGCAAGAGTGGAGAAATCAATACCTTTGTATTGGACGAGGTGGAACGCCTGATACATCCAGGCATGAGTACCCTTGAAATAGACAAAATATGCTATGATGCCTGTGTGGGCAAGGGCGGCACTCCCGCATGTCTGGGCTATGAGGGCTTTCCGAAAAGTGTGTGTACGAGCATCAACGAGGTGGTATGCCACGGCATTCCCAAGCAGACGGATGTGCTTCAGGAGGGCGATATCGTAAATGTTGACTTTACTACCATCTACAACGGGTATTATGCCGATGCCTCACGTATGTTCATCATAGGCGGCTCTACCACTCCGGAAAAAGAGCAGTTGGTGCGTGTGGCTAAGGAATGTCTGGACATTGGTGCCGCTGCGGCTGTCCCTTATTGTTTTGTAGGCGATATCGGTCATGCGATTCAGAAGCATGCGTCAAAATACCATTACGGTGTGGTGCGCGACTTGTGCGGTCATGGCGTGGGAGTGGAATTCCATGAAGAACCGGAAGTGGTGCACTTCGGTCATCGGGGTACAGGCATGCTGTTGGTTCCCGGTATGGTGTTCACCATAGAGCCCATGATCAATATGGGCACATGGAAAGTCTATTTGGATGCCGATGACAAGTATGGCTGGGAAATCATTACAGAGGACGGTTTGCCCAGTGCCCAGTGGGAGCATACCTTTTTGATGACAGAACAAGGTGTTGAGATTTTAACCTACTGATGCTATGGATTCTCGTGATGTCTATATATTAGGTATAGAGAGCAGTTGCGATGACACGTCGGCTGCTGTGCTGCATAACGGTGTCTTGCTGAGTAATGTCACAGCCAGTCAGGCCGTGCATGAAGCGTATGGAGGAGTGGTGCCCGAACTGGCGTCGCGTGCCCATCAGCAGAACATAGTGCCGGTGGTCCATGAGGCAATCAGACAAGCAGGTATTACCAAGGAGCAGCTTACGGCTGTGGCATTTACCCGCGGACCGGGATTGATGGGCTCGTTGCTGGTAGGCGTCAGTTTTGCCAAGGGCTTTGCCCGTTCGCTTGGTATTCCCATGATAGATGTAAACCATCTTCAAGGGCATGTCATGGCACATTTTATCCGTGAAAAAGATAACGGTCAGTCCGTTCCTCCGCTGCCTTTCCTTTGTCTGCTGGTCAGTGGGGGCAATTCCCAGATAGTGCGTGTGGATGCCTACAATAGGATGGAGGTACTGGGGCAGACTATTGATGATGCTGCAGGAGAGGCGATAGACAAGTGCTCCAAAGTGATGGGTCTTGGCTATCCCGGCGGTCCCATTATAGACCGGTTGGCGCGTCAGGGCAATCCTCATGCCTATAAGTTTGCCGAACCGCAGATACCCGGGCTGAACTACAGTTTCAGCGGACTGAAGACCTCTTTCCTCTATTCCTTGCGCGAATGGGTGGAGCAGGAGCCGGATTTTATAGAACATCACAAGGAAGACCTTGCCGCAAGTCTTGAATATACGATAGTGGACATACTGATGCGCAAGTTGCGTAAGGCGGTAAACCAGACTAAAATCAGGCATGTGGCAGTGGCAGGCGGAGTGAGTGCCAATAACGGCTTGCGTGCCGCATTCCATGAACATGCACAGAAGTATGGCTGGCATATATACATACCCAAGTTCAGCTATACTACCGACAATGCTGCCATGATAGCCATTACCGGTTATTACAAGTATCTTGACGGAAACTTCTGCCAGATAGACAGTCCGGTCTTTTCAAAAGTAACTTTTCAATAAACATTTGTCATATATATGGATTTCGAAAGTAAAATAATAAGCAGAGAGATAAGCCAGTTGCTGTGGGAGCGCGAACAGACTTTGGGCACAGCAGAAAGTTGTACCGGTGGTCGCATCGCCGAAGCCATCATAGCCATTCCTGGAGCGTCCAAATACTTCAAGGGGGGCATCATCTCTTATGTGGATGAGGTGAAGGAGAGGCTGCTGGGCGTCAGTCATGATGTTATTGAAGAGCAGACGGCAGTTTGTGAGGAGGTTGCAAGACAGATGGTTACGGGAGCCTGTAAGTCGCTCGGCACCGATTTTGCCATAGCCGCCACAGGCTATGCAGGTC
>JBJEKQ010000047.1:0-13050 GCA_051878715.1 Prevotella sp.
TACCGTACCTTCGCGTTCCCCGGCACCCAGTGGAAATTCTCGGGTACCATGACACAGCCCGACCAGTGTCCGTATGCCAACGGTACCGACTACGAGTTGCAGAACTATGCCTGGTACTCGTCTCCCGAGGAGTTCAACGAACCGGTGAAGACCGGCTACTTCTCTGACCTCATGGGCGCAGGCGGGCAGAGCATCTACGTCCGCAAGAAGTCGCAGGATTACGCGGTCTCAGGCTCTCCGCTCTATGTATATGATGAAGAGAACGGCTTCTCAATCAACGCTCAGCCTGCCATATACATGCGCTATACTGAGGTGCTGCTCAACTTTGCCGAGGCGGCTTGCGGTGTCGGAAAACTCGATGAGGCATGGGACGCCCTTGTCAAGATACGCCAGCGTGTAGGATATGAGGGCGACTGCGGACTTGACCCTGCCATACGTGGCGACAGGGCGAAGATGTTCGACGCCATACTCTATGAGCGCCAGGTGGAGCTTGCCTACGAGGGCAAGCGGTTTGACGACTGCCACCGGTGGATGCTCTTCGACGGCGGAGTGGGGCAGACTGACATCTCTCCTGAATTGGCGTTGACCGCATGGAGCGGCAACACCTGCAGCTATCTCGGTGTGCGTCCGCTCAACGAGCAACTGATTCATAAACTTGAGGTGGCCATCGACCCGAACATCTATACAGGTGGAAAGAAACCGGAAAACGATCCGTTCGGGGCTGGCGTGGCTGTCCTCGAAAAGCCCAAGGCTCTCACACTGACAGAGGATTTCCGTACGACAGCACCAGAGACCGAGGACGGTGAGGTAATCTATAATGACGCCAACGTGAAAGCTTTGGCACAGTTCTACCAGCGATACCTTGTGCGTAAGGACGTGGCTACGATGACCAATGCGACAAGTGCCTATCCCGCATGGCCCGCCACCTGCTATTTCCTCGGACTGAGCACAGGCGACCAGGAGAACAATCCCGGTGTGGTGCAGGAGATAGGATGGCAGAGCCTGTATGGCGGTATGGGACTGTATAACCCCGTCAGCAAGAATCCTGTAACGGTATATCCGTGACGGCAAGCCAGTAACAAATAACAGAAATTCATTACCATGAAGCATAGAATATCACAGATTGTTCTTTTAGGCATCGTGTCTGCATTAGACCTGTATGGCCAGAGCATAGATATCAATATGTCAGGGCGTAATCCCAACGAGGGTACCGCCATCGGTTTCCAGCCCTGGACTTTCGGTCGCGTAAAGCAGGCTACAGGCAAGTTTGAGATACCGAACACTGCAGACTCCGTGTCTGTAACGATTTCCTGTGTGCCCGGCATGGACGGCAATGCGGTGCGCGACAACTATTGGAAGCAGGGAGTAGTGAACTATGGCTATAAACTGCTGGGCGACGGCGCGTATGTCATTAACAAGACAGATGATGAGACCAATGACTATACCGATATCACCGGGGCAGGCGGAATACAGCTTGAAATAAGCGGACTGCCTGCAGGCGAACATACGCTGATGTGCTATCATAATTTCACGGATGCCTGGAGTGTAGTGCCCAAGCTCAATGTCTATGTGGACGGAAAAACCGGAGAGGAAGGCATACAGCAGACCGTGAGGGCTGCAAAGGAAAGCGAGGCGGCTGTGAGCTATACCCGCTTTGTCGTCGAAAGTCCGGAAAAACCTGTCAAGATACAATACATAGCCCAGTTGGAAGAAGGTGTGGCATATAGCAACACGGGAGTGAATATAAACGCTCTCGTGTTCGACAAGCCTAACCCGAACACCATGGCACTTGATCCCATACCGTCCTCGCATGACTGGCATGTGGCTTCAGAGGGGGGTGCCGTGACTCTTCAATGGACGCCGGCTACCAAGGCCGTGAAGCATCACGTGATGACGGGCACGGCATCCGGAGAAGAAACGGAATATACGGTCACTACAGAAAATTCCTGTGTACTCAGGAATCTTTATTCGCTGGACACTTATTATTGGCGTATTGACGAGGAGGACGCAGAGGGTAAGGTCTATCGTGGCACTGAATGGCAGTTTAAGATCAACCAGAAGGCGTTTGACGGGGCGGAAGGGTACGGACAGTTTGCTACCGGCGGACGCGGAGGAACGGTATATCATGTAACCACGCTTGAGGATGCCAATGAACCCACACCCGGCATGTTGAGATATGGATTGACGAAGCTCAGCGGTCCCCGTACCATTGTCTTCGATGTCGGTGGAATGATTCATCTGACAAGCAGGCTGGTTATCTCCGACCGGTTCGTAACCGTGGCGGGCCAGACTGCACCCGGCAATGGTATCACCCTCTGCGACAGACCTTTCGGCGCAGCATCCGACAATATCATCAGACACCTCCGCGTAAGACCGGGCGGAGCGGCTGATTGGGACGGCGTGTCACCGAACGAGAAAACCTCTGACGGCATGGGATTGACAGGTGCCGACCATGCCATTATAGACCATTGCTCCGTAAGCTGGACGATAGATGAGTCGTTCTCTTCGCGCAATGCGAAAAACATCAGTTTTCAGCATAACATGCTGGCGGAGGCATTGACCTATGCGGGACATGCCACGCAGTACGACCGCCATGGGTATCATGTGCAGCACGGTTATGCTGCCAGCATCGGAGGAGAGGTCGGCTCGTTCCACCATAACCTCTTGGCTCATTGCCAGGGCAGAAACTGGAGTATGGCGGCAGGATTGGACAATGCGGGCAATATGCAGGGAAAGCTCGATATGTTCAATAACGTATGCTATAACTGGTATGACCGTACCACCGACGGAGGCTCTCTTTACGCCCAGTTTGTCGGTAACTATTATATCATGGGCCCCGACACCAAGCTCAGTAACCTGTTCTCTCTTGACTTTGAAAACGGTCCGGCGGTGGAAGGAAAACTGAACGCCTACGTCCATGGTAATATCCGCGAGAACAAGAACGGTACCATGAGTGCCGACAAACTGAATGATACGTACAGAGCAACGGGCAGCGGACTTGATTTCTCCCCGTTCTTCGACGAACCGTTCTGGGATTCAAAGGCAACGGTGGATAATGCCGAAGATGCCCTGAAGAAGGTGTTGAGCGATGTGGGTTGCTCCCAGCCCGTGACAGACAATCATGATAAGCGAATGATAGAAGAAACGCTTACCCGAACCACTTCCAGAATCGGATGGCACAGCAAGTTGAGAGGACTGGTTGACAGAGAGACGGAATCCGAGGGCTACGATGGCCTGAATATGTTTGAGATTCAACGCGAGAATGATTACGATGGCGACCAGGACGGCATCCCGACATGGTTCGAGAGGGTGGTGGGTACCAATGAATCCGTACCGAACAACAACGCTGACACCGACCTCGACGGTTGGACGCAATTGGAGGATTACCTTGAATTTGTAGGCAAGCCAAACGTGGTCATTGCAGCGGGAAACACCGTTAAGGTTAATATGGCAGATTATTTCAAAGGGTTTACCAACGCCCCGTCATATACCTTCGTGACAGAACCGTTTATCCAAGGCGGTTATACCGACGCCCGTGTACAGGCATCTGCTGCCGCATCAGAACTGAGCATTACCGCCGGCACCTCAGCAGGTCTGTCAACAGTAAGGATGACGGTTACCGACGGTGACGGCTCTACCATGACCCGTCTCTTGCACGTGGCAGTCACTGGTGCCACAGATGGTATTGAGAATGTCCAAAGCTCCGACTTCCAGCCTGTCCGTTTTGAACTTTACACGCTTGACGGCAAGCTGGCAGGCACTCCTGTCAAGGGACAGTCTTACATCTCGCGTGCGTATGACAAGGACGGACAGTGCAAGGTGTTGAAAGCCTTGAAGAAATGAATAACCTGTCCTGCTGGGGCGGATAAAGGTAACAATACGTGAGTTGGATGAATGATTCCAAACCGGTCATCAGACTGCTGTGCGCAATCATACCGCAAATGAAGGACTGAAGAACCTGGTAACTTCATTGTAAACATGTCCGGCTGTCATAAATGACAGGGATGACTGTCTGGAAATATGCACGAAGGGCAATGTAACTGTACAACAACACGCATTCGTTTTCTGTTCCGCGTCGGTGAACGTCCGTTCCGCGATGCTGAATGTCCGTTCCGCGACGCGGAACGGACGTTCACCGACGCGGAACAGAAAACGGAAGCGTATTCCTTGTGATGTCAGGACAGGCATGCTGATACCATCAGTATAGCCATACGGACAAACATGCAACAGTCCGCATTCTGCCCCCTTCCTGCTGCTTCACGGAGGCATGTAGCCCCAAACACTGCCCCCCTTCATCACTTGAAAAGGCTGTAGGACACGCCGAAACTGAAGAAGGGTTGGGCTTTGCGATCCTGTTCAATGATGGGGTCAAACCCGTCTTCACCGCCGCCCGCATCTATCCCTTTCCTGTTCTTGGTGTATATGCCTGCCTTTACAGGAACAGACAATCCGGCACGTGCCGACAGGTAGAAATGGCGGCTGATGATATATTCATAGCAAACCTCGGGTTTCATCACCGCTTCCGTGTAATAACACTCGGAAGGAAGTCCCTCGATGCCGGGTTTCAGATAGAATCCTTCCGAACTCATGGACGACCCTACGGAAAACCGCTGGTGTTTCATCTGATAGCGGAGATACATCTGGCTTGGCAGGGTAATGTCTATGCTCCAGTGTGGATTGGCGAAGCGGTGCCAGTACGCAATCAGCGGGAGGACAGGCGTGGTGTTGTAAAGTGTCATGCCCACCAGACCTACGCTGAATGTGGTGGTGGAACTGTTTTTCAATACGGTCATGGCGGAGAAGCGGCCGTACAGTCTTCCCCATATCTTTTTGCCTGCATCCCCGGTTACTGACGCCGACAACACAAGCGGCTTGTGGCACAGATGGGTGTAGAAAGACCCGACAAATCCGCCGGCATAGTAGTCATTTGCCTTCTCGTGAAACACCGTTGACGGCTCACTCCCGGATGTTCTGAAACAGAACGAGGCATATTGCACACTCGCATAGAGCGATACCTTCCTTTTTCTCAGCAGGGGGACCATCGTTGAAAAGCGCATTGCATGGATGTCCCGTTTCCGCCCTTCTTCCAGTGTTTTCCCGTTCCGTGTCAGGGTGTAGTCGTGCGATGCCTTTGTCTCATAATAGAAGTTCATGGTGCGGTACCGGGAAAAGTTCTTTGCCACGAACGACCGAAAATCATAGGCCAGTGAATCGTCATGCTCCTGCGCCTCTGCACTGTGTGCACAGGCAACCAGGGCGATGACGGACGCCATCAGTATCTTGCCAATCTCCATCTTCATAACCATTTTGGCGGCAAAGTTAGAACGAACATGCATATTCCACAAGGTCTTTTCTTCTCGGATATTAGCCGATTCGTTGAATTTGGTTGGAGATATTTTTATGGTCAAAATATTAAAACGATGGATTATTTAGGCAACAAGAATATCGTGACCAATCTTGACGATGTGGCGCTACTTGACGAGGACTATTGCATCGGGCGGATTTCCCGGCACTCTACCATATCCTGTCTGGTCAAGATGCGCGACTACGGATGTGTGATATGCCTTGCCGGCGAGACAAAAGGCAGTATCGACCTGATGCCATATACCTTCGGACAATCTGTGATGGCTGTGCATGTCCCGGGGCAGTTGGTAGTGCTGCAGAACGATTGCAAGCGGTGTCATAAAAGGAGGCTGCAAGCGGCAGGTTCGCACCGCTTGCAGCCTCCTTTTGATGTCTTTTTCCATCAAGGACAGATGAGACTAAAACATGATTTTCCTGACTGTCTTGCTGTTACCCGAGACAATGGTCAGGAAGTAAACGCCCTTTAATCCGTTGCTGGACACGCAGACTGATTCCGACTGAGGGGCAAGCGTCCGCACTACCTGTCCTGATGCCGACACAACGCGCACGCCGGTGACTGGTTCGGCAGCGTACAGCATGATATTACCGCCTGACATCTCCAACCTCAGTCCGGTACCGTCAGAGACAGAGGCTATGCTGGATGATGAGGCCTGCAATGCCGTCTTCTCCACATTCACCACCCGGTTGCTCCTGTCGATAAGCATCACCACCACTTCCGCATGGTCAGCACGAATCACGCTCTGAGGCATGAGGAAAGAATAGTTGTGCGTGGCTGGCTCCATCGCCCTTACCGTCGATGGCACGCTGCCCTCAATGCCGAAGAAGTCTCCGAAATAGCCTCGTGCCACCTCCTGATAGTGCATGTCGGCAGCCGGTATATACTGCGGTTTGTTCTCATAGCCTCCCATCACACCGCTGAGCCCGTCAAAATAGGCATTGTTCTGGTAGTATTCGTTGTTGTCAGGCTGGTACACGTCATTCTCTATCAGAGCGTAGGCAAGACGGTAGGACACATCGTCAGCGTCGGAGGGGAAGTAAACGTCGGTACGCACGTCAATCCGACTGTCCCCGCTGCTGTAGGCGGCACATACGTCCAGACCTGTCAAGGGATAGCCGGCTGCCTCCGCCTGGCGGCAATGGCCGTCCATATATAACGGGTCGCCGGTGATGCTCTTGTCCCTATTGACAATCAGCTTGGGAAAACCGCCCGGATTGACAGCGTTGATCTGCTCATCGTATGCCTCGTCGGTCATCACGTCGTTGTTGTGTATGGCGACGCCTACAAAGCGGTCACCGTGTTCGCTGGCGAGTTTCTCCATCGCCACAATACCCCTGACGCACCATCCGCACCATGTGCCGGTGCTCTCCTCCACAAGGTGCTTGTGCCTCAGGGCGGTGAGCGTGCCGCCGGCGACATAGGATGTTTCGCCGTTGCTTACCGCCGCCCTGTATTCCACACGACTGTTGTTGCTTACGGTGATGGGTTGCGAAAGCGTGAACGGTACGCGCTCGCCCGCCTTCAGCACCTGGACGAAATGCTGCGTCACGGTTTGTCCGCCATATTCAAAACTCACGGTGAAGCCCTCTACCGGGGTGTCGTCCGCCGTATATACCTCCCCGGAAACATATACCTCCCCGGCATAATCAATCACCTCGGGAAGCGAGAGCGACATATATATTGCCGACTGGCTGCCGGCGAAGATGTCATCGATGTAGAGGCGGCTCTTGTCCTTGGAGTTGTTGACAAAAGCGATGTTCACCTGCTTGCCCGTGTAAGCCGCAAGACTCACGCTGCGGGTTGTCCACGATGCCTCTTCCTCTGCGATGCTGAACAGCGGAGCCGAGGTGTCGAACGAGGTGACGTCGGTACCGGAGGTGGAGACATATACGGCATAACCGTCGCGGAAACGCCTGTCGTATGCCATTGCCCTCCAGCGCAGGATGTCGGACGGAGACTTGACCGTAAACGCCGGCAAGATGAGCCAGTCGTCGCTGCTTGCCGGTGACTCATACCACGAAGTGCTGCAAGCCACACGGTTGTTGTTGTCCTTCTCCACGACATAGTCAATCCATCCCTTGCCCACGCTGAAGCCGAGTGCCTGCATGTCGGCAGAAGGTTGGTTGCCGTCACGGTCCACCTGGATGAACGATGCGGGGATGCCGTTGCTGAAGCTCACATCCAAATAAGTCTCTTGTGCTGCCGCAAGGAGCGGCATGCACAAGAGAAACCATACCCATTTATAACAGTTCAAATTCATCTGACTGATACTTTTCTTGTTTTTCCGTCGGCCTTGATGATGAATATTCCCTTACCAACAGCCTTGCCGGCGTCCAACTTGCGGCCCGAGAGGTCGTAAACAGCCGGCTGCGTTGTGGCTGCATTGCCAGGAGACGGCACATCGTTGATGCCGGTGTCATTTCCGAAGAGATCCACCTCCACCTTGTTGGAAACTTTCGAGTAGGCCTTGCGCCCGTTCTTGTTATATACAGCTACCACGTCGTAAGCGAAGATGGTGTTGTCCTGCTCCTCAAGGTTGGAGAATCTGTAACTGTCGGTCTTGTTGCCGTCGGCCTTTGCCAACTCCATCTTGCGCCACACCTTGTCGCCCGCGTTGAGGTCTTGTGTCACCGTAATCTTGTCGATGAGGAACAGATGGCCGTTATAGGCAGTGAATGTCAGGATGTCGTTTTGCTGTCCCTCCTTCATCGGGATGGTCACTTCCGTGTATTCGCTGCTCAGCGCCACCGCGTTGTAATATCCCGCAAGGTTCTTCACCACAAGATAGTCGCCGTCGGTGCCGCACACACGCAGCGTAACGTTGAAGTCGCCGTTGCCGTTGCCGAGAGACAGTTCGGGAGTCTGGAGTTCGCCTGCCGAATAAGTATAGTCATAATCCTCGCAACCCAGCGCACTCTCAGCCGACAGGTTCCACACTCCATACCAGTCGATGTTGTCGGCATATCCGTCAAGTGAGTTTAAGGAATAATTGTAGATGCTGTAAGGATTAGCCACTGTTCCTGTCGTGTATTCCCCGTTGAAATCATCTTCCAGCACCACAACGCCGGTGACTGCTTTTTCGGCACAATACACCGAGAACAAGTCCACCTCATAACCGGTGGCCTTGGGTACGCCGTTCCATCGGGCGGTGAAACCGCCCCGTGCATCTGCATTCTCTGCCGGCAGGGCTTCGGGCGTTGCCACACCCAAGGCGAAAATGACCTCGTCGGGCACGGATGACAGCATGTTGAGCGTGTTGCTGCGCGAGCGCACATAATAATAATAGTCAGACTCAGGGTTCAGTCCTTTCAACACCACAGCCGTGTCGCAGACCACTGAATCGGTGAGCACGAATTGCTTCCTGGTGGGTGTGGTGGTCACCATGTCGAGGTTGTCGAATGCCACCTCGGTGCCGTTGAAATCGAGACAGGTGATGCGCACCTGATAGAAGCGGGGTGTCTTGCCGATATTGTAGTCAAGCAACAGGTTGGCAGGCTTTATGTCTGGAATGCCCTCCGCCACATAGAAGGAGCCTAACATCACCCATTTGGCACCGTCGTACACCTCTACGCTGATCTTTGGAGTGCCTGTGCCGGTCTTCACCTTATACACTTCAATGTTGAAATGTTTGAGCATACCGCCGTTATTGGGAGTGACCAGCATATCGCCGCTACTGCTCAGCCTCAGCGAATATTTTCCGCCGAGCAGTCCGTCATCCTCGCCCTCATACACCTGTTTGTTGTCGGCGATACTGATGGTCCATCCCTCGGGAATGGAGGCGGGGGCAATCTTGCCGTCGGTCACTGACAGACCTTCAAAGTCCTCCACCACCAGAGAGGAGTCAGCATCAGACACGGCTACCTGTTCGTAGAGAGTGAAGAGATACTCCTCTGCCTTTGCCACGGAACTCCAACTGGCAGTAAAGCCGTCGAAGGTAAAATCCCTGGCACTGTGCATGACAGGTGCGGTGAGGAAGGTGGTGCGCACCACTACCTTTACGTCATCCACAACCACGCGCCCCATCATACAGTTGATTTGCATGAAGCAGTCGGTTTTTCCATAGGTGTTGTCGAATTTCAGTTCCACGGTCTGCCAGTCGGTGCTTTTCCTCAACGTAACCATCGTCTTTCCTGCAGTCTCTGACACCATTTCGGGATTCATTACGCCATTCTTGCAGAACGTGGCACAGACATAAGCGTTGACGTTACTGATATTCTTCACGCGGAACGTGGCGGTCACCTCTCCCGAATAGTCGCCCATGGGTATGTTGAGATAACCACTCACACCGTCGGTGCTGCCAAGACAAACCGTTCCACCCGCCTGAAACAGGTTCTGTCCGCTCCATCCTGGGGCATGGGTCAGCGAATCATCAACAAAGGGATAGTTGGCGTCGGCCACTGACACAAACATCTCGCTGTCCGGCTCTGTCTCGCTTCCCTTTGCCATCAGCGCGAAGTCTTCGTCAACAACCGTCTCTTCCGGGTATTCCACCTCTGCCGCCTTCTGTATGGGCAGCAATGACACATATTGGGCAGTGGCGGACACACATGCCGCCACTGCTGAAGCCAACATCAATAATCTGATTCTATTCATTGCAAAATGATGTTATTGTTTTCTCATCACTTTCCTGGATTTCACGCCTGCAGGTGTCTGCTCGCGGATGATATAGATGCCCTTGTCAGGAACGTTATAGCGGCCTGTCTCAACCTGGAATTTCGTGAGGTCGGCGACTTTTTGTCCGTTGATGAGATACAAGGCTGCCTGACAGGTCTCAGTGCTTTCCATGTTCCGGATGGCAGACGGTACCGGTTCATCGTGCCAACTGTCGTATTCCAGCACGTTGCCGAGCACCTTGTCATTTTTTTGGAAATAGTAGTGCATCTTGCGCAACGGTTTGTTGTCCTCATACTCCACAGGGTCTTCCGTCTTAGTGGTGTAGTATTCGTTATATGCCGGATAGGCCTCTGTACGGAGGGCCTTCACCTCATCGCCATACTCGTTGAACCATACCTCATACTCCACGTAGTCGTCGGCATTGCTTGCCAAGGCGGGCTGATAGATGCGCAGGCGGTAACTGCCGTTGTCGTCGAGGAACTTGCACTCCTGGACATACAGCGTAACCGTGTCGTTGATGGTGGCTACGCTTCTGATGCTGTCTGTACCTATCATGGCAGACTTTACATCCAGATTGCCGCTGACGTCAATTTTATACCAGGATATCTTGTGCTGGAAGTAGCCCTTGGCGTTGACAAACACGCCACTGATTCTGAAGTCAGAGATGATGTCATCGAAGTTATAGTCCATGCAGTTGAGCGGGGTGCGGGCATAGAACACCTCCACCTCGTCGAGCTTGATTTGGGAAGTGACAGACTTGCTGGGCATGTAGTGGTTGTAGGTGTCAAGCTGGTCACCGTTCCATGTAAGCAGGGTGGTATCGCCATTAAGTTCCAGTGAGGTGATATGTCCTGCCTCGTCAAATTTGAAGTTATCCACTTCATCCCATCCTGAGGTACACATGTATCCTGTACGGATGCCTTTGTCATCAAGGATGGTCCGTGTGAGATACACGGTGTCATGGCATCCGGTCTTGTCGAGCGTGTAATAGTAATTGTTGAGCAATACGGCATATCCTTTGTCGTAATTGTACTCATGCTCCTCTATCTCCATCGAGGTGAAAGAGCCTTTAGAGCACTGTATCTCGTTTCCATGACTGTCGAACAGGTACATTGCCTGCGGATTGGATTTCGATGCGCTGTCCGAGCCTGAGTACAAGGTAGCGGAAGCCGGTTGAATTCGTTGTTTTGGTCCTTGAACAGCCGAGATGGTGATAAAACCTCCAAATGCCGTTACTACAGCAATACTTCTAAGTGTAATTTTTCCCATAACTAATACTTTTTGAATAAGAAATAAATTTGGAATCGCAAATTTATCGTCAAAAACCGCAAATGCGGAAAAAGTGATGGGTCAGAATGTTCTTTTTCTTGCAAAAGTACATTTCTCAATGCCGTAACGTCAGTTTTCAGGACTTTTGGCTATCTTCTGATAGGCTGATGGAGTCAGTCCTGTAAAGCGTTTGAAGTTGGTGGTGAAGTTGGCGCGCGACTTGAAGCCAACCCCCGCAGCCACCGCCTCGATGGTGTAGTTTCCGTAATTCTCCACATCACTGAGCCGCTTGCAGACTTCCTTGATGCGTACTTCGGTCAGCAGGTTGGTGAAGGTTTTCCCGTAAAGCTCGTTGATGACCTGTGAGACATATTTGGGCTTTGAATCGACCAGCTGTGCCAATCGGTCGAGCGAGAAATCCTCGGAACAGAAGGTGGATGTGTCGGCAAAGACATTCCTTATTTTCTGGAAGAGCTGTTCCTTGTCCTCATTATCCAATGAGCTGTTGCTGTATTTCTCGTTGTTGCTGCGCTCCTCTTCGTCACGTTTCAGCAACGCCACGTTCTTTTGGTACAGTTCCCGGTTGCTATGCCACAGTTGTTTGTTTTTCCTGTAAAGGAGGACCAAGAATACCGACAGGATGACACCGCCAATGCTCAGCGACACCATAATGATGTTCCACATGCGGCGCCGGCTCTCCATACGCTGCATCTCGTTGTCAATCTTCTGGAACTCGTCCAGGAAATGGAGTTCTGCCACCTCCTGGAGGTTGTTCTCCTGTTGCAGGGTGTCGCGCAGCTCAAGGTATTGGTACCTGTATCTGTCAGCCTCGGTCTTGTCCACATGCTTGTACATCTCCGCCAGGTAATGATAGACGGAAGACAGCTGGTCTTTCAGGTCATGCCTCCGGGAGATGGATTCTATCTTCTTCAGTTCTGCGGTAGCCTTTTCATAATCCTTGATGAGCGAGTAGGTGATGGCTTTGTTGAACATGGGGTTCATCATCATCCTTTCCTTGGACACGGCGCCACCCCGTGCCGCCTCGGCTATCTGCAGGTCGAAGTAGTGCATGGCCTTGACGAAGTCGCTGTCTCTTACCGCCATCATGCTTCTATATATATAGGTGGCGTAGTCGGCATTGGCAACTCCTTTGGGGAATTTCAGTCTGGAGAAAGTGTCGAGTTCCGGCTCTATCAGGGAAAGGTTGCCCATGGAGAAAGCCACGGAGGTCATGTTGATGAAATTACTGATAACCCCCTCGAAATGGCGCTCCTTTACCGCAATGTTGAATGACTTCCGGTAAAGCTCAATACCCTTGTTGATTGAACGCAGTTCGTCGTTCTGGGCGGCAAAGGTCATAAACACATTGGCAAGGCACTGGTAACCGTTGATCAGTCCGCCCTTAAAACCGATTTCCTCGCTAATCTTTATGGATTGGGAGAAATAGGCGTATGCCTTGGCATAGTCGTAGAAGTGATAGAAATAGACATACCCCGCACCGTTATATGCCATGGCACAGAGCTGCTTCTTGTTGGCAGGCATGGATTCGTCGTATCTGTTGAGCACTATGGTGTAACAGAGAAGGGCCTTGTGGGCATCGGGAACAGAGTCGTAGAGATAGCCACGCCCCATTTCGAACAGCGTTTCCGACTCCAGTCCGTGCCACTTCTTGTAGAGCTGGAACTCACTCTCCTCCCCGGCATGGGTTGCAAGCACGAGGAGGAGAGTGTATGTAAGTAGCAGTATTCGTTTCATCAACAGATGATTTACGGTGACCATTGTCACCTTGACAACAAATTATCGTG
>JBJEKQ010000048.1:0-12738 GCA_051878715.1 Prevotella sp.
GAATATCAGTACGCTGCCCGGAATATCGTTGGAGGAATCCGACCGCATAGGACGAATGGCGGAAAAGGCATTGCTCACCGTTCCCGAAATCAAGGCAGTAGGCAGGAAAACAGGGCGTGCCGAACTGGACGAACACGCATTGGGAGTGAACAACTCCGAGATAGAAGCTCCCTTTGTACTTGCCGACCGTTCCAAGGATGAGGTGTTGGCGGATGTGCGTCACAAGCTGGAAGACCTGCCAGGAGTGAACATCGAGGTGGGTGCTCCCATCACCCATCGTATCGACGCCATGCTCTCGGGAACACGTGCCAGCATTGCCATCAAACTGTTTGGCTCTGACCTTAACAAGATGTTCTCCATCGGCAACCAAATCAAGAATACCATCAAAGACGTGGAGGGCATTGCCGACCTGAACGTGGAGCAACAGGTGGAGCGACCGCAGTTGAAGATAGAACCCAAGCGTGAAATGCTGGGAAAATACGGTATCACCATGCCAGAATTCGGCAGGATGGTGGGCGTGCTGCTTGCAGGAGAGCAAGTGTCGCAAGTG
The DNA here is from genome assembly GCA_051878715.1 of Prevotella sp. Lineage (GTDB taxonomy): Bacteria > Bacteroidota > Bacteroidia > Bacteroidales > Bacteroidaceae > Prevotella. The sequence goes on from JBJEKQ010000048.1 coordinate 551, forward strand.
TATGAAGGCAACCAGTCGTTCGATTTGGTATTGAAGGTGGAGGACAAAAGCCGTGAGACTGCCGACAGGATAAGAAACATGGCTATTGACGCCAACGGACGGAAGGTGCCGCTTGGCAATATTGCGGAAGTCATCTCGTCGGCAGGACCAAACACCATCAACCGCGAGAATGTGGCACGCAAGATTGTAATCTCCGCCAACGTAGCCGGACGCGACCTGTTAGGAGTGGTGAAGGACATACAGGAAAAGGTGGAAACAGAGGTCGAACTGCCCGAGGGTTATCACGTGGAATACGGAGGACAATTTGAGAGCGAACAGGCTGCCTCGCGCACACTGCTCATTGCGTCTGTCTTCTCCATTTTTGTGATATTCATGCTGCTGTTCAACCAATTCCGCAGTGTCGTTCAGTCATCCGTCATACTGCTCAACCTTCCCTTGGCACTGATAGGCGGTGTCGTGGCAATATGGGTGACAGGTGGAGTAATCAGCATTCCAGCAATCATAGGCTTCATCTCCCTATTCGGTATCGCCACCCGAAACGGCATGTTGCTCATCGCACGCTACAACGACCTGCAAGCCACAGGACTCTCTCCAATGGAAAGCGTGCTCCACGGCTCGACAGACCGTCTGAATCCGATTCTCATGACCGCCCTCACCTCTGCGCTTGCATTGATTCCGATGGTGATTGGCGGCGACTTGCCAGGAAATGAGATACAAAGTCCGATGGCAAAGGTCATCCTCGGCGGTCTATTCACTTCCACTCTGCTCAACGGTTTTGTCATACCTATAATGTATCTGATGACAAACAGGTATTATAGCAAGTCGATATAACCGTCTATTCTAAAATGACAGGAACGGGTATTGGACATACATCTTACAATAATCCCCCTTTTTTGCCAATTATTCTACCCCGATTACGGAATGTTTTGCCTAATTTTGGCATGAAAAAAAAACAAATTGGATGAAAACCAGATTTATTATATTATGTATTGCTGCGTTCACAAGTTTGGTGATGACAGCACAGAGTGGTTATGAAACGGTGAAATCGTGGAATTTCAAGTCTTTGTGCGAGGAATCTGTCACCAATCTTGAAACCGATACAGTGCATTGGGGCTGGAACACGAAAGGACGTTACGTGAGCAAGTTTGCCACTGACGGCTCTCCCATAGAAGCCAACGGAACGATTGTTGCCGAGTATGAAGGCATCAGCATCGGCAAGGGCGTGACTGCCGGCAACCTGCTGTTGTGGAAGTCGGAATCGAGCAACAACGGGATGCAGTTGCAAAATTCTGCCGAAGTGGGGTTAGGCACTCAGAAGAAGGGATATGTGGTGGAAGTGAAAATCAAATCCTCTTCTAAAAATGCAGCCGGAATCATGACTGTCAGCAATATGACGGGTTTGGTGGGAGAAGACACTTATACCAGCTCGTCGTACAAGACATACGAGTTTACGGTGGAAGAGGATGGAGAGGTGAGTTTCACCCCCTCGGCAGGAGTAATCATCCAATCTGTCACAGTGCTTTCGCCAGGAGAGGGGGAGGCTGTTGCCACTCCGGAGATTGCGGTTGACGGAACTTCATTTACTGTGAGTTGTGCCACAGAGGGAGCAGACATATATTATTGTCTGGTAGATCACGCCTACGCCTGGGATTATGCCATACCCTATCAGGGTACGGTAACTCCGGGACGCTCTTGCCACGTCAGGGCTTACGCAGTAAAAGAGGGCATGAAACGCTCCGAAGTGGCAGAGACTTATCTGGAAACTCCCTTGCACATGCCCTATGCCGGCAGACCTTTCGTGCTCGACCCTGAAGAGTTGTCGCGTGGTGCCATCGCCACCAAGACGAGCACAGGTTACCTGGTCAACTGGCGCTGGCTCATCAACGACCCCGATGATATTGCCTTCAATGTATATCGCAACGGCACAAAACTCAACGACACCCCCGTCAGCAACAGGACCAACCTGCTGGACAAGGGAGGAAAAGACACTGACAATTATACGGTGGAGGTCCTCAGCAACGGCATGATGAAAGAGACCTGCAATGCCCTGATGCTGAAGAAAGGCTATCTTGACATTCCGATTGACCGCCCTGAAAGCGGAGAAACGCCATCGGGGAAATACGAATACGTGCCGGGCGACTGCATGGTGGCTGACGTGGACGGTGACCACGAATATGAAATCATCATGAAATGGGACCCCTGCAACTACGGTGAAGAAAAGAACACATCCCCCTCCGGTGCCGGTCAGAAAGACAACTCACAAGTGAGTTATACGGGACCCGTGCTCATTGACGGATACAGGATGGACGGCACCCGCCTATGGCGCATCGACTTGGGAAAGAACATCCGTGCGGGAGCACACTACACCCAACTGATGGTTTACGACCTGGATGGCGACGGCAAGGCAGAAGTGGCATGCAAGACGGCTCCGGGCACCGTTGACGGCAAGGGTAATTACGTATTGCTGGGCGATGACAAAGCCGACGCCGACTATCGTTCATCATCATCTTCCAGTCTTGGCACCATCACCACAGGTCCGGAATACCTCACCGTGTTCAGTGGGCTTACGGGCGAAGCGCTGGCAACCACCCATTACCAGCCTGCCCACAACGTCATAAGCGACTCTGAGTGGGGCGACTCCTACGGCAACCGCTCCGAGCGTTACCTTGCCGCCGTGGCATATCTTGACGGCGAGCATGCCTCACTGGTAATGTGCCGCGGCTACTATACCGCTGCCTTCCTATGGGCGGTAGATTTTGACGGAAAGGAACTGACAACCAGATGGCTGCACGCCAGCACTCGAGGAGGAATAGGGGCGCACGGCGAGGGGGCACACACCGTACAGGTGGCCGATGTGGATGGCGACCTGCGCGACGAGATTATCTACGGCTCATGCGCCATCGACGACGATGGTTCGCTGATGTACCGCACAGGTCTGGGACACGGAGATGCCCTGCACGTGGGCGACCTGATGCCCGACCGTCCGGGGCTTGAAGTGATGATGGTGCACGAGGAGACAACGGCAAAGTATGGCATAGAGATGCACGATGCACTGACAGGAGAGCACATCAGCGGAGAGTTCACGGGCAGCGACGTGGGGCGTGGCGTGTGTGCCGATGTGGACGAGAATTTCCGTGGATGCGAATACTGGGGATATGGCAATAACTTCTACACTGCCGAGGGGGAAATCGTGGGCAGCAAACGACCCTCTGCCAACTTCCGAACCTACTGGGACGGCGACCTGCTGGAGGAGATTACCGAGACAGGCATCATCTACAAGTGGGGAGGAGTGTCAAAAGGACAGTCGGCCATCGTTGACATGCCCTCTGTGTATGGTATCGGCACCAACCTCATCAAATACACCCCGAACCTCCAAGCCGACATTTTCGGTGACTGGCGAGAAGAACAAATCTACTACGACCAAGCCACCCGCTCGCACCTATATATCTTCTCCACCCCCTACGCTTCTGATTACCGTGTGCCCTGCCTCATGCACGACCACCACTACCGCATGGCAACCGTGTGGCAGACCTCAGCCTACAACCAGCCGCCACACCTCAGTTTCTTCCTTCCTGACTATATAGCAAACAGCACCGGCATCAGGAGTATGGAAGACAACAGAGGGGTCCAAGGTGGTGATATGCGCATCTTCAACCTCTCGGGGCAGCGTGTTACCGATACCTACAAAGGCATCATCATCAAGAACGGCAAACTGACGGCACAATAACAAAACTACTGTTTGACGCCTTGAGAGTGCATACCGCATTTTCAAGGCGTTTTTTCATATCTCGACCTTTCCACCCAAATGATGTTCCCCCATCACTAATTTGGAAAAGATACCCGTATCTTATACGATTTTTACTACCTTTGCACAATGTCGGCAACATTCAGCAAGACAATACAAGGAAAACAGGGATTATCAAAAACCAGACAGCATAAAACCCCATCATGGCAATAACACAAGAACAGAACAGCAAGCAACGGCAATACCAGTACAAGGAACCGACACTATGGCATGTGGTGATGCACAACGACGATGTGACTACCATGGACTTTGTGGTGATGGTGCTGGAACGGGTGTTCAGAAAGACGAAAGCCGACGCCGAACGCATCATGCTCAAAATACACAACGAGGGAGAAGCCGTGGCGGGCACCTATTATAAAGACATTGCCGTGAGCAAGTCAAAGTACGTGATGGCACTGGCAAAGCAAAACGGATTTCCACTGAAACTTTCAATCGAAGAGGCATAATGATAAACGATATATTCAATTTCAGACACTGCACCCGGAAGGTGAAGCAGGCTATAGAGGAAGGATTTGACATGGCAGGTGAGATGCGCCTGGAGTTCATCACTCCCGAGGTGATACTCTACTGTATCTGCAACCAGAAGGAGTTCAAGGAACTTGCATCCTATCTCAGGACCGACCTGAAAGGACTGAAAGGGGAACTGAAGAAATACAACGAGTCGCAAGACAGGGTGCCAGAGGAGGATGACTACCTCGGCATGGCTTCTGACGCGCTTCTCTATCTGCTGATATGCACACATATTATCACCTATGAGGGAGAACACTATGTGTTGCCGCAGGAAACCCTGTGGGACGAAAAGATGACCGGCATGAAATCGCTGTTCAAGGCATTCTACCTGCTGAAAGACAGTTATGCCATGTATTTGCTGCAGAAATACATCGGCAAGGACGACACATGGACCGACATGGCGCTCGAACTCTACGAGAAAGACTACAGCAACTGCGCCAACAAGCTGAGAAAGGAAAAGGGGTTGGACAGCATCCATCCGGACGAACTGCTGCAATCCGCAACCGACAAGGCGGAAGAGATACTGGAGATGCTTGAAGAACCCAAGGAAAAGATGGTGACCAACATCAGTGCCACCTACAAGCAGAAACACCGGCTGATTGGCAGGGAACAGGAACTGCAAAGGGCAGTCCGAGTGCTGTGCCGCAAGGACAAGAACAATCCGCTCTTCGTCGGAGAACCGGGCGTTGGGAAAACCGCCATTATCTACGGACTTGCCAGATGGATTGACGAGGACAGGGTGCCGAAACGACTGAAAGGAAGCACCATCTATGCCCTCGACACCGTATCACTGATTGCCGGAACCGCCTATCACGGTGAACTGGAGAAACGCATCAAAAGCGTACTGGACAAAATAAAAAGGCAGAAGAAGGGCATCCTGTATATAGACGATGTGCATGCTTTCGTTGCCGATGACAACAACAAAGGTTCGATGAACATCGCCGACATCATCAAACCCTATCTGGAGAGTGGAGAGGTGAGGTTTATCGGCACCACCACCTATCAGGAATACCAGAAACACATTGCCGCCAACAAGACCCTGGCACGCTGCTTCCAGCTGATTGACGTCAAGGAGCCGGATGTGGAAGAAAGCATCAATATCCTGCAGGGACTGCTGCCCGATTACGAAAGGCATCATGGGGTGAAATACAGTGATGAGGCGGTAAGATATGCCGTGGAACAGAGCCACCACCTGATTCACGACCGATACCTGCCCGACAAGGCCATAGACATCATCGACGAGGCAGGCGCCTACCTGCAGCAGAATCCGCTGCTCAACAAGCAGGGGAAGCCCCGACAAGCACGCTACCAGAGGGTGGATGTGTCCATCGTCAAGGGCATCCTTACCGAGGTGTGCCGCATCGATGCCAAAGCACTCACCGAAAACGGCAATGAACTGCTCAAAGATCTGGAACAACGGATAAACGGAGAGATTTTCGGACAGGAAGAAGCGGTGAGGCAGGTGGTGAGGGCTGTAATGATGGCAAAGGCAGGACTGAACGAACCGGGCAAGCCTCTGGCTTCGCTACTGTTTGTGGGACCCACCGGTGTGGGAAAGACAGAGGTGTGCAAGGTGCTGGCGCAGCAACTGGGTATTGCCCTGGTGCGCTTCGACATGAGCGAATATACCGAGAAGCACACTGTTTCTAAGCTCATCGGTTCGCCCGCCGGCTACGTGGGTTATGAGGAAGGCGGACTTCTGACCGATGCGGTGAGGAAGAGTCCCAACTGCGTGCTGCTGCTCGATGAGATAGAGAAAGCACACACCGACATATACAACATACTGCTACAGGTAATGGATTACGCCAAACTGACGGACAACAAGGGCAACAAGACTGACTTCAGCAATGTGATTGTGATTATGACCAGCAATGCCGGAGCACAGTATGCCACCCAGGCTGGTATAGGTTTCGGAGGCGGACAGAGCAAGGGAACGGCCATGATGACTTCGGTGAAGAAGACCTTCAAGCCCGAGTTTCTGAACCGCCTGTCGGGAACGGTAGTGTTCCACGACATGAACCGCAAAATGGCGGCTATGATATTGCAGAAGAAACTGGGGCAGCTGAAACAGCGTCTGGCAAACAAGCAGGTGGACATGACACTCACCCCGGAAGCCGAACAGTGGTTGCTTGACAAGGGATATACCACCCAATATGGGGCGCGAGAAATGGACAGGGCGATACAGCAGCACCTCACTCCGCTGCTGATGGAAGAGATCCTGTTTGGCAAACTAAAGAACGGTGGCTGCGCCACCATAAGCCTGAACGGAGATGAACTGACAATGGACTGATGAAGGCAGGATGAAATCCAACGCTTTATGAAACCCACTATCGCATATCTGGAACAAAAGTTTGACATGTTCAACCGTGAGATGTTTGGCGGCAAGCTGCCCAAACCTTCCATCGAGTTGAGCAGGGCAAAGACGTATCTCGGCATCTGCATGTACCAGAAGCGCCGCCGGCTGTTCAGAAAGACCGAACTGCTCAATTTCCGACTGCGCTTCAGCACCTGCTTCGATTTGCCGGAACAGGAATGGGAAGACACCCTTATCCACGAAATGATACACTACCATATCGGTGTGAACCAACTCAAAGACACCTCTTCTCACGGCACCCTGTTCAAACAAATGATGGGACGTATCAACAGGGATTTCGGCAGGCACATTACCGTGTCGCACAAAAGCACCAAGGAGCAACAGGAACAGAACTACGACACACGCCGGCGATGGCATGTTGTGGCGGTGGTGAAGATGCAGGACGGTAGAACGGGTGTAAAAGTGCTTCCGAGAATCGCACAGCGCATAGTGAACTACTACAACCTGGTGGGTAGTAGCAATAGGGTGGCAGGTCTGTCGCTCTATTTGTGCAAGGATGCCTACTTCAACCGTTTCCCCTGTTCGTCTGCCCTCAATGTTGTCTTTGCCGATTACCTGCAGGTAATGGAACACCTTGCTGACGCCACACCGCTGCAATGTGACGGCAAGCATTTAGTACCGGTCAGTGAGAAATCTACTCCAGGATGAGTACTAAAGGCAGATGATCACTCACTCCTTTTTTGTTGTAACGTGGACCCTGATACGTCCGTACAGGGCGCACTCCACCGTACTTCTCATCGGGTTCGAGCATGAAGGGGGCATCGACAATGAAGGTCTGTCTGACTTTGGGCAGCAAAGAAGTGCTCACAAGGATATGGTCTATACGCTCCCACCTGCCACGGAAACGGTAGGAACCCTGGGCGCCGTGACTGCCCACCGCCTGGAAGGTAACGGCATGTAACTGCTGTTGTTGCAGAAACCGTAGCGAGGCCTCATCGGCATTCTCGTTGAAGTCGCCCATCACCACTATATGGGCATGAGGAGAACAGCTCCTTATGGAATCGGTCACGTCAATCACGCGCCGGCATACTCTCTCCCTTTTCAGATAGCCCTCCCTGCCCTTGCCTGCCTTACTTGGCGCATGTACCACCAGCACATGCAGGGTATCGCCACTCTCCACCCTACCGCTTACATACAATATATCACGCGCAGGACGCCCAAAATTGGGAATGTCGGTACGATAAACGTTATAATTCAAGGGATGGAACTTGTAGGGCTGGTACATCAGTGCCACGTCAATGCCACGCTCGTCTGCAGAGGAGGTGATAAAATACCCGTAGTTCAGGTTCCTCAGCATACTGCGGCGAGTAAGGTCATACATCACACTGTCGTTCTCCACCTCACACAATGCCACAAGAGCCGGTGGTTCGGGAGCCGCCAGAATGGCACGCGCAATCTGGTTCTGCTTATGCCAGTAACGGGCAGGCGTCCATTTACGAGCCCCCTCGGGCAGGAACTCGGTATCGTTCTTACCCTCGTCGTGCCTGCAATCGAACAGGTTTTCACAGTTCAGTTCCATCAGGACAAGCAGGGAGGCGAGAAGCAGGTGGAGCATCGTTCAGTTACGGATTAACAGGACATGGCTTGCACAATTCCCAGAAAGCGACAGCAGAGGCAGCGGCAACATTCAGCGAGTCAACACCGTGGGCCATTGGAATCCTGACCACGTAATCGGCTTCGCGGATGGTGTCAAGAGGCAACCCGTCGCCTTCGGTTCCCATAATGATTGCCATCCTGTCTATCTGTTTCAGTTGAGGAGAATCCAAGGGCACGCTGTTGTCGGTAAGTGCCATGGCGATGGTCTTGACGCCCATGCGGCGCAGCGTTTCCATGGGACTGTCAATCCAGGTCCAGGGTACCAGGAACACACTGCCCATCGACACCCTGACGGCGCGACGGTTGAGAGGGTCGCACGAATTGCGCGTGAGCAGCACGGCATCTACACCCAAGGCGGCGGCAGAACGGAAGATGGCACCGATGTTGGTGGTATCTACCACCCCGTCGATTACCACCACCCTGCGGGCATCACGGCACACCTCTTCCACCGAAGGTGACTGTGGACGGCTCATGGCACATAGTACCCCACGGGTCAGCGTATATCCGGTGAGTGCCGAGAGCAGTGACCTGCTGCCTGTATAGACGGTAAGATCCGGGCACTGGCGGATGATATCTGCGGCATCTCCGTCAATATGCTTTCGCTCGCAGAGCATGGACACGGGCAGATAGCCCGCCTGCAATGCCACACGGATAACCTTGGGACTCTCGGCAATGAACAGGGCTTCATCAGGGTGCAGCACAGAGCGCAACTGCGCCTCTGTGAGCTGGCTGAACACCTCTACACCGGGATGCTGTAAGGACTCTATCTCTATAATCTTTGCCATGTTTCAGAAGGGTATTTGCGATTACTTTTCCCAACAGGGGATGTCGGCAGCATCCGCAGGCATCATGTCGCGACGAAACCGCGGTTCTACTCCCTTTCTTCTCTGTTGCATATAATTGCGAAACAGGGCAAACGCCTTGGGTGACAGACGGATGATGGCAACCAGGTTGACGATGGTCATCACCCCCATTGCCAAATCAACAAAACTCCACGCCGTCTGCAGGGTGACAAGGGCGCCCAGCATCACGGTGCCTCCCGTGATGATACGAAACAGTTGTATCGCCCACTTGCTACGGGTGATGAAACGGATATTGGTCTCGCCATAGAAGTAGTTGGCAATGATGGTGCTGAAAGCAAAAAGGAAGATGGCAATGGTAAGAAAGATGCCTCCGGCAGCTCCGACGTGCATCTCCAAGGCACGCTTGGTGAGCAGGATGCCGTCTTCATTGCCATGATGCAAACCTGAGAGCAGGATGATGAAGGCAGTGCAACTGCAGATGAGCAACGTATCGACAAAAACGCCCAACGACTGGAGCAATCCCTGCTTGACGGGATGCGTGGTATTGGCTATGGCGGCAGCATTAGGAGCACTTCCCTCGCCTGCCTCATTACTGAAGAGCCCGCGCTTAACGCCCTGCAAGATGGCAGCACCTACAGCACCGCCCACTGCCTGCTCCAAGCCGAAGGCACTGCTGACAATCAGTCTGACAATGGCAGCAAACTGGGATATATTCAGCACGATGATGACCAACGCCAAAAGAATATAGCCCATTGCCATGAAGGGCACCACCATACTGGCGAAACGGGAGATACGGTGCACACCGCCGAAGATGATGGACAGGGTGACTGCGGTGAGCGCCATACCTACATGGGCATTGCTGATGCCCGAGGCATCGCTCAAAGCATCGCAAAGAGTGTTGCTCTGTACCACCTGGTTGGCAATGCCGAAGGTAATGGTGATGAGCACGGCAAAGAGCACGCCCATCCACTTGCAATGCAAACCACTCTGCATGTAATAGGCAGGACCTCCGTAGAACGACTCCTCTCCGCGCCGCTTGTACAACTGCGCCAGCGTAGATTCCACAAAGGCGGTGGCAGCACCGAACATCGCCATCATCCACATCCAGAAGACAGCACCGGGACCGCCTATAAAGATGGCTGAAGCCACTCCGGCAAGATTGCCCGTCCCCACCCTGCTGGACAGCGACACGGCAAACGCCTGGAAGGAACCTATTTTCCTGATGGCATCATCCTGTGCCGGGGAGTCCGTGTGTTCTTTTTCAGCACCTCCTGTTTCTTTTGCTGCAAGCGGATGCCCTTCAGGGGAATCAGTGATGACGGGCTTGTCAATAACCACCCGCCACATGTCTCTCAGCAAGCGGAACTGCAATCCCCTGCCCCTCAGCGTAAAATAAAATGCACAGAACACCAGCAGCACTATTACCACGTAGGTCCACAGGTAGTCGCTCAGCATCTGCGTCACATTCACCATGTCCGAAAAAACAGACCGCATTACATCACTCATCACTTCATCTGGTTATGGTTCTTATTCTGTCTCATTCATCAACGACAGATTGTTGTCAACTGGAATCCCCTCCGGCTGCTTGCGGAAACGGATGGTCTGTGTATGCCAATCCATCTCCTCTATGATGGCAATGCTCTCCAGGCAATAGCCCTCACTTCTCAGGACTGTGCCACCTCCCTGCTGGCCTTTCTCTATGGCGATGCCGATACCTGCCACCTTGCCCCCTGCCTGGTTCACCAGGTCGATGAGCGCATGGGCAGCCTCCCCATCCGCCAGGAAATCATCCACAATCAGCACCCTGTCGGTAGCAAGCAGATAGGGACGGGAGACGAACACGCTGTTCACCTTCTTGTGGGTGAAGGAATACGCCTGCGACACATACTTGTCGTCGGTGCTGTTGGCTGTCACGCTTTTCTTGGCAAACACAACGGGCACATGGCACAGATGTCCCAACAGGGTGGCTATGGCAATACCGCTTGCCTCAATGGTGAGTATCTTGTTGAAGTCTTTTCCTGCAAAACGGCACTGCAGTTCACAGGCAATGGCACGCATCACATCAATATCAATCTGATGATTCAGAAAACTGTCAACCTTGAGGATATTCCCCTCTTTGATGACGCCCTCTGCCAATATCCTTTTCTCTAAAAAATTCATGAATATTTCCTTTAAGCCTCAAAAGTATATAATTTTTCTGAAAACACGCAGCAATACAACTGATTTTTCAGTTCCCGCAATTCATCAGGCCCAAAGACAAAGTTACACGTTTATTCCATACGGCTGACACCTTCTGCTTATTTTGACATACGGGCAAAACAGAAGTCAAGAACGTATAAGGGAATATAGCTTCATTGGCAACAAGGTTAATAACCTTAATGCTGTAAGGTTAATAACCTTATCGCTGTAAGGTTAATAACCTTCACGGTTTTCACTTCTATAAGAACTTTTCCCGAAACCGTTCTCATTTTTTCGCTTATTTACTTCCAAAGCCCTCTCTATTTTACTATATTTGCATACATGTTTCACACCAAACAGTTTTTCAACAACAATCAATATGAAATACACACTCGTAATGCGTGGCAATCCACGTTATCCTGAGCGCGGCAAGAAGGTCTATGCCTGCGCACAATATGAGAAGACCTTGTCGATAGACGAACTCATCGACCGCATCATGCTTCACGGCTCGTCTTACAGGAAGGGAGACTACAAGGCCATAGTCTCCACCCTTGCCGAAGCCATGGCTGAGATGATGGCGGAGGGCTACAAGATTGACCTCGCCGAGATGGGCAACTTCTACCCCACTCTCGAATGTGAGGGAGCCGAAACCATGGACGACTTCGACCCCGACAAGCATGTAAAGGCCGTGCATGTGAACTGGAATCCTGGCGATAACTTCAAGAACTTGAAACAAAAAGTCAATTTCCGTGAAGACCTCACAAGACGCAAGCAGAAGGAAGCCTTGAAGGCTGACATGGAGAGATGGAGCAAGGAAGAGGAATAAAGACGAGTATGGATCTACAAAAATAGATTGGAGAGATGACGAAAAAAGAAATCATCAAGGTGTTTGAGGAAAGGAAAGTCCGCACCGTATGGGACG